>NZ_JBJHAB010000014.1:0-110322 GCF_054050815.1 Blastococcus sp. SYSU DS0552
CCCCACCCCACCCCCCCACGCCGCCCCCCCCCCCCCCCCCCCCCCCCCCCCCCCCCCCCCCCCCCCCCCCCCCCCCCCCCCCCCCCCCACGGTGAGCCAGGACGCCTGGTGACGTGCTGGAGCGGCCACCGTCAGGGGCCCGCCGCGAGCTAGCGAGCGGTGGGGGGACGGTGGCCCTTCGACCAGTCACGCATGCGCTGCGGGTAGCCGGTCACCTGGGCGTCGTACACCGGGATCGCCAGCTCCTTGGACAGCCGGCGGGCGACATCGGGACCGTCGATGCGCCTCCGGGTCCACTCGCCGTCGGCCGCGACCAGGACGATGGTGGCCTCGGTCACCGCCGTCCTGGGCTCCACGTACCCCTCGACGCCCCGGCGGCTCGCCACGAACTGCTCCAGGTGCGCCAGGTCGTCCCGGTGGGACGCCCGGTCGAGGGTGGCGCGGGCGCCATCCCCGGGCCGCCGCCTCCGCCACCGCTCGAACAGGCCCATCGCCGTCTCCGTCCTGCCGGGGTCGCGTGATCACTGCGACGCTCGCGAGAGCAACGGTGCTCCGGGCCAGCTCGTTCCCGGGGTGGCAGGATGGGGCCCAGCCCCCGCCCGCTCGAGCGGGGTTGCCGTCCGACGACCCGAGGAGCACCCGTGAGCGCACCCGCTTCCCCCGCCGACCTGGTCATCCTCGGGGGTGGCTCCGGCGGCTACGCCGCCGCGTTCCGCGCCTCCGAGCTCGGCCTGAACGTCGTGCTGATCGAGAAGGACAAGGTCGGTGGCACCTGCCTGCACCGGGGCTGCATCCCGACCAAGGCCCTGCTGCACGCCGGCGAGGTGGCCGACCTGGCCCGCGAGGGCGAGCAGTTCGGCGTGAAGACGTCGCTGGCCGGCATCGACATGGATGGCGTCAACAGCTACAAGGACGGCGTCATCACCAAGCTCTACAAGGGGCTGCAGGGCCTGGTGAAGGCGCGCAAGATCACCTACGTGGAGGGCGAGGGCCGGCTGGTCTCCCCCACGGCGGTCGAGGTGAACGGCCAGACCTACGAGGGCAAGCACGTCCTGCTGGCCACCGGCTCCTACCCCCGCTCGCTGCCGGGCCTGGAGATCGACGGCACGAAGGTCATCACAAGCGACCACGCGCTGAACCTGGACCGGGTGCCGAGCTCGGCGATCATCCTCGGCGGTGGCGTCATCGGCTGCGAGTTCGCCAGCGCCTGGAAGTCCTTCGGCGTGGACGTCACCATCGTCGAGGGCCTGCCCCACCTCGTGCCGCTGGAGGACGAGTCGTCCTCGAAGCTGCTGGAGCGCGCCTTCCGCCGGCGCAAGATCGCGTTCGAGCTCGGGAACCGCTTCTCCGGCGTGCAGACCACCGAGAACGGCGTCAAGGTGTCGCTGGAGAACGGCAAGGAGATCGAGGCCGAGCTGCTGCTCGTCGCGGTCGGTCGCGGCCCGGTCAGCTCCGGCATCGGCTACGAGGAGGTGGGCGTCGCGATGGAGCGCGGCTACGTCCTCGTCGACGAGTACATGCGCACCAACATCCCGACGATCTCCGCCGTGGGCGACCTGGTCCCCACCCTGCAGCTGGCCCACGTCGGCTTCGGCGAGGGCATCCTCGTCGCCGAGCGGGTCGCCGGCCTCGAGCCCGCCCCGATCGACTACGCCGGCGTCCCGCGGATCACCTACTCCGACCCCGAGGTCGCCTCGGTCGGCCTCACCGAGGCGCAGGCCAAGGAGCGCTACGGCGAGGTGAAGACCCTCACCTACGACCTCGCCGGCAACGGCCGCAGCCAGATCCTGAAGACGACGGGCGCGGTCAAGCTGGTCCAGGCCCCCGACGGCCCGGTCGTCGGCATCCACATGGTCGGCAGCCGCGTCGGCGAGCTCATCGCCGAGGCCCAGCTGATCTACAACTGGGAGGCCGAGGCCGACGACGTCGCCAGCCTCATCCACCCGCACCCGACGCAGAGCGAGGCGCTCGGCGAGGCTCACCTCGCGCTCGCCGGCAAGCCCCTGCACGTGCACGGCTGATCTCGCTCCACCCCCACCCACCCAGCGCCAGAAGGAGCACTGCCCCGATGCCGACCTCCGTCACCATGCCCGCCCTGGGCGAGAGCGTCACCGAGGGCACGGTCACCCGATGGCTCAAGCAGGAGGGTGACCAGGTCGAGGCCGACGAGCCCCTCCTCGAGGTGTCGACCGACAAGGTCGACACCGAGATCCCCTCCCCGGCCGCCGGGGTCCTCACCAAGATCCTCGTGGCCGAGGACGAGACCGTCGACGTCGGCGCCGAGCTCGCCGTGATCGGTGGCGGGGACGGCGACGAGGGCGCCGCCAGCCCGCCGGCCTCGGCCGAGGACGCCGACACCGCGCCGCAGACCCCCGACCAGCAGGTCGAGGACGCGGGCTCCGGCGGAGCGCAGGAGCAGCCCGCCGCCGAGCCCGAGCCGGCCCCGGCCGGCGGGTCCGGTGGCGGCGGCGGCGAGGGGACCCCCGTCACGATGCCGGCGCTCGGCGAGAGCGTCACCGAGGGCACCGTGACCCGGTGGCTGAAGGCCGTCGGCGACGAGATCACCGCCGACGAGCCGCTCCTCGAGGTCTCCACCGACAAGGTCGACACCGAGATCCCGGCGCCGGTCAGCGGCACGCTGCTGGAGATCACGGTCAACGAGGACGAGACCGTCGACGTCGGCGCCCAGCTCGCCGTGATCGGCACGGGCGCCTCCGGCGGCGGCTCCGCCCCCGCGGCTCCCGCACCGCAGCAGGAGGCCCCGAAGCAGCAGGTGCCGGCCGAGCCGGAGCCGCAGGCGGCCCCGCAGGCCAAGGAGGCCGACGCGGCCAGCGAGCAGCCCGGTGGCGACTACGGTGCCAGCGGCGCCCAGCCGTCGGAGTCGCCGACCTCGGCGCCCGCGCCCCAGGTGGCTCCGCAGGCGCCGTCCGCCCCGGCCCCCTCGGGTGACGGCGGTGGGCAGTACGTCACGCCGCTGGTGCGCCGCCTGGCCGCCGAGCACGGGGTCGACCTGAACACCGTCTCGGGGACCGGCGTCGGCGGGCGCATCCGGAAGCAGGACGTGCTGGCCGCCGCGGAGAAGTCCGCCGCGCCGGCGCCCGCGGCGTCCGCTCCCGCGGCGTCGGCCCCGGCCGCCTCCGGCGGCACCCGCACGCCGTCGCCGGCCGCCATGCCGGACACCTCGGTGCGTGGCCGCACCGAGAAGCTGTCCCGCCTGCGCGGGGTCATCGCCCGCCGAATGGTGGAGTCGCTGCAGGTGAGCGCCCAGCTGACGACGGTCGTCGAGGCCGACGTCACGCGCATCGCGCAGCTGCGGCAGCAGGCGAAGGGCACCTTCGAGGCCCGCGAGGGCGTCAAGCTCTCGTTCCTGCCGTTCTTCGCCAAGGCGGCGGTCGAGGCGCTCAAGCAGCACCCGTCGGTGAACTCATCGATCGACCTCGAAGCGGGCACGGTCACCTACCACGACGCCGAGAACCTCGGGGTCGCCGTCGACACCGAGCGGGGGCTGCTCGTCCCGGTGATCCACGGTGCGGGGGACCTGAGCCTGGGTGGCCTGGCCCGCAAGATCGCCGACCTCGCAGAGCGCACCCGCACCAACAAGGTGACGCCGGACGAGCTCGGTGGTGGGACGTTCACGCTGACCAACACCGGCAGCCGCGGCGCCCTGTTCGACACGCCGATCATCAACCAGCCGCAGGTCGCCATCCTCGGCACCGGCTCGGTCGTGAAGCGGCCGGTCGTGGTGCAGGACGCCGAGCTGGGCGAGGTCATCGCCGTCCGGTCGATGGTCTACCTGGCGCTCACCTACGACCACCGGATCGTCGACGGGGCGGACGCCGCCCGTTTCCTCACCACGGTGAAGGAGCGGCTGGAGGCCGGTCAGTTCCACGGCGAGCTCGGCCTCGGCTGAGCCAGGGCACCCCACCCGCAGCACCCGCGAGCCCGCGGCGGACCCCCGGCACGGGGTCCGCCGCGGCCTGCCTCCCCAGGAGCGTCCGTGAAGATCGCCGTGGCCGGTGCCTCCGGGATGATCGGCAGCGCGCTGCTGCCCGCGCTGCGCGCCGACGGCCACGAGGTGATCCAGCTGGTCCGCCGCACCCCGCGGACCGCTGAGGAACACCGCTGGGACCCGCAGCACCGGCGGATCGACCCGGCAGTGCTGCGGGACGTCGACGCCGTCGTCAACCTCGCCGGCGTAGGAGTGGGCGACCGGCGCTGGAACGAACGGCACAAGCAGGCGGTCCTCGGCAGCCGGGTCGACAGCACCGCCACGCTGAGCGAGGCCCTGCGGGACGCCGTCGCCGCCGACCCCGACCGCCCCCGGGTGCTGCTGAACGCCTCCGGCGTCGGCTGGTACGGCGACACCGGTGACCGCGTCGTCGACGAGTCCGACCCGGCCGGCGACGACTTCCTCGCCCGCGTCTGCGTGGCGTGGGAGGGCGCGACCGCGCCGGCCGCCGACGCCGGGGTGCGCGTGACCACGCTGCGGACGGGCCTGGTGCTCGGGCACGGCGGCCTGCTCGCGCGGATGCTGCCGCTGTTCCGCGCCGGGCTCGGTGGGCGGCTGGGCTCGGGCCGGCAGTACGTGCCCTGGATCAGCCAGGAGGACGAGGTCGGCGCGATCCTGTACCTGCTCACCCACGCCGTGCCGGGGCCGGTCAACCTGTGCGGCCCCGAGCCGGTCACGAACGCCGAGTTCACCGCCGCGCTGGGCCGGGTCCTGCACCGGCCGACCGTGCTGCCGGTGCCCGGCCCGGCGCTGTGGGTGGTGCTCGGGGAGTTCGCCCGGGTGGGCGTGCTGGCCGGTCAGCGCGCAGTCCCCGGCCGGCTGACCGAGGCCGGTTTCCGGTTCGCCCACGGGGACGTCGACGCCGCGCTGCGCGCCGCGGTGGCCCGGGACTGACCCGGCCGGCGGATCAGGCCAGGCGTTCGGCGCTCTCGATCCGCCAGCCCTCCGGGGTGCGGACGAGGACCATCCGCACCTGGGCCTCGGGTCGGCCGGGAACCGTGCGCAGCGCCGGGCCGTCGACTCGGTCGGCGGGCACCACGCGGTAGCCGGGCCAGCTGTCGGTCAGCAGCAGTTCCGCCCGGGAGTCCGAGGACTCGACGACGGTGACGTCGTCGACCACCGGCGCGAAACTGCTCAGCGCCTCACCGGCCGCGGCCAGCGCGCGCGCGTGCTCCTCGTCCGCGGCCAGCAGCGGGCTGCCGATCACGTGCACGGCCCGCAGCAGGGCCGGGCTGCCGCTGAGCCCCTCGGCGCGCCGGGCGTAGAGCTCGCTGACCAGCGCCGTCCAGTCGCCGGCGGTCTCGGGGACCACGGGCCCGGGCAGCGGTCGCTCCTCCACGGCGGGAGACGGCGGGGCTGCCGCACGGGTGCCCGGGGCCGACGACCCGGCGGCGGCCGCGCGCGGCAGGTCGGCGTCACTCCCCCAGCGCGTACCGAGCCAGGCGGTGACGGCGAGCGCCGCCAGCACGAGCGCCGTGGCGAGCAGCCCACGGGTCACCGCGGCCACGCCGACGCCGGGAGGCCGCAACCGCCGTCGCCGCGTCGACGGCTCGACGGCGACCGGCCCGGGACGGGGACGGCGCCCCGGCACCACGTGGGTGACCGCGGAGCGCACGTCGGGGCGGCCGTGGCCGCCCCCCGCCACGGCGCCCAGCGCCACGGGCTCCGCCCGGCAGGCGTGCCGCAGGTCGCGCGCGAACTCCGCGGCGGTGCCGCGGTCGTGCGGATCGGCGGCGAGACCCCGGGCGATGACCTCGACGAGTCGGGGCGGCGCCTCCGGAGCCAGCTCGGTCAGGTCGGGCAGCTGCCCGGTCGCGGCCACCACGAGGGTTCCGGCGGGGCTCGCGGCGTTCCACGGGGCGATGCCGGTGAGCGCGTGGAACGCCGCCGCCGCGACGCCGAAGACGTCGGAGGCGGGACCCGGCGCACCGCCACGGGCCACCGCCGGGTCGACGTAGGCCGGGGTGACCTCGGCCGCCGCCGTCTCCCCCAGCACCCGGGCCACCCCGAGGTCGGTGAGCACCGGCCGCCCGTCACCGGTGAAGACGATGTTCCCCGGCGCCAGGTCGCCGTGCACCACTCCGTGGTCGTGGGCGTGCGCCAGAGCCGCGGCCACCGGCGCGATCGCCGTCACCACCTCACCGGGCCGGAGCCGGCCGCGCCGGGCGAGCAGCGCGGCGAGGCTGCCCCCACCGAGCAGCTCGAGCACCAGCGCGACCCGCGACCCGCCGCCGCGCCGGGGCTGGTGCACCACTTCGATCAACCGGACCAGGTGGGGGTGGTCCAGCCGGCCCAGCAGCACGGCCTCGCGCGCCTGGCGCGCCGGGTCCCCGGCCACCAGGACCTTCACCGCCACCGGCTCCCCGCCCTCCCGGGGCGCCGCCTGCCACACCTCCCCCGACGCACCGCGGCCGAGCAGGGTCTGCAGCACGTAGCCAGGCACCGCGGGTGGCTGCGCAGCCCCCGGTGCCGCGGGCGGAACGGCGGTGGTCACGAGGGAGGACCGTAGGCGCAGACGGGTCGCCGGCGCCGCGGTCGTCCACAGCCCCACGGGCGCGCCCGCACGGCTCCCCGGCGACGGATACCGTCGGGCGGTGTCCACGTCGCTGCGGGCGGAGGTCCTCGTCGTCGGGGCCGGCCTGGCCGGGTTGTCCGCCGCCACCCGGCTGGCCGCCGCCGGCCTGGACGTGCACGTGCTGGAGTCCGGGGGGCACGCCGGCGGGCGGCTGGCGACCGAGCGCATCGACGGCTTCGTCGTCGACCGTGGCTTCCAGGTGCTCAACACCGGCTACCCGAGGGCGGCCGACCTCGACCTCGATGCGCTGGACCTCGGCTGGTTCGAGCGGGGCGCGGTGATCCGCGTGGCCGGACGGGCGCACCAGGTGGTCGACCCGCGCCGCCGGCCGGCCTCGGTCGTCGGCACCGCAGCGGCGCCGCTGGGCTCCCCGCGGGAGAAGGCGGCGCTGGTGGCCTACTCGCTCCGCGCCGGGTACTCCCCCGTCGGCCGCCTGCTGCGGGCGCCGGAGGACTCGGCGGAGCAGGCGCTCCGCGCGGCCGGCGTCGGGGACGCCGCCCTGGAGCGGTTCCTGCGCCCCTTCCTGGCCGGGGTGCTCCTGGAGGACGAGCTCGTCACCTCCAGCCGGTACCTGCACCTGCTGTGGCGCAGCTTCGTCCGGGGCTCGATCGGGCTGCCGGCGACCGGGATGCAGGCGGTCGGCGAGCAGCTGGCGGCGCGCCTTGGTGCCGGGCGGCTGCACCGGCACACGCCGGTGCGCTCGGTGTCGCCAGGCTCCGCGTCCACCGACGCGGGCAGCTGGGCGGCCGGCGCCGTCGTCGTCGCGACCGATCCGGCCACGGCGTCGCGGCTGCTCCCCACCGTCGAGGCCGACGCGCCCCGGGAGGTCACCACCCACCTGCACGTGCTGTCCGCCTCCCCCTGGCCCGCCCCGCTGATCGTGCTCGGGCAGCCCCGGGGCCGGCTGGTGAACAGGGCCGTGCTCTCCGACGCCCAGCCGCGCTACAGCCCCGACGACCGGGCACTCGTCGCCAGCTCCACCCTCGCGCGGAGCCGGGAGGACGAGGTGCGCGGCGAGATCGCGGCGGCGCACGGGGTCGCGCCGTCGGACCTGGAGCACCTGACGTCGGTCACGGTGCCGGGGGCGCAACCGGCGGCGCTCCCGCCGCTGCGGCTGCGCCGGCCGGTCGACCTCGGCGAGGGCCTGTACGTCTGCGGTGACCACCGGGACACCCCGTCCATCCAGGGCGCGATGGCCAGCGGTGCCCGCGCCGCCCGCGCCGTGCTGCGCCGCCTGCGCCCGGACCCGACCGGAGGAGCTCCCTGATGCCCGCGTCGGCACCGACGATCGTGGCCACCAGCATGGGCTTCGCCCCGCGCGGCCGCGGCCCCACCGACTGGCGGCCCGGGCCGGTCTTCGACCTCGCCGCGGAGCTCGCCGGGGGCCCCGAGCGACCGCGCCTGTGCTACCTCGGCACCGCCACCGGCGACGACCCGGCACGGGTTGCCGGCGTCTACGGCGCGTTCGCCGGCAGCTCCGTGCGGGTCAGCCACCTGAGCCTGTTCCCGATGCCCACGGTCGCCGACCTGCGCGCGCACCTGCTCGCGCAGGACGTGGTGTGGGTGGGTGGCGGGAGCGTGGCGAACCTCCTCGCCGTGTGGCGGGTGCACGGGCTGGACGAGGTGTTCCGCGAGGCGTGGCGGGCCGGCGTCGTGCTGGCCGGGGTGTCGGCCGGGTCGCTGTGCTGGCACGTGGGCGGGACCACCGACTCCTACGGTCCCGACCTCCGGCCGGTCACGAACGGGCTCGGCCTGATACCCACCAGCAACGGCGTCCACTACGACTCCGAGGAACAGCGCCGCCCGCTCTACCACCGCCTGGTCGCCGACGGCACGCTGCCAGCGGGCCATGCCACCGACGACGGCGCGGGGCTGGTGTACCGCGGGACCGAGCTCGTCGAGGTCGTGAGCGACCGCCCCGGCGCCGCCGCCTACCGGGTGGAACGCGGCCCGGACGGCACGGCGGTGGAGACCCGGCTCGAGCCGCGCCGCCTGGCGTAGCCCGGGCATAGGCTGGTGGCGTGACCGAACTGCGGGTGGTGCGCGCCGGGACCGTGCCCTACGAGGAGGCCTGGGAGACGCAGCGCGAACTGCACGCCCGGCGGGTCGCCGGCGACATCCCGGACACGATGCTGCTGCTGGAGCACCCGTCCGTCTACACGGCCGGCCGGCGCACGGAGGCGCACGAACGACCGTTCGACGGGACCCCCGTCGTCGACGTGGACCGCGGCGGCAAGATCACCTGGCACGGACCGGGCCAACTGGTCGGCTACCCGATCGTCGCGCTGCCCGATCCCGTCGACGTCGTCGCCTACGTACGGCGGCTGGAGGGCGCGCTCATCGACGTGTGCGCCGGGTTCGGGGTGGACGCCGGGCGGGTCGAGGGGCGCAGCGGGGTGTGGCTGCCCGCCGACCCCGCGACCCACCGGCCCGAGCGCAAGGTCGCGGCGATCGGCATCCGGGTCGCCCGCGGCGTGACGATGCACGGCTTCGCGCTCAACTGCGACCCCGACCTGTCGTTCTTCGCCAACATGATCCCGTGCGGCATCCCCGACGCCGGCGTCACGTCGCTGTCGGCCGAGCTGGGCCGTGACGTGACGGTGGCCGACGCGCTGCCGCCGGTCGAGAGCGCGATGCGCGCCGCCCTCTCCACCGCCGGGACTGCGGCGGCGCGCTAGCCACTTCGGCACGGTTGGCGCCCAGCGGTATCTCAGCGCTAAGGTAAGTCTCCGTCCCGAGGAGGAGCCGCCATGCCCAGGATCGAGCCGCTGCCGCGCGAGTCGCTGCCGCAGTACGAGGAGACCTTCCGCGCCGTGGAGGCCGCGCTGGGCGTCCTCCCCAACAGCACGCTGACCATGGCCCGCCGGCCCGAGATCATGGAGGCCTTCGCCCGCCTCAACGCGGTGGTCATGGCCGAGGGCACGGTCGGCGGCGTGCTCAAGCAGCTGGTCGCGACCGTCGTCTCCGGCGCCGCCGGCTGCGCGTACTGCCAGGCCCACACCGCCCACGTGGCCGAGAAGCGGGGCGCCGACGCCGCCAAGCTCGCCGCCGTCTGGGAGTTCGAGTCCAGCCCCCTCTTCACCGACGGCGAGCGGGCCGCCCTGCGTGTGGCCCGGGGCGCCGGAGTGACGCCGAACGCCGTGACCGACGAGGAAGTGGCCGACCTGCGCCGGCACTTCGACGACGACCAGGTCGTCGAGATCGTCGCCGTCATCGCGAACTTCGGCTTCCTCAACCGGTGGAACGACACCATGGCCACCGAGCTGGAGCGATCGCCGCTGGCCTGGGCCGCCGACCACCTGCGGGGCGCGGGCTGGGAAGCGGGCAAGCACGCCGGCTCCTGAGGAGCCGGCGCACTCTTCCCCGCGGTGACGGGCTGGGACCTCAGCCCAGGACGAAGTTGACCAACCGGCCGGGGACGGCGACGACGCGGCGGATCGTCGCGCCGTCCAGGTAGCCGGCGATCTTCTCGTCGGCCCGTGCCGCCGCTTCCAGGGCCGCGGCGTCGGCATCGGCCGGCACCGTCACCTGCGACCGCACCTTGCCGTTCACCTGGACGGCGACCTGCACGGTGTCCTCGACCAGCCAGCGCTCGTCGGCCACCGGGAACGGCGCCCACGCCGACGAGCCCTCGTGGCCGAGCCGCGACCACAGCTCCTCGGCCAGGTGCGGCGCCAGCGGGGCGACCATCAGCACCAGCGGCTCGGCCACCGAGCGCGGTACCGGCGTGTCCGCGCCGTAGGTCTGGGTCAGGTGGTTGGTCAGCTCGGTAATCCGGGCGATCGCGATGTTGAACCGCAGGGTCGCGTAGCCGTCCCGGACGCCGTCGATCGCCTTGTGCAGCGCGCGCAGCGTCTCCTCGGCCGGCTCGACGTCGTCGGCCCGCACCCGGCCGGTCTCCTCGTCCACCACGACCCGCCAGATGCGCTGCAGCAGGCGCTGCGAACCGACGACGGCCTTGGTCTCCCAGGGCCGCGACTGCTCCAGCGGGCCGGTGGACATCTCGTACACGCGGAAGGTGTCGGCCCCGTAGGCGCCGATCATCTCGTCCGGCGTGACCATGTTCTTGAGGCTCTTGCCGATCTTCCCGTACTCGCGGTTGACCGGCTTGCCCTCGTACAGGAACTGGCCGTCGCGCTCCACGACGTCGGCGGCGGGCACGTAGAAGCCGCGCTCGTCGGTGTAGGCGTAGGCGGAGATGTAGCCCTGGTTGACCAGCCGGCGGAACGGCTCCTCGCTGGAGACGTGGCCCAGGTCGTGCAGCACCTTGTGCCAGAAGCGGGCGTACAGCAGGTGCAGCACGGCGTGCTCGACCCCGCCGACGTAGAGGTCCACGCCGCCGGTGTCGCCCTCGCCGCGCGGACCCATCCAGTACCGCTCCAGCTCCGGGTCGACCATGCGCTCGTCGTCGCCCGGGTCCAGGTAGCGCAGGTAGTACCAGCAGGAGCCCGCCCAGTTGGGCATCGTGTTGGTCTCGCGGCGGTACTTCTTCAGACCGTCGCCCAGGTCCAGCTCGACCGTCGTCCACTCCGTGGCGCGCGACAGCGGCGGCTCGGGAGCCGAGTCGGCGTCGTCGTCGGCGAAGGTCTTGGGCGAGTAGTCGTCGACCTCGGGCAGCAGCACCGGCAGCATCGAGGTGGGGACGGCGACGGGGCGGTCGTCCTCGTCGTAGACGATCGGGAACGGCTCGCCCCAGTACCGCTGCCGGCTGAACAGCCAGTCCCGCAGCTTGTAGGTGGTGGTGGCCTCGCCGGCACCGCGCTCGACCAGCCACGCGGTGATGCGCTCGATGGCCTCGGCCTTGTCCAGGCCGTCCAGCGAGATCTCGTCGTTGGCGGAGTTGATCATGCGGCCCGGGCCCGTGTACGCGCCGCTGTCGTCGTCGAAGCCCTCGGGCCGCTCGACCGTGGGCACGATCTCCAGGCCGAACTTCCTCGCGAACTCCCAGTCGCGCTGGTCCTCGCCGGGGACCGCCATGATCGCGCCGGTGCCGTAGCCGGTCAGCACGTAGTCGGCGATGAACACCGGCAGCTCGCGGCCGTTCACCGGGTTGACCGCGGTGACGCCCAGCCAGACGCCGGTCTTCTCCCGGCCGGCGTCCTGACGGTCCAGCTCCGAGCGCCGCGAGGCCTGCCGCTGGTAGTCGCGCACCGCCTCGGCCGGGGTGGCCGCACCGCCGGTCCACCGCGGGTCGGTGCCCGCGGGCCAGGCGTCCGCGGTCAGCTGCTCGACCAGCGGGTGCTCGGGCGCCAGCACCATGTAGGTGGCGCCGAACAGGGTGTCCGGCCGGGTGGTGAAGACGTCGATGGTCTGCGACCCGGCGGCGAACCGGATCCGGGCGCCGGTGGAGCGTCCGATCCAGTTGCGCTGCATCAGCTTCAGCGAGTCCGACCAGTCCAGCCGGTCCAGGTCGGCCAGCAACCGGTCGGCGTAGGCGGTGATCCGCATCATCCACTGCTTCAGCGGCCGCCGGAAGACCGGGAAGTTGCCGCGCTCGGAACGCCCGTCGGGCGTGACCTCCTCGTTCGACAGCACGGTGCCCAGGCCCGGGCACCAGTTGACCGGCGCCTCGTGCAGGTAGGCGAGCCGGTGCGCGTCGACGACGGCGCCCTTCTCCACCTCGTCCAGCTCGGCCCAGGGGCGGCCGTACGGATTCGTCCCCTCGGCCGGCTCACGGGTGCCGGCGTCCAGCTCGGCCACCAGCTCCTCGATCCGCCGTGCCTTCCCGGCGGTCTCGTCGAACCAGGAACCGAAGATCTGCAGGAAGATCCACTGGGTCCACTTGTAGTAGCCCGGGTCGATCGTGGCGAAGGTGCGCCGCTGGTCGTGGTCGACCCCCAGCCGGCGCAGCTGCGCCTTGATCGCGGCGATGTTCGCCTCGGTGGTGATGCGTGGGTGCTGCCCGGTCTGCACGGCGTACTGCTCGGCGGGCAGCCCGAAGGCGTCGTAGCCCATCGGGTGCAGCACGTTGTCGCCGTCCATGCGGCGGAACCGGCTGGTGACGTCGGTGCCCAGGTAGCCCAGCGGGTGACCGACGTGCAGGCCCGCGCCCGAGGGGTACGGGAACATGTCCATCGCGAAGAACTTGGGCCGGTCGGCGACGCGCTCGAAGCCACCGCTCAGCCGGCCGACCGGGTTGGGCGTGTGGAAGGTGCCCTCGGCCTCCCAGCGGTCCTGCCAGGCCAGCTCGATCCGCTGGGCCAGCGCCGGGGTGTACCGGTGCCGAGGTATGTCCCCGCCGCCCGTGGCCTCGGTGCTGTGGCTGTCGGTCTGGCTCATCGTCTCGTGCTCCCGGATCGTGGTGCGGGCGGTGCGGTACCGGTGGTGGGCAACAAAAAACCCCTCACGCAGGAGGGGTCGCCGTGCTGTCCGAGGGGTCTGCGGTCAGCACGGCCGGCGAAGCAGGAGCCGCCCGGTCACGCGCCCGATGCTATCGCGGCGCGCCGGGGCCGCGGCCCGGACGCCTCCGCGAGCCACGCGGCGGCCTCCCCCCTTGGAGGGGAAGCGCGCGATCCGGCTGCGGCGCGGGCGGTGCGGTACCGATGAGGTCCCCGTGGCCGGACCAGACACGCAGCTCCGTGGTGGGCGCGCACCCGCGACCGGCGGGCTGCTGCTCGCCTGCGCCGGGGTGGTGGCGGCCTACGCCACCGGGGCGTTCGGGCGCCCGCCCGGCACCGCGGTCACCGTCGTCTACGACCTCGTCCTCTACACCGCCGTGTACCTGCTCGGGGCGGCGGTCTGCCGGCGGACCGCGCGAGGTGGCGGGCCGGACCGGCTGATCTGGAACGCCCTCACCGTGGCGTTCGCCGCCACCGCGACGAGCACGCTCCTCTACTCGCTCGTGTTCGTCCCCCTGCTCGGTGACGTGCCGACGTGGTTGCTGCTGACCCTCTGGGCACCGGCCTACCCGGCGATGGGCGTGGCCCTGGTGGGAGTGGTCCGGTCCCGGGTTACCGCGACGCACCCGAGCATGTGGTTCGACGCGCTGACCGGGGCCTGCGGTGCGGTCATCTTCGCCGTCACCCTGCTGCCGTCGATCGCGGCCGACCCGGCCGACGGCCCGTTCGCCGTCGTGCAGCTGTACCCGGTCACCGACACCCTGCTGCTGGCCGCCGTGTCGGCCGTCTGCGCGGTGATGGGGTTCCGGCGCGACTGGCCGTTGGTGCTGCTCGTCGCCGGCCTGCTGTGCACCCTCACCGCGGACGCCCTCTACCTGAAGCAGGCGGTGCGCGGGGAGATCGCCCCGCACAGCACCCTGACCCTGATCTGGCTGTCCGGTGCGGCCTTCGCCGCCGCGGCCGCGCACGTCGCGGGACGCACCGACCGGATCGAGCCCGCGGACGCCGATCCGATCGCACGCCTGAGCTGGCGGGTGGCCTTCGTCCCCCTCGGTTCGAGCGTGATGAGCGTGGTGGTGCTCGTCTCCACCTGGGGATCGGGCGCCCTCGGTGTCGCCGGCTGGGCCGCCGTCACCTGCCTGCTGGCGATCCTCGCGCGCACGGCCATGTCGGTCCAGGAGCTGCGCGGGCTGCACGAGATCCGCGAGCAGGCGCGCACCGACGAACTCACCGGCCTGCCCAACCGGCGTGAGCTGCTCGAGCGGGCGCGGACCGCCCTCCGGTCGGGCACCGGCCGGCCGGTGGCCCTGCTGCTGCTCGACCTGGACGGGTTCAAGGAGGTCAACGACAGCCTGGGGCACGCCGCGGGCGACGACCTGCTCCGCATGGTCGGCCCCCGCCTCTGCCCGGAGCTGGGGCCGGGCGAGCTGCTGGCGCGGCTGGGCGGGGACGAGTTCGCCGTCCTGCTGCCGGGCTGCGGTCTGGACGACGCCGTCGCCCGCGCCGACCGGCTGCGCGCCCGGGTGCTCGAGCCGTTCGTCGTCGACGGGGTCCGGTTGCACGTCGGGGTCAGCATCGGCATCGCCACCGGCCCGGTGCCGGCCGCCACGGTGACCGAGCTGCTGCGCTGCGCCGACGTGGCGATGTACGCGGCCAAGAACGCCCGCGAGGGGGTGCGCTCCTACGTCCCGGACCCGGCGAGCGGCTCCGGCGACCGGCTCCGGACCATGGAGGACCTCCGCACCGCCCTGGACGAGGGGCAGCTCGTGGTCCACCTGCAGCCCCAGGTCTCCCTGGCCAGCGGGGACGTCGTCGGCGTCGAGGCGCTGGTGCGGTGGGAGCACCCGGTGCGCGGTCTGCTTCCCCCGGCCGTGGTGCTGCCCGCCGCCGAGCAGGCCGGCCTGATGCGGCCGCTGACCGACACGGTCCTCGGCCTCGCGCTGGCTGCCGCGACCCGCTGGTGGCCGGAGCGGGCGGTGCCCGTGTCGGTGAACCTGTCGGCGGCCAACGTGACCGATCCGGACCTGCCGGCCACCGTGTCCGGCCTGCTCCGGGCGCACGGCCTGCCGGCCCGGGCGCTCACCCTCGAGCTCGTCGAGGACACCCTCATGGCCGATCCCGACCGGGGCCGCACGGTGCTGGGCGAGCTGCGCCGGCTGGGCATCCGGACCTCGATCGACGACTACGGCACCGGGTACAGCTCGCTGGCCTACCTGCGGCACCTCCCGGCCGACGAGCTCAAGCTCGACCGGAGCCTCACCCACGACGTGGGTCGAGACGATCGGGCGACGGCCATCGTGCGGCACACCGTGGCGCTGGCCCACGACCTCGGGCTCAGCCTCGTCGCCGAGGGCGTGGAGGACGACGAGACGGCCGCCGTGCTCGCCGGCCTGGGCTGCGACGTCGCCCAAGGCTGGGCCGTCGCGCGGCCGATGCCGGTCGGGGACTTCCTCACCTGGCTGGCCGACCGCGTCCGGACCGCGCCGCCCCGCCGGGCGGTACCCGCCCCCCGCGCGGCCGGGGAACGGGCTCGCACCTGAATGCGCGCGTCGGGCCGCGGTTCGCCGCCCCCTGAGCCGTCGGTGTGCCAAGGTGCGCGCGTGCCCCGAGGTCGCGCCGAGACGGTGAGAAGTGGCTGGTCGGACGCGGGGTGGCGGCTGGTGGTGGCGGCGACCTTCGTCTGCACGGCTGTGTTCGCCCTGGGGCTGTGGCAGGCTCCGGGGACGCCGGCGGGCGACCTCGTCGACTCGGGAGCGCTCGGCATCGGCGCCCCGCTGCTCGCGGTCGCGGTGTGCCTGCGGGCGGCCCAGCGGGTGCCCGCGGAACGGTTCGTCTGGTGGGCCGCGGCCGCCGCCTGGCTGTTCAACCTGGCCGGCGACCTCACTCACCGGCTGCTGCTGGCCGGGAACCCGGATCCGCCGTTCCCCTCGGCCGCCGACGCGTTTTGGCTCGGCGCCTACCCGGCGCTGTTCGCGACCCCGGTGCTGATGGTGTACGCCCGGCTCGCCCGCCCCCGTCCCGGCACCTGGCTCGATGGCCTGGTCGGTGCCCTGGGCGCCACCGCGGTCGCCGTCACGGTCCTCGACCCGGCCGTCGGGGCCCCGGGCATGTCCGGGTTCGGCGTGGCCGTGAACCTGGCCTACCCGGTCGCCGACGTGCTGCTGCTGGCGCTCGTGGGCGCGGTGCTGGCGATGATCGGGCACCGGGCCGACCTCGTTCTCACCATCGTCTGCGTGATCGTCGCCGTGAAGTTCGCCGGTGACCTGCTGCTGGCCAGGGAGCAGGCGTTCGGCGGGTACGTCCCGGGCGGCCCGCTGGACCTGCTCTGGATGGTCAACGCCAGCCTGACCGCTGCCGGGGCCTCGCTGACCCGGCCCCGCCGACGCGCCCCGGACGTACCGGAGCACCGCGTCCGCTGGCGGTCGCTGGCCATCCCCCTGGCGTGCGCGGTGGGCTCGCTCGGGGTGCTCGGTGCCCAGTGGGGCGACGGCCGCACCGGCCCCGGCGAGATCTGCGCCGTGGCCTGCGTGGCGGCCTTCCTCCTGCGCAGCACGGTGACGTTCGCGGAGAGCCGGGCCCTGCACGAGGCCCGGCGCCAGGCGGGCACCGACGACCTGACCGGTCTGCCCAACCGCCGGTCCCTGATGCGCCGCCTGGCGGACGACCTCGGCGCCGCCAGGCCCACCGGGTTGCTGCTGCTGGACCTCGACGGGTTCAAGGCGGTCAACGACGGCCTCGGGCACGAAGCAGGGGACGAGCTGCTGCGTCGGCTGGGCGAGCGGCTGCGCGCGGCGCTGCGCCCCGGCGACCTGGTGGCCCGTCTCGGGGGGGACGAGTTCGTGGTGGTGCTGGATGCCACGGATCCCGGCACCGCCCCCGACTGCGCCGAGCGGCTGGCCGAGGTCGTGCGCCTTCCCGTGACCGTCGCCGGCGTGCCGGTGCGGGTGGGCGTCAGCATCGGCCTCGCCCTGGCCCCCCGCGACGCCGGCGACCCCGCTGCGCTGCTGCGCCACGCCGACGTGGCGATGTACGCCGCGAAGCGCGCCGGCGGCGGAGTGCGGCAGTACGTCCCGGAGGCACGGGAGCACGTGCCGGCGCCTCGGCCACCGGTCGCCGAGGCCGACGTCGCACCGTCCGGCTGAGGGCTCGTGCTCGGCGTGGCCGGAGCGAGGTCGGCTCCGCCCGGCCGAGCGGCGAGCTCCCGGGCGAGAGGCGTGTTCGCCGGTCCGCTCAGCGCAGCTGCGGTGCCACCTCGGCCGCCACCAGGTCCAGGTGGTCGAGATCGGCGAGGTCGAGCACCTGCAGGTACACCCGCTGCGCGCCGGCCTCGGCGTACCGGCCCAGCACGTCGACGGCCTCGGCCGGCGTGCCGGCGACGCCGTGCTCGCGCAACTCGTCCACGTCACGGCCGATGGCCGCCGCGCGGCGGGCGAGCTCCGCCTCGTCCCGGCCGACGCAGAGCACCAGCGCCGAGCTGTACACCAGGGACGACGGGTCGCGGCCCACCTCGTCGCAGGCCTCGCGGACGCCGGCGAACAACCGGGCGTTGTCCGCGGCGGACATGAACGGCACGTTGAACTCGCTCGCGTACCGGGCCGCCAGCCGCGGGGTGCGCTGCTTGCCGCGGCCACCGACGAGCACCGGGATGCCGCCGTCCTGCACCGGCTTGGGCAGGGCCGGGGAGCCCGAGAGCTGGTAGTACCGCCCGGCGAAGTCGAACGTCTCCCCCACCGGCGTGCGCCAGAGCCCGGTGACGACCGCGAGCTGCTCCTCGTACCGGTCGAAGCGCTCCCCCAGCGGCGGGAACGGGATGCCGTACGCGGTGTGCTCTGCCTCGAACCACCCCGAGCCGATGCCCAGCTCGACCCGGCCCCCGCTCATCTGGTCGACCTGCGCGACGGAGATCGCCAGCGGGCCGGGCAGGCGGAACGTGCCGGCGGTCATGAGCGTGCCGAGGCGGATCCGGCTGGTCTCGCGGGCCAGCCCGGCGAGGGTGATCCAGGCGTCGGTGGGGCCGGGCAGGCCGTCCCCACCCATGGTCAGGTAGTGGTCGGACCGGAAGAAGGCGTCGAAGCCGGTGTCCTCCGTGCGCCGGGCGACGGCCAGCAGGTCGTCGTAGGTGGCGCCCATCTGCGGTTCGGTGAAGATGCGCAACTGCACCGCCGGACCGTAACCAGATCGCCGCCACGTCACTCACCCACCTCCGTCCTCGGGGTGTGGGCACCGGCCGGACCGGGCAGGATGACCGCCAGACGATCAACTCGGAGGTGCAGCTCGTGTTCCGCAAGAAGACGCGCGGCGAGATCATCAGCGCGGAAGTGCAGGAGGGCCTGTCCCACCTGGGAACGGCGGTGACCGAGGCAGGTCGCGCCGCCGCGGATCAACTGACCCCGCACGTGGAGGCGGCCCAGCGGGCCGTGGCGCCCAAGATGGCTGCCGCGGTGGCGGCGGCCGCGCCGGCCGTCGCGTCGGCGCGCGACACCCTCGGCCCCCGGGTGGAGGCCGCCCGTGACGCCCTGACCCCGCGGGTGGAGGCGGCCCGGGAGGCCGCCGCACCGCGGCTCACCGCCGCACAACTGGCCGCCGCGCGGGCCGCGGCCGACTTCGGCCCCCGGGTGGAGGCGGCGCGCGGGGCGGCCCAGCGGGCGCTCACCGAGGACGTCGCCCCGCGGCTGACCGCGGCCCAGGCCGCGGCGCTGGCGTACACCACGCCACGGGTCACCGCCGCCCGCGACGTGGTGACGCCGGCCCTGGAGAGCGCCCGCGGCACGCTCCTCGCCGGGGTGGACAGCGCCCGCAGCGAGCTCGACGCCCGGCGCGCCGAGGTGGCCGCAGCGGCCGCCGAGTCCACCCGCAAGGCCCGGAAGACGGCGAAGAAGGCCCGCAAGAAGGCCGGCAAGAAGCGCCGCGAGTTCGAGAAGGCCGCCCAGGCCACCGCGACGACCGTCAAGCGGCGGGGCGGGGTGCAGCCGGAGCCGAAGCGCTGGCCCTGGGTGTTCGCGGTGCTCGCCCTGGGTACGGCCGCGTTCGTCCTGCTGCGGCGCAAGAAGGCCGACGCGTGGACGCCCGCACCTGCCGGTGACGGCCCGGTGCCCAGCTACCGAGAGGACCCCGTGCCCAGTTCCGACAGCAACTCCGGCAAGACCGTCTCCACCGCGTCGCAGACCAGCGACTCGGCGCCGGCGGAGTCCGACATGGGCGTCCGCGACGCGCAGCTGGTGGAGGGCGACGGCCCCGACGCCGCGACGGAGAACGGCAGCGACGCGCCCAAGCCCTTCACCTCGGGCGGCGGCTCGGACGCCGGCCCGACCGCCGGCCCGGACGACAAGCAGGTCTGAGCTACTCGACGACGGATCACCGCCGCAGCCCCCGCCGCCTCGCGCGACGGGGGCTGCGTCGTCTTCGCGAGTACCGTGGGGATCATGAGCGAGGCACCGCCGAGGATCCCGGAACCGACCACCGCCCAGGACTCCCGGATCGAGCCCGCCGGCCGGAAGCTGCTGCGCCTCGAGGTGCGCAACAGCCAGGTCCCGATCGAGCGCAAGCCCGAGTGGATCAAGACCCGGCTCAAGACCGGGCCCGAGTACACCGAGCTGAAGTCGCTGGTCCGCCGCGAGGGCCTGCACACGGTCTGCGAGGAGGCCGGCTGCCCCAACATCTACGAGTGCTGGGAGGACCGGGAGGCGACGTTCCTCATCGGTGGGGACCAGTGCACCCGGCGGTGCGACTTCTGCCAGATCGACACCGGCAAGCCGGCCGAGTTCGACGCCGACGAGCCGCGCCGGGTGGCCGAGAGCGTGGCGACCATGGGGCTGAAGTACGCCACGGTCACCGGCGTCGCCCGCGACGACCTGCCCGACGGCGGCGCGTGGCTGTACGCCGAGACGGTGCGGCAGATCCACGCCGCGCTGCCCGGCTGCGGTGTCGAGCTGCTGATCCCGGACTTCAACGCCGACCCCGACCAGCTCGCCGAGGTGTTCTCCTCCCGGCCGGAGGTGCTCGCGCACAACGTGGAGACGGTGCCGCGGATCTTCAAGCGCATCCGCCCGGGCTTCCGCTTCGAGCGCTCGCTGGCGGTCATCACCGCGGCGCGCGAGGCCGGGCTGGTCACCAAGTCCAACCTCATCCTCGGCATGGGCGAGGAGCCGCACGAGGTCGTGGAGACGATGCAGGCGCTGCACGACGCCGGGTGCGACCTGCTCACCATCACCCAGTACCTGCGTCCCTCGCCCCGGCACCACCCCGTCGTCCGGTGGGTCAAGCCCGACGAGTTCGTGCAGTTCCAGAAGGACGCCGAGGAGATCGGCTTCCCGGGTGTCCTGGCCGGGCCACTGGTGCGCAGCTCCTACCGCGCCGGGCGGCTCTACCAGCAGGCGGTCGAGGCGCGGGGGCTCACCCCCCAGGGCTGACCCCGGGTGCGGCCCTGCTGCAGGGTCCCGACGCGAGCGTGCGAGCGTCGGGGGCAGGAGGGTCCTTCTTCTATCCTGGGGTCATGGCACGCAGCAGGTCCTCTGACCCCACCGCCCCGGGCGGCAGCGCCGGGCGCACCCCGAAGGACGGTGGCCGGAGCTCGGGTGCCTCGGCCGCCGGCTCGGGCAAGGCGGGCAAGGCCCCCAAGCTCGACAAGAACGGCCGGCCGAAGGTCGGCCGCCTCAAGAAGGTGCGCAGCCAGGTCGGCATGCTCAAGCAGGCCTACACCCTGACGCGGCGCAACGACCCGAAGCTGCCGTGGATCATGCTGATCTGGTTCGTCGCGGTCGCGGCAGTGATCGAGCTGATCGGCATCCTGCTGAGCGCGCCGTTCCTGTTCATCCCGCTGGCGCTGCTCTTCGGTGGCCTGGCGGCGCTCATCGTCTTCGGCCGTCGCGCCCAGCGCTCGGCCTACACCCAGGTCGAGGGCCAGCCGGGTGCGGCCGCCTGGGTGCTCGAGGGCATGCGCGGCGACTGGCGGGTCACCTCCGGGGTCGCCGGCACCCCGCAGATGGACGCGGTGCACCGGGTGCTCGGCCGGCCGGGGATCGTGCTCGTCGGCGAGGGCTCCCCGAGCCGGGTGCGCGGCCTGATCGCGCAGGAGAAGAAGAAGATCGCCCGCGTCGTCGGTGACACGCCGATCTACGACGTCACCATCGGCGACGACGAGGGACAGGTGCCGCTGAAGAAGCTCAGCACCCACGTGATGAAGCTGCCGCGCAACCTCAGCGCGGCCGAGGTCAACGCCCTGGGCCGGCGGATGAGCGCGCTGGGCGGGCCGCGGATGCCGGTTCCCGGTGGCCCGCTCCCGGGCGGCCGCCAGATGTCGATCAGCCAGCGCCAGGTCCGCCGCCGCTGACGGCCTCCCTGCAGGGAGGCCGTCAGAGCCGGTCGAACGGCGCGGCGTAGCGGAACGTGCCCCGCAGCCGCGGGCCGTCGAGGTGCCTGGCCTGGAAGTGCGCGCCCCACCGGGGATCGGGCGCGGTGACCCGAGGTCGGCGGCCGGGGCGAACCCGAACCGCCGGTAGTAGTCCGGTGAGCCGAGCAGCGCGACGAGCCGCTCGCCGGCCGCCTCGGCCACGGCCAGGAGGGCGTGCACCAGCACGGTGCCGACCCCGCGGCCCTGCCGGGCGGGGTGCACGCCGAGTGGGCCGAGCCCGAGCACCGAGGTGCCGAAAGGCTCCAGCCATCCCCGGGTCGCGATCACGTGGCCGAGCACGTCGTCCCCGTCCACGGCGACGAGGGACAGGTGCGGCAGGAAGCCCGGATCGTTCCGGAGCGCGTCGACCAGCCGCGCCTCGGGGACGTCGTCCGCGGCGCGGAGGGCGCCCGTGGCGGGGTCGGTGGCGAAGGCCGAGCGGTGCAGCGCACCCACGGCGGCGTGGTCGGTGGGGCGTTCGCGGCGGACGATCACCGGCGCAGTGTGCTGTCCGCCGGCGCTACCGGTCCACCGGGTTACGGGTTCAGTCGAGCACGACGGCCGTGCCGGTGAGCCGGTCGTGCAGGCCTCGGCCGTCGGCGTCGACCAGCAGGGCCGGCACGAGGAGCATCAGCAGAGCGGTGCGGACCACGGCCCGCCACGGCGCGAGCCGCGCGCCGGGCGTCGGGTGGGCCAGCCGCATGCCGAGCACCCGGTGCCCCGGGGTCTGGCCGAAGAGCACCAGGGTGACGACGGTCAGGACGCCGAAGACCAGCAGGCTCCAGTTGCCCGGGCCCTCGGGGGCGGTGAACGCCCAGGCGATCAGCGCCGAGGCGACGGCGTCGACGAGGTAGCCGCCGACCCGCCGGGTGAAGGGCGCCAGCGAGCCGGGTCCGCTGGACGGCAACCCCAGGGAGGCGCCGCGGGCGGGGGCCTGAGAGGGTTGTCCGGCATCACTGACCATGACCGCCAGCGTAATGACCGGACCCCCCGCCCCCCGCCGCTCGCACGCCCGCAGCGGGACCGCGCAGGGAGCCGCGTGACCCGCGACACGCCCAGGGCGTTGTTACCGCCACGAAACACTTGGGACACCGCGGGGCAACTCCCCGCTCATAACGTGTCGCCCGGCAGTCCGCCCACACCCGGAGGATCGATGTTCACCAGTCCCGACGAGGTCGCCGCCTACATCCGCGACAACGACGTCGAGTTCGTCGACGTCCGCTTCTGCGACCTGCCCGGCGTCATGCAGCACTTCACCATCCCGGCATCGACGTTCGGTGAGGACACGTTCAGCGAGGGCCTCGGCTTCGACGGCTCCTCGATCCGCGGGTTCCAGGCGATCAACGAGTCGGACATGCTGCTGCTGCCCGACGCCAACAGCGCGTTCGTGGACCCGTTCCGCAAGCACAAGACGCTGAACGTCAACTTCTTCATCCACGACCCGATCACGCGTGAGGCCTACAGCCGCGACCCGCGGAACGTGGCGAAGAAGGCCGAGGCCTACCTCGCCGCCAGCGGCATCGCCGACACCGCGTACTTCGGCCCCGAGGCGGAGTTCTACGTCTTCGACTCCGTGCGGTACGACACCTCGATCAACGAGGGGTACTACCACATCGACTCGGAGGAGGGCTCCTGGCGAACCGGGGCCCGCACCGAGCTCGACGGCAGCCCCAACCGCGGCTACAAGGCTCGCCCCAAGGGCGGCTACTTCCCGGTCGAGCCCTACGACCAGCAGAGCGACCTGCGCGCCGACATCATGCGGAACCTCATCGGTGTCGGGCTCGAGCTCGAGCGCGGGCACCACGAGGTGGGCACCGGCGGGCAGGCGGAGATCAACTACAAGTTCGACACGCTGCTGCGGTCGGCCGACAGCCTGATGCTCTTCAAGTACGTCGTGAAGAACACCGCCTGGGCCGCCGGCAAGACCGCCACCTTCATGCCCAAGCCGCTGTTCGGTGACAACGGCTCGGGCATGCACTGCCACCAGAGCCTCTGGAAGGACGGGCAGCCTCTCTTCCACGCCGAGACCGGCTACGCCGGGCTGTCCGACACCGCCCGCCACTACATCGGTGGCCTGCTGGCCCACGCCCCGTCGCTGCTGGCCTTCACCAACCCGACGGTGAACAGCTACCACCGCCTGGTCCCCGGCTACGAGGCCCCCATCAACCTGGTCTACTCGGCCCGCAACCGCTCGGCCTGCTGCCGCATCCCGATCTCGGGCGACAACCCCAAGGCCAAGCGCATCGAGTTCCGCGTGCCCGACCCGTCGGCCAACCCCTACCTCGCCTTCTCGGCGATGCTCATGGCCGGCCTCGACGGCATCAAGAACAAGATCGAGCCGCCGGCTCCGGTGGACAAGGACCTCTACGAGCTGCCGCCCGAGGAGGCCCTGGGCATCGACAAGGTGCCCGCGTCCCTGGACGCCGTCCTCGACCGGCTCGAGGTCGACCACGAGTACCTCATCGACGGCGGCGTCTTCACGCCCGACCTGATCGAGACGTGGATCGAGTACAAGCGGGAGAACGAGATCGACCCGATCCGCCTCCGCCCGCACCCGCACGAGTTCGCGATGTACTACGACATCTGATCTCGGCTGCTGACGCCGCGGCCCCCGACCTTTTCCAGGTCGGGGGCCGCGGTGCGTGATGCCGACGGTCAGAGGCGGTCGGTGACGAAGCGGGCCAGCGACCAGGCCTCGATCAGCATCAGCGCCAGCGCCCAGGGCACCAGCAGTGAGCCATCGACGGGATCGGTACGGATCGACTCCAGGCGCACGTCGCCACGGCATACGGCGCACGGCCGCACAGCTCACCTGCTTTCCCCTGTGCTCCCCGGAGGGCTGCGACGAACGCTCAGCCCCTGGCGTGAGCGGGCCGCGGCGCGTCCGGACCTCGAGGAGCCGGGCGCGGGAGCGTAGCCGACCTCCGCGCCGTGGCGTAGCGTCCGGAACCCTCAGACGGATGCGCATCCGGCGACGGGCTCCCGCCGTCGGCGTCCATCCCGATCACGGGGGGTCGTGTCGTGGGACGTGCACGTCGGAGCGCGCTGACGATCGGCAGCGTCCTCGCGCTGCTCACCTCCTCCGTCGCCGTGACCCTGGCGGCCGGCGCGGCCGACGACGACTGCCCGGACGTGGCGATCGTGGGTGCCCGGGGATCGACGGAGCCGATCACCACGGCCAACCGCGGGATGGGAACGAACGCCGACTACTTCGCCGACGGGCTCGAGCGCGAGCTCAGGGCCAGGCACGGCAGCGGGCTGGTGGTCGAGAACGTCGCGGTCACCCACTCCCCCACGTCGGTCACCGTCCTGACGCCGACGAGGGCCGAGCTGACCCAGCTGGCGGACCCGGCGCGGCGGCCGGCGGCGATGGAGCGCTACACGACCGAACGCCTGGGGGCCTACACGCGCAGCGTCGACCAGGGCGTCGGCTCCGCCGTCGACCAGATGGTCGCGCTGCACACCCGGTGCCCGGGCGCGGGCTTCGTCCTGACCGGGTACTCGCAGGGCGCCATGGTGGTGCACCAGGCGCTGGCCCGGCTCGCGGACGACGGCCGGGCGGGGCTGCTGTCCCGCATCACCGCCAGCGTCCTCGTCGCCGACGGGGACCGGGTGGGCCAGACCGCCGCCACCCGCCGCGGTACTGCGCCCGCCACCGCGCAAGGGGTCCGCACGGCCCTGCAGCCAGGCGCACGGGACGTCGTGACGACGTCCCCGGTCTTCGACCTCTGCCTCGCCCGGGACGTCGCCTGCGACTTCGACGCGGCGCGCCTCCTGCACCAGGGCGTCTCCCCGTCCCTCGCGGCGCTCAAGCAGGCGTCGCAGATCCACACCGGGACCGGCTACCGCCCACTGATGCTGCAGGCGGCCAGGGAGATCGCCGCGTCGTTCACCCCGGCGCCGTCGCCCACCCCCACCACCTCCCCAGCGCCGAGCACGACGACCCCCGCGCCCACCTCCTCGGCCCCGACCACCACGACGCCGACCAGCACGACCGCACCTACGACCACCACGGCACCGACCACCACGACCGCACCCACCACCACGCCGCCTCCGTCGGGGGGCACGGAAGGGCTCGACGCCTTCCGCGCGGCCCGTGCCGACAGCGCCGCGGGGCGCGGCCCGCTCGACGTGGTCGTGGTCGGTGACTCGGTGACCGAGGGCCGGGACGTGGGCAAGGGCAACCGCTGGGTCGATCACCTGCTCGGGCTCCTGCGGGCCCGCCACCAGCCGCCCGGTGTCGCCGGCGGCGAGGGCTACGTCCCCGCCTACTACGCCGCCGCCGGCATGGTGGACCGGTTCACCTTCGGCGGCACGTCCACGCTGGGCTCCCAGTACGGCTTCGGCATGCGGGCGAACCACATGCCCTCCGGCGCGGGCAACTCGATGACCACCACCTTCACCGGCACCTCGTTCGAGCTGCACTACGCGAGCAGCCTCAACACCGGGACGATCACCGTCTCCGTCGACGGCGCGGCAGGCATCCCGGTCACGACCACCGGCGGTGGCTACACCCCGAGCGACGGCGGCAGCTGGACCTCGCCTCCGCTGCCCCCGGGCCCGCACACGGTCACCCTGACCAACACCAGCGGCCGCACCGTGCTGATCGAGGGCATCAGCGTGTACGACGGGGACGAGGCCGCCGGTGTCCGCGTGTGGGAGGCCGGCCACTCCGGCTGGCAGGCCGAGGACTACGCCAACCTGCCCACCGCGCCGCAGCACGGCCAGGCGGTCGCCGCGGCCGCGCCGCACCTGGTCGTGGTGGCGCTCGGCTACAACGACGTCGTCGCCGGGTTCACCGCCGCCCAGTTCCGCGACTACCTCACCGCGACCATCGGGCACCTCCGCGGACCGGACGTCGGTCCCGACCCGTCGGTCCTGATCGTCGGGTACCCGCGGCGCACCGACGTCTCCGTCGCCGCCTGGGATGCCTACCTCCAGGCCATGGCGGACGTGGCGGCCGACCAGGGGTACGCGTTCGCCGACCTGTCCGCGCTGCCGGACTTCGGCATGTCGGGCGACGGTGTGCACCCGACCCCGACCGGGCACCGCCAGATCGCCGAGGCGCTCGACCGCTTCCTCGCCGCCGCCTGACCCAGCGCCGGCGGCAACGGCCGGCCGGGCTCAGGTCCGCATCGAACCGTCGCGGCCAGCACGAGCAGGTTGCTCTGCACCGTGAAGTAGCTGAAGAACCGGAGGATCCGCTCGAGGACGCCCAGCGCGGGATTTGCGGGGTCGGACACCTGTAGCACGAACTGGGTCGCGATCGACACCGCGACCACGACCGCGAGCGCGCCGCACCAGGTACGGGCCGCGGCGCGGGAGGAGGTCGGCGTCGTCCCGGTCACGAGCGGATCATGCCAACCCCTCCCGGGCGCCGGCGGGCACCGCCCGGGTTGCCGCGTCACACCCGGCGGCGCACCGCCCGCTCCGCGGCCGCCCGGATGCGGCCGGCGTTGGCCGACAGCGCCCGGTCCAGCAGGCGGTCCACCGGGGGCAGCTCCCCCAACCGCGCCAGCCCCGACCAACGAGGGACCGAGATCGTCCGCGCCCGGGGCGAGGTCAGGCACTCGGCCACCCGCTCGGCCACCCGCTCGGGGGCGATGCCACGGGACAGCCGCCCGCGCGCGTCGGCGTCCGACGCCGGGGCATGACCGTGGCCGCGTGCCAGCCACTCGGTCGACACGAAGAACGGGTTCACCGTGTGCACGCGGACGCCCCGGGCCGCGACCTCCCGCCGCAGCCCCGACGAGAAGCCCTGCACCCCGGCCTTCGTCGCCGAGTACACGGTCAGGGGAGGCACCTGCGACCAGGCGGCGACCGAGGAGACCGTCACGACGTCGGCCCGGCCCCGCTCGGCGGCCGACCGCAGGAGGTGGGGCAGCGCCAGCCGGGTCAGCTCGACGACCGCGACCAGGTTGGTGGCGACCACGCCGGCGACCACCTCCCCCGGCATGTCCTCCAGCAGGCCGGCCCAGCCGAGGCCCGCGTTGTGGACGACCGCGTCCAGCCGGCCGTGCTCGGCCAGCACCCGGTCGACCAGCTCGGCCCGGGCCGCCGCGTCGGCGACGTCGGCCTCCGTGGCGGTGACCCCGGGCACCCCGGTCACCGCCGCCCGCAGCCGCTCACCGTCCCGGGCGCAGGTCGCCACCCGCGCACCGTCCGCGGCCAGCCGGGCGACGGTGGCACGACCGATGCCGGCGCTGCCGCCGGTGACGAGGACGACGCGCTCAGCCGGGGTGGTCATGCCCCTGTCCTACACGCGGGGGACATCACATCCGCCGGCGCATCGAACCGACGTTCGTTGGGCATGCTCACGATCATGCGCCTGCCCGAGCCCCGGGGCCCCCTCAGCGACGCCCTCGCGCGCGACCTCGCCACCCGCGCCGACCTGTCGGCCGCGACGCGGGCGTGCGCCGAGCGCCTGGAGCCCCACCGCTCCGGGGCCCTCCTCGACGACGACCTGCAGCTCGCCCTCGCGATCTGCTACGAGCTCCACTACCGCGGGTTCGACGGGGTGTCGGAGGACTGGGAGTGGGACCCGGAGCTGCTCCGGCTGCGCGCCGGGCTGGAACGGCGGCACCTCGCCGCGCTGCGCGGGCTGGTGGGCGAGGTCGCGGTCACCGGTGAGCCGATCGACCGGCAGCTGACCGCCCTGATCGCGGCGGACGACGGTCCGTCGCTGTCGGCCTACATGGCCAAGCGGGGCACGCTGGAGCAGTGGCGGGAGTACCTCGTCCTCCGGTCGGTCTACCACCTCAAGGAGGCCGACCCGCACACGTTCGCCATCCCCCGGCTGAGCGGGCGCACCAAGGCCGCCATGGTCGAGATCCAGGCCGACGAGTACGGCGGCGGCTCGGCGGAGCGGATGCACAGCGAGCTGTTCGCCGGGCTGATGCGCGACCTGGGGCTCGACGCCGGCTACGGGGCGCTGTGGGACGACGCGCCTGCCGTGGCGTTCGCCTCGGTCAACACCATGTCGCTGTTCGGGCTGCACCGCCGCTGGCGCGGAGCCGCCCTGGGGCACCTGGCAACCGTGGAGATGACCTCCTCCGAGCCCAGCCGGCGGTACTCGGCCGGGCTGCGCCGGCTGGGGTTCGACGAGCGGACCACCGTCTTCTACGACGAGCACGTGGAGGCCGACGCCGTGCACGAGCAGATCGCCTCCGTGGACATGTGCGGCTCACTGGTCGCCGCGGAACCGGAGCTGGCCCCCGACGTGCTGTTCGGGGCGGCCAGCTCGCTGGCCATGGACGGGCTGGCCGCCCACCACCTGCTGGGCGCGTGGGAGGCCGGCCAGTCGGGCCTGTTCCGGCGCCCGGCGCTGGCGGCCTGACCGTTCGACCGCCCTACCGCGACGGGCCGGTCACCTCACCGACTCCCGCGGTGTCGGCCCGGCCCGGAGCGGTGGCGCGGTTCCGGGTGATCACCCAGCCGAACGCCGCGGCGACGGGGAACATCAGCACGCCGTAGACCGCGGCCGGCACGGCCAGCTCGACGCTGCCGAGCACGCTGACGGCCACCGCGATCGCCAGGGTGCTGTTGTGCACGCCGATCTCGAAGGAGCTGGCGATCGACTGCGCCCGGGCGATGCCGAACAGGCGCGGCACGGCGAACCCGATCGCGAGGCTGCAGAGGCAGAACAGCAGCGCCGGCAGCCCGACGTCGCGCAGGTAGCCCCCGATGTTCTCCCGCTCGGCGACCATGGTGCCGACGATGACCAGCGCGAGGACCACCGCCGACAGGGCGCGCACCGGCTTGTCCGAGCGGTCGGCGAAGGCGGGGGCCGACCGGCGCACGAGCATGCCGAGGGCCACGGGGACCAGCACGATCGCGAAGACCTGCAGCGTCTTGCCGAACTGCAGGCCCAGGCTGCCGCCGGCGGCCGGCTCGAAGAAGCCGATCGCCAGGTTGGTGACCACCGGCAGCGTGACGACGGCGATCACCGAGTTCAGCGCGGTGAGGCTGATGTTCAGTGCGACGTCGCCCCGGTAGAGGTGGCTGAACAGGTTCGCCGTGGTGCCCCCGGGCGAGGCCGCGAGCAGCAGCATGCCGACCGCCAGCAGCGGGGGGAGGTCGAAGAGGAGCACCAAGCCGAAACAGAGAACCGGCAGCGCCAGCAGCTGCAGGCCCAGGGCGATCACGACCGCCTTCGGCTGCCGGGCGATGCGGGTGAAGTCGCCGGGGGTGAGCGAGAGCCCGAGCCCGAACATGACGACGGCCAGCGCCAGGGGCAGCGCGACGGCGGTGAGCGCGGAATCCATGGGTCCTCCGTTCGGGCACCGGCCGGGGAGCCCGCCGGGCAGGACGTTGCGCGCATCCTGTGCGATGCGAGTCACATCGAGCAACCGGCCCCGCCGCAGGCCACCCCTCCGTGTCGCGGGCCCGGCCGTTCCGTTCCCGGCCCGTCTCGGGTGCGGCTCAACAACCGTGGTTGCAGGCCGAAACCTCGTGCGCGGTCAGACCGCTCCCCACCGGGCGCGGCGCGGACCACGGGAGGGTGCCATGCGCAGGCGGGAGACGCGTCGGACGCCGGAGCAGGCGGAGCAACCGCGCGACGTCGAGGCCCTGGAGCGCGTCATCGCGTCGCTGGAGGGCGACGTGACCGGTGAGCTGGACGCCCACCGGCGGATCATGCGCACGCTCGTGGAGGCGCTCGGGCTGAGCTACGGCGCCGCCTGGCTGCCCGACGGGCAGGGCAACTACGTCCTCCGGGTCACCGAGGGCACGGCCGCCGCGGCCATGGCCGCCGGATGGCCCACCGGCGAGGCGATGGTGGCGGGCGCGGGCTACGGCGGCGAGGCCCTGCGCCGGCGGACGCCGGTGCTCATGGACGCGGGCACGGCCACCGGCACCTGCCTGCGGTGGGCCACCGCCCACGCGGCCGGCGCCCGTCAGGGCTGCTTCCTCCCCGTCGTCGAGGGCAACCGGGTGACCGCGGTCCTCGAGTACTACAGCGAGCGCGAGCTGCCGTTCTTCGGCGGGCGTGCCGAGAAGTGGCAGGCTCTGGGCCGGCTGATCGCCCACGCCCGGCGCAGCGCGCTGACCGCCGCCACGCTCCGCGAGACCCTGGACGACCGGGAGGCGGTGACCACCGTCGTCGCCCGGGTGGGCGAGGCACACGACGAGGCGACCGCCCTGCGGGTGGCGCTCGAGACGGTCCGGACCGCCTTCGGCTGGGCCTACGGCTCGTTCTGGGCGCTCGACGAGGAGCAACGCGTGCTGCGGTTCTCCGTCGAGTCCGGCTCGGCCGGGGACGAGTTCCGCCAGGTCACCCTGGCCGCCAGCTTCGCCGAGGGCGTCGGCCTGTCCGGGCGCGCCTGGCGCTCCCGTGACCTGGTCTTCGTCCGCGATCTCGCGGAGGTGACCGACTGCGTGCGCGCACCCGCCGCGCAGCGGGCCGGGGTGCGCTCCGGCGTCTGCTTCCCGGTCCTCTGCGACGGGCGCGTCGTGGGCACGATGGACTTCTTCGTCACCGAGACCATCGACCTGTCCGAGTCACGCGCCGCGGCGCTGCGCAACGTGCAGCAGCTGGTCTCCCAGCGCCTGGACATCCTGCGCCGCGCGGAGGCCGACCGGGCCAACTCCCGGGACCTGCTGGAGACGGTCTCCCGGCTCCGCGAGGCCGGCGACGACGCCGGGCGGGTGGCGGAGAGCGCGGTCGCCGAGGCCTCGTCGATGACCACGCAGGTGCAGGCGCTGGCCAGCGCGTCGGCCGCCGTCGGCGACGTCATCCGGATCATCTCGGCGATCGCCGACCAGACCAACCTGCTGGCCCTCAACGCGACCATCGAGGCGGCCCGCGCCGGGGAGTCCGGCAAGGGGTTCGCCGTGGTGGCCAACGAGGTCAAGGAGCTCGCCCGGGAGACGGCGCAGGCGACCAGCCGGGTGTCCGAGCAGGTCGCCGGCATCCAGGCGGGCACGGAATCCGTGACCTCCGGCATCAGCGCGACGAGCGCCGTCATCGGGCAGCTCGACGCCGTCCAGGCCCGGATCGCGCAGATCCTGGAGGAGCAGGTCCGGATGGCCCGGGCGTTCGAGTCCGCGCGCTGATCCGGGACGGGCGACGGGGTCAGGTCTCCCGGCGCCCGTCCCGGAGGATCCGCGTGGCCGGTCGCGGCCTGCTCGGCCCGCTCGGCGCGGAGAAGCCGGAGCGCTTGTGGGACCCGTCGCAGAACGGCTTGATCCCGGACTTCCCGCAGCGGCAGAGCGCGATGGTGTCGCGTCCGGGATCGATCTCGGCGCCGTCCTGGTCCAGCAGCCGGAAGTTGCCGCGCACGATCAGCGGCCCGTCGCGGTAGGGCGTGATCGTGGCGCCGTCGGCCGGTCCATCGCCGGGGTCCGTGCCGGCGATGTCCTCGGGGGGTTCGGGCTCGGCCGACGGTGACGACACGCCTCCAGCATGCCCTGCCGGCTCCCGGGTACACGGCGCCGGTCCAACGGATCAGGGCTCGGTGAGCTCCAACGTCTCGACCATGCGGTCCAGGACCCGGACGTTGCGCGCGTAGTCGAACTGCGGCAGGCCCACCGTGTTGACCACCAGGGTGCGCGGGCCGTCCTCCCCCTCGCCGAGGTCGACGACGTAGCTGGTGGTCCGCACCCCTTCGGGCCAGAGGCCCTCACCCGAGGAGACCCGCTCGACCCGCACGGCGGTCCGGCCGCCGACGGTGGTGTCGGTCCGGCTCAGCTCCTCCGCGCCCGCGGGGTCGGCGACCCGGTCGAACGGTGCCGGCTCGACCGAGGCGGTCACCGCGCCCACCCGGGCGTCGGTGCCGGGCGGCACGGTGAACGGGTCGGGCGCGAACCGCGTGCACGCGGGGACCGTGTCCCCCGGGTTCACCGCCCACGACTCCGGATACGACAGGGCGAACCCGGCGGGGCTCTCGCAGCGCTGCGACAGCGCGACCGGGGCGGCCGGCTCCTCCGCGAGGATGTCGACCACGATCCGCTGCGGCGAGTTCAGCAGTCCGACCGCGAACGGCCGTTCCCGGTCCACCCCGGCGAAGAAGGTGTAGTGGCCCTCGAAGAGGGTGTCCTCGACCAGGGTGTCCAGCACGGTCGCCCCGGCGATCGCCTGCTGGTCGGGCCCCTCCCAGGGCTGCACGCCCTCGGGGGCGTCGAACGGCAGCGCGATGTTGGTCAGCGTGATGCCGAGGACTGCGTCGCCGGGCACCTCGACCGGGGCTCCGGACCCCTGGGCACGCGGCTCGTCGGTGTAGCCGACCCGCCAGCCGGCCTCGCCCTCACCGGCCAGCTCGAACACGATCCGGTCGAACCCCTCGTGGGCGCCGAGCCGCACGTCGGTGAGTGCGACGAGCGGCCCGTCGCCGGCAGCGATGGACTCAACGGTGTCGCCGTCGCCGACCGGCTGCAGGGTGCCCGGTTCCTCGTCCGACGGGTGGCGGACGTCGACCACCAGGCGCGGCGGGTCCGCGAGGGTGGCCACGCCGAACGACACGCGCTCCTGCAGGCCGACCGTCCAGGCCATGTTCGCCTCGAAGTCCCCGGTCTGGACCACCTCCGTGACCACGGACCCGCCCGTCGGCTCGATGCGCTCGGGGCCCTCGTACACCTGCTCGGGGCGCTCGCCGGACAGGTCGACGGTGCTGGCCGGACTGGTGCGCAGCTCCAGGAAGGCGTTCCCCTCGATCTCCACCGGGCGCCCCGAGGCGTCCTGCGTCACCGGCGGCTCGACGTAGGACACCCGGTAGCTGGGCACCCGGTCGCCTTCGAACTCCAGGACCACCCGGTCGAAGCCGTCGTGCCCGGCGGCCCGGACATCGGCCAGGTGGGCGACCGGCCGGTCGGCATCGGGGAAACCACCGCCCTGCACCGCGGCGGTACCCGGGTCGCCGACCGGTTCGACCGCCCGGTCGTCGCTCAGCGCCGTCGTGGTCGGCGACGCCGTCGGCGAAGCGGTCGCGGCGGTGTCGCCGTCCGAGCTGCCGCCGTCCGCGGTGCAGGCCGTGAGGAGCAGAGCCGCGCAGACTCCGGCGGGGAGGAAACGCATCGCAGATCCTGCCTTGGTCTCGGCGTCAAGTCACTGCTGTGCCCTTGCCGCCGCTCCCGGCGGCGAACCCTCACCGTCCCGATGCAACCGGATCGTCATGTACCGCCGCGGCTCAGGGCACCGGACCGGACTGCGCCTGCCCGTAGAAGACCTGCTCGACCACGGCCCGGGCGTGCCGGGTGGTGCGGCGGTAGTCGTCGAGGAAACGGCCCGGGTCGTCATCCGCGCCGTACCCGCACGCCCGGGCGACCCCGCCCAGCTCCAGCCCCGGCCGCGGCAGCTGGTCGCTGGGGCGCCCGCGCACCAGGAAGATCGCGTTGCGCGCCCGGGTGGCCAGCTCCCACGCCGCGGTGAGCGCCTCGGCCTGCTCCGCCGGCAGCAGCCCCTCCTCGGCGAGCGCGGTCAGCGCCCCCGCGGTGGACGCAACCCGGAGCGCCGGCGCCGCGGCGGCGTGCTCGAGCTGGAGCAGCTGGACTGTCCACTCGACGTCGGCCAGCCCGCCGCGGCCGAGCTTGGTGTGGGTGGCGGGGTCGGCCCCACGGGGCAGCCGCTCCCGCTCCACCCGCGCCTTGATGCGCCGGATCTCGGCGACCTGCTCGCCGGACAACCCGTCGGCGGGGTACCGGACGGGGTCGACCAGCGCGACGAAATCCGCGCCCAGGGCTTCGTCGCCGGCCACCGGGACGGCGCGCAGCAGCGCCTGCACCTCCCACACCGACACCCAGCGCTCGTAGTACTCGCGGAAGGCGGGGAGGCTGCGCACCAGGGCGCCCTGCCGCCCCTCGGGCCGCAGGTCGGCGTCCACCTCGAACGCGGGGTCCGGTGCCGGCTCACCGAGCAGCCGCCGCAGGGTGTGGGCCACGGCGTTCGCCGCGGCCGAGGCCCTGGCCTCGTCCGCTCCCGGCCGGGGCCGGTGGACGAACAGCACGTCGGCGTCGGAGCCGTAGCCGAGCTCCCCACCGCCCAGGCGCCCCATGCCGATCACGGCGAGGTCCATCGGCAGGTCGGCGACGTCGACGCGCGACTCGAGGGCGTGCGTCCGCAGCGCGGCGTCGAGCCCGGCCTGCAGCGTGGCGACGGCGACGTCGGTCAGCGCCTGCCCCACCCGGTGCACGTCGAGCCGGCCGAGCAGGTCCGCCGCCGCGATCCGCAGCAGCTCCTGCCGGCGCAGCCCGCGGATGACCCGAACGCCGGCCTGCGGGTCCGGCGCGCGGCCGGCCGCCTGCCGCCACGCCCGGGCCAGGGTCGCCGCCGAGCGCGGCTCGAGCTCGGCGTCGTCGGCGAGCAGCCGCAGCGCCTCCGGCGTCCGGGTGAGCAGCGAGGCGACGTACTGGCTGGAGCCCAGCAGCTGGGCCAGCCGCTCGGCGACCTGCCCCTCGTCGCGCAGCAGCCGCAGGTACCACTGGTTCCCGCCGAGGGCCTCGCTGACCTGCCGGTAGGCCAGCAGCCCGGCGTCGGGGTTGGGGCAGGAGGCGAACGTCTGCAGCAGCACCGGCAGCAGGTACTTCTGGATCGAGGCCGAGCGGGAGACCCCGCCGGTGAGGGCCGCCAGGTGCCGGAGCGCGCCGTCGGGGTCGGCGAAGCCGAGCGCCCGCAGCCAGTCACCGGCGGCCTTGCTGCCCAGCTGCGCGGCCTCCGACGGCACCTTGGCCACGGCCGACAGCAGCGGCCGGTAGAAGAGCTTCTCGTGCAGGCGCCGCACCTCGCGGGTGTGCAGCGCCAGCTCCGCCCGCAGCACGTCGACGGCGTCGCCGCGGTGGTCGGGCTTGTACCCCATCGAGCGGGCCAGCCAGCGCAGCTGCTGCTCGTCGGTGGGCAGCAGGTGGGTGCGCCGCAGCCGGAGCAGCTGCAGCCGGTGCTCGACGGTGCGCAGGAAGCGGTAGGAGGCGATGAGCGTCGCCGCGTCCTCCCGACCGACGTACCCACCGGCCGACAGCGCCAGGAGCGCCGGCAGGGTCCCGCCCACCCGGAGGTCCGGGTCCGAACGGCCGTGCACCAGCTGCAGCAGCTGGACGGCGAACTCGACGTCGCGCAGCCCGCCGCGGCCGAGCTTGAGCTCCCGCTCGGCCTGCGCCGGCGGGATGTTGGCCTCCACGCGGCGGCGCATGGCCTGCACCTGGCCGACGAAGCCGGGCCGGTTGCCGGCCTTCCAGACCAGCGGCCACAGCTCCTCGACGTAGGCGCGGCCCAGGTGGGGGTCGCCGGCCACCGGCCGCATCTTCAGCAGCGCCTGGAACTCCCACGTGTCGGCCCACTGGCCGTAGTAGGCGGCGTGCCCGGCGACGGTCCGCACCAGCGCACCGGCCTTGCCCTCGGGACGCAGCGCGGCGTCGACCTCCCACGCGGCCTCGTGGCAGATGCGCATGAGCGACGCGGCCACCCGGGTGGCGGTGGCCAGCGCCGGGCTCTCCGGGTCGCTCGGGTCGGCGGGCTCGGCCACGAAGACGACGTCGACGTCGCTGACGTAGTTCAGCTCCCGCCCACCGGTCTTGCCCAGCGCGATGACGGCCAGCCGGCAGGCGGCGGCGTCCGCCGGCTGCTCGGCGACGGCGAGCGCCAGGCCGGCGGTGAGCACGGCGGCGGCGATGTCGGCGAGCTCGGCCGCGGCCTCCTCTGCCGGCACGCCGTCGCCGAGGTCCCGCCCGGCCAGGGAGAGGATCGCCCGGCGGTAGGCGTGCCGCAGGGCCGCGATGCGCGACGGGCCGGCGTCCGGGGCTCCCTTCCCCAGCCGCACGCCCCACGGGGGGTCGTCGGGGTCGGCGCCGACGGCGGCCAGCATCTGCTGCTCCAGCGCGTGCGGGGTGGGCCGGCTCGGCCCGTTCCCGTCGTCGAGCACCTCCCAGTCCAGCGGGTAGGCGGCCAGGTGGTCGGCCAGCCCGGCGCTCGCGCCCAGGACGGCCAGCAGACGGGCGCGGAGGGAACCCGACCCCCGCAGCCGCGCCAGCAGCGTGGCCGCTGCATCCCCCGTGTCGTCCTCGGCGTCCAGCGCCTCGATCAGCCGCTGCAGCGACCGCACGGCGAGGTCGGGGTCCCCTGCCCGGGCGAGTGCGGCCACGACCGGCCCGGCCTCCGGGTCGGCGGGCTCGTTGCGCTCGAGGTCCCACAGGCCCAGGGCGGGGTCCGACAGCAGCCGGGCGGCGCGCTCGCCGTCCTCGAAGCCGAACCGGACGAGGCGGACGATCGCGCGCCGCGGGATCTCCACCTGCGGCGCGCTCACGCGCGCACCTGTGCCCTCGCCCGGACCAGCTCGGCGAACCGCTCGGCGAACGGGCGCCACGCCTCGGCCACGTCGTCGTGGGCGGCGGCGGCCCGGGCGCACAGCGTCTCCCGGTCCAGCGGGGAGGCTGCGACGCCGACGGGGTCGCTGCCGGCCCAGGCCCGCACCATCTCCGGCGTCGTCTCGATGTGGAACTGCAGGCCGTAGACGGAGGTCCCCACCCGGTAGGCCTGGTGCGGGTAGTGCGGGTTGCCGGCCAGCAGGGTGGCGCCCCCCGGCAGTTCGGAGATCTCGTCGTGGTGCCACTGGATCACGTCCGGCGAGAGCGGCAGCGGCCCGAACACCGGGTCGGCGTCCGCGGCGTCCCGCTTGGCCACCAGCGTCGCACCGACCTCGGGCCCGTCCACCCCGACCCGGGTCCGGCCGCCGCCCACCTGGGCCAGCAGCTGGGCGCCCAGGCAGATCGCGAGGGTGGGCAGATCGTCCCGCAGCGCCTGCCCGAGCAGTCGTCGCACGCCGACGAGCTCGGGGCTGGTCTCCTCGTCGTCCATCGACGACTGGGGGCCGCCCAGCACGAGCAGCCCGTCGAAGCCCTCGAGGCCGTCCGGCAGCTGCGCGCCGAGGCCGAGCCGGCGCTCGTCGAGCTCCATGCCCGCGTCGCGCAGCCACTCCCCCAGCCGGGCCGGCGGATCGGTCTCGCTCGGGACGACGACGAGCAGGCGGCCGGTGGAGGTCACGCCGTCGAGCGTAGTGACGCCTCCCCGTGGGGCGATGGAACGGCCTCGTCGCAGGGTCCCGCGCCGAGCCTGCGAGGTACGGGGGGCGACGAGGTCCTGCTAGAGGCCGGGGAGGTACCGGCGCAGCTCGAAGGGCGTGACGTTCTGCCGGTAGGAGTTGAACTCCTCCCACTTGTTGCGCAGGAAGAACTGGAAGACGTGCTCGCCGAGCGTCTCGGCGACCAGCTCGCTGCCCTGCATCGCCGTCAGCGCCTCGCCGAGGCTGACCGGCAGGTCCTCGTAGCCGGCCGCGCGGCGCTCGGTGTCGGTGAGCGACCAGACGTCGTCCTCGGCCTCCGGCGGCAGCTCGTAGCCCTTCTCGATGCCGCGCAGGCCGGCGGCCAGCAGGACTGCGAAGGTGAGGTAGGGATTGCACGCGGAGTCCGGCGAGCGCACCTCGACCCGGGCCGACTGCGCCTTGCTGGGCTTGTAGCTCGGCAGCCGGACCAGCGCCGAGCGGTTCGCCCGACCCCAGGTCGCCGCGGTGGGCGCCTCAGTACCGGCCAGCAGCCGGCGGTAGGAGTTCACCGTCTGGTTGGTGATCGCGGTGACCTCGCGGGCATGGGTCAGCAGGCCGGCGATGAACTGCTTGCCGGTGGTCGACAGCCGCATCGGGTCGGCCGGGTCGTGGAAGGCGTTGCGGTCGCCCTCGAACAGCGACAGGTGGGTGTGCATCGCCGAGCCCGCCAGCTCGGTGAACGGCTTGGGCATGAACGTGGCGTGCACGCCCTGGGCCAGCGCGACCTCCCGGACGACGTGCCGCAGCGTCATGATGTTGTCCGCCATCGACAGCGCGTCGGCGTAGCGCAGGTCGATCTCCTGCTGCCCCGGGGCGACCTCGTGGTGGCTGAACTCCACGGAAATGCCCATCGCCTCCAGGGCGAAGACCGCCTCGCGGCGGAAGTCGTGCGCCACGTTGTGCGTGGAGAGGTCGAAGTAGCCGCCGGTGTCGGCGGGCTCCGGTGCGGTGCCGTCGGTGGGCAGGTCCTTGAGCAGGAAGAACTCGATCTCGGGGTGGGTGTAGAAGGTGAACCCCATGTCGGCCGCCTTGGCCAGGGTCCGGCGCAGCACGTGCCGGGGATCGGCCCACGAGGGCGAGCCGTCGGGCAGCGTGATGTCGCAGAACATCCGCGCGGTGTCGCTGGCCCGGCCCTCGCGGGCCGGCATCACCTGGAAGGTGCCGGGATCGGGCTTGGCGAGCATGTCGGACTCGTAGACGCGGGCGAAGCCCTCGATCGCCGAGCCGTCGAAGCCGATGCCCTCGGCGAAGGCGGCCTCGATCTCGGCCGGGGCCACCGCGACGGCCTTGAGGTAGCCGGAGACATCGGTGAACCACAGCCGCACGAAACGGATGTCGCGCTCTTCGAGGGTCCGCAGGACGAACTCCTGCTGTCGGTCCATACCGGCCATGATCCAGTCCGCTCGTTTCAGGTGTGTGACGTCGGCGCAAGCCTGCCCAATCCGGGCGATCCGCACACGGTTCCCGGCCGCGACGGTGCCCGTGTCGCGCCCCCACCTGGCCGTCGGCCCTGGTGGGCGACGAGACTGGCGGCGTGAGCGATCAGCAGCCGGTGCAGATGCGGGTCTCCCTCGCCCAGGTCGACACGCGGGTCGGTGACCTCGCGGGCAACAGCGACCTGGTCCTCCGGTGGGCGGCGGAGGCCGCGGCCGCCGGCGCGCACCTCGTCGTCTTCCCGGAGATGACGCTCACCGGGTACCCGCCGGAGGACCTGGTGCTGCGCGAGTCGTTCGCCCGCGCCAGCGAGCAGGCGCTGGTGGACCTCGCGGCCCGGCTGGCCGCCGACGGGCTGGGCGAGCTCGCCGTCGTCGTGGGGTACCTGGCGCACACCGAGGGCAGCGGACCGGCCCCGGTCGACGAGCCGCCCACCGACGACGACCGGCCCAGCGACGCCAACCCCCGCCGGGGTGCTCCCCGCAACGCGGCGGCCCTGCTGCACGGTGGCGACGTCGTCGTCCGCTACTACAAGCGGCACCTGCCCAACTACGGGGTCTTCGACGAGGCGCGCTACTTCGTGCCCGGCACCGAGCTGCCGGTGGTGCGGCTGCACGGCGTGGACGTCGCGCTCACCGTCTGCGAGGACCTCTGGGTCGAGGGCGGGCCGTGCGGGGTCGCCGGCCAGGCCGGGGTCGACCTCGTCGTCTCCCCCAACGCCTCCCCGTACGAGCGGGCGAAGGACGACCTCCGGCTCCCGCTGGTGCGTCGCCGGGCGGCCGAGGCGGGGGCGGCGATCCTGTACTGCAACCAGGTGGGCGGGCAGGACGAGCTGGTGTTCGACGGCGACTCGATGGCCGTCTCCCCCACCGGGGAACTGCTGGCCCGCGCCCCCCAGTTCGTCGAGCACCTGCTCACCGTCGACCTCGCGCTGGACCCGTCCGCGGTGCCCGAGCGCCGCTCGGGCCGGGTCGGGCCGATGACCGTCACCCGGCACGTGCTGAGCGAGGAGCCGGTGCCCGCCTTCGACCCGCGCCCCGCCACGGTCGCCGAACCGCTCAGCGACTGCGAGGAGGTGTGGCGGGCCCTGGTGCTGGGCCTGCGCGACTTCATCGACAAGAACGGCATGCCCTCGGTGGTGCTCGGTCTCTCCGGGGGCATCGACTCCGCCGTCTGCGCCGCCCTCGCCGTCGACGCGCTGGGCGCCGACCGGGTGCACGGGGTCGGGCTGCCGTCGAAGTGGTCCAGCGAGCACTCGCTCGCCGACGCCGAGGACCTCGCGCGCCGCACCGGCCTGCACTACTCCGTCGTGCCGATCGCGCCGATGGTCGACGCCTACGAGTCCTCGGTGGAGCTCTCCGGGGTCGCCGCCGAGAACCTGCAGGCCCGGGTCCGCGGCACGCTCCTGATGGGGCTGTCCAACCAGCACGGCCACCTCCTGCTGACGACGGGCAACAAGAGCGAGATCGCCGTCGGCTACTCCACCCTCTACGGCGACTCGGCCGGCGGCTTCGCCCCGATCAAGGACGTGCCCAAGACCCTGGTCTGGGAGCTGGCCCGCTGGCGCAACGCTGAGGCCCGCCGCCGCGGCGAGACCGAGCCGATCCCGCAGAACTCGATCGACAAGCCGCCGTCGGCCGAGCTGGCGCCGGGTCAGGTGGACAGCGACTCGCTGCCGTCCTACGACGAGCTCGACGCGGTGATCGCCGACTACGTCGACCGCGACCTCGGCATGGCCCAACTGCTCGAGCGGGGGCACGACCCGGAGGTGGTGGCGCGCGTCCTCCGGTTGGTGGACGCCGCGGAGTTCAAGCGCCGCCAGTCGGCGCCGGGCACCAAGATCAGCCTCAAGGCGTTCGGGCGCGACCGGCGCCTGCCCATCACCAGCCGCTGGCGGGAGACCCTCCCCACCGTGCGGGAAGGAGCACAGGCGTGAGCGAGTCGGTCCTCTACGGCGGCCAGTCGACGGCGCGGGTGCGCATCCACCACCTGCAGCAGGCCAAGGCACGCGGCGAGAAGTGGGCGATGCTCACCGCCTACGACACCTACAGCGCGGCCATCTTCGAGGAGGCCGGCATCCCGGTCATGCTCGTCGGCGACTCCTCGGGCAACGTCGTGCTCGGGCACACCAGCACCGTGCCGGTGACCGTCGAGGACATCCTGCTGATGACCAAGGCGGTCACCCGCTCCACCAAGCGGGCGCTGATCGTCGCCGACCTGCCGTTCGGGTCCTACGAGTCGGGCCCACAGCAGGCGTTCGACACCGCCGTCCGCATGATGAAGGAGGGCGGCGCCCAGGCGGTGAAGCTGGAGGGCGGGGTGCGGGTGGCGCCGCAGGTCCGGCTGCTGACCGAGGCCGGGATCCCGGTCATGGCGCATGTCGGCTTCACGCCGCAGAGCGAGCACGCCCTCGGCGGCTACCGGGTGCAGGGCCGGGGGGCCGGGGCCGAGCAGCTGCTGGCCGATGCGCACGCGGTGCAGGAGGCCGGTGCGTTCGCCGTCGTCCTGGAGATGGTGCCGGCGGCCGTCGCCGCCCAGGTGACCAAGGAGCTCGCCATCCCCACGATCGGCATCGGCGCCGGCGTCGAGTGCGACGCGCAGGTGCTGGTGTGGCCGGACATGGCCGGGCTCAACGGCGGCCGGGTGCCGAAGTTCGTGAAGAAGTACGCCGACCTGCGGGGCGAGCTGCTGCGGGCCGCGCAGGAGTTCGCCGACGACGTCCGCGGCGGGGCGTTCCCCGGCCCCGAGCACTCCTTCGAGTAGCCACTCAGCTCGCTCTGGGGGTCGAGCTCCCGCTGTCGGCGCCCTGCAACGGCCGCAGTGCGTGCGCACGACCCCCGGAGCGGCCCACGCGCGGAGCAGCACGTCACCGGTCCGCTCAGGTGGTCAGCTGCCGGGCCAGCACCTGCGGCGCCTCCGCCAGGGAGGGGCCGTACCAGGTGAGGTGCCGGCCGCTGACGAACACCGGGCGGGCCTGCGGCCACGCCTCGGGACCGTCGTCCGGCGTGAACGCGTAGGGCTCGTCGGGGAACACCGCCAGCTCCGCCGGCACCGTCGCCGGCTCACCGCGGCCGAGCTTCGGGTACCGGTCGGCGTGCCCGGCGAAGACGTTGCGGACGCCGAGCCGGGTCAGCACGTCACCGGCGAAGGTGTCGCGACCCAGCACCATCCACGGCCGCCGCCAGATCGGGACGACCGCCGGCACGTCCGGCAGCCGCGGCGGCGCCACCCAGGCCGCGCGGGCGTCGGCCAGCCAGCCCGGGTCGGGGCGGCCCAGCACGCCGCAGAGCCGGGCGAGCGAGTCGAGCGCCTGGTCGACGGTGGCCGGCGCGGTCACCCACACGGGTACACCGGCGGCCCGGAGCGCGGCGACGTCGGAGTCCCGGTTCTCCTCGGCGTTGGCGACCACCAGGTCGGGGCGGAGCTCCAGTACCCGGCCCACGTCGGGCCACTTGGTGCCGCCGACCCGCGGGACGTCGAGCCCGGCCGGATGGGTGCACCAGTCGGTCGCCCCGGCGAGCAGCCCTGCGTCGGTGGCCGCGATCGCCTCGGTCAGCGACGGCACCAGCGAGACGACCCGCCGCGGCGGCGGCCCCGCGTAGGGCCGCCGCTGGTCGTCGCGGATTCCAGCGCCGGTCACGGCTCAACTCCCCTGGCCCCGCCCAGAGGCTCACCCTGAGCCTGCGAAGGGTGAGGAGGACGGGGCCCTTTCAGACGTCGGTGATCCGGACGCCCGCGTGCACCTTGTAGCGCCGGTTGACCGAGACGAGGTTGATCGTCAGGGCCTCGACCTGGCGGGCGTTGCGCAGCCGGCCGGCGTAGATCCCCCGCATCCCCGGCAGCCGGCCGGCCAGCGCCTGGACGGTGTCCATCGAGGCGCGGTCGTCGCCGACCACCATGACGTCGCCGTCGATCGTGGGCTTCGAGAGGTCCTCGAGCAGCTTGGCCGACAGGTGGTGGAAGGCGCCGACCACGTGCGAGTCCGGCAGCAGCGCGGCCGCCTGCTGCGCGGCGCTGCCCTCCTCGACGTCGAGCACGTAGGCACCGAGCTCGTCGAAGCCCATGGGCACGACGCAGTCGACGACGATCTTGCCGGCCAGCGGGGTGGCGAGCTCGGCCAGAGTCGCGGCGTGTCCGGCGAAGGGGACGGCGACGATGACCAGGTCCGCCGCGCCCGCGACGTCCACGTTGGAGCCCCCGGTGACCGACACCTCGACCCCGCCGGCCACCGTCGCGGCCCGCTCGGCCACCTCGGCGGCCACCTCGGCGGCGCGCTCGGCGTCGCGGGAGCCCAGCAGGATGCGCTGGCCCTGGGCGGCCAGCCGGACGGCCAACCCACGCCCCTGCGGGCCCGTGCCGCCCAGCACTCCCACGACCAGTTCCTCGACCGCGCGACCGTCCGTCACGTCCACCCCTTCCACGGCGCCGGACGACCCGGCGGCTGGGACCGATCATGCCTGGCCCCCGGGACGGGGGTCAGCGCTCCTCCCACTCGCGGTCCTCCGCGTCGAGCCGCTCGTTCCGCTCGGCGACGGCCGCGAGCGCCTGCTCGGCCTCCTCCCGGGTCTCGTACGGCCCGAGCCGGTGGCGTTCGGCGCACCCGTCGCGGTCCTCGACCCGGTGGTGCTTGAGACAGAAGAACCAGGGCCCCCCGGCCATGCGCGACCTCCTCCACTCGTCGGACGACCTCAGCCTTCCACCCGGCGCGCGGGTCCGCTCGGACGACGACCGCCCGGGCTCGCACCCCAGGGTGACCGGCGGCGCACAGGGGGTGCCGGAACGCCGGTTGGTGCGGCATCCTGCACCCGTGATCGGCCCGGACCTGCGCACCTCCGCCCCCGTCCGCTCCGGGCCGGCCGCCCCCGGTGGCCACGAGCACCGCGTCGCCGCCGTCACCGTCGCCGTGCTGCTGGCCATGGGCGGTGTGATGGGCTCGGTCAACCTCCTGGTGGACGGCGTGCTCCGCGAGGGGGTGGCGCGGTGGGCCTACGCGGGCACCATGCTGCTGCTGCTCGCCCTCGCCGCGGCACTCGCCGCGCGCCGCCGGATCGGCCCCGGGTACACGCTCGTCCTGGTGCTGCTCGGAGATCTGATCTACCTCGTCGTGGTCCTCTGCATCCAGGACCCCCTGCGCTACGCCACCCCGCTGATGCTCCTGTTCCCCGCGCTGGCGGCCGCCTGGTTCCTGGAGCTCCGGGCGCTGGCGGTCCACATGGCGGTGACTACCGGCGTCTGCCTCGCCGCGCTGTGGCCCAGCTACGACAGCGCCGTGGCCCTCGGCGTCCAGGTCGGGGTCAGCGCCGTCACGCTGAACGTCGCGGCGACGGCGGTCTACCTGCTGCGCCGGCGGGTGCAGCGCCTGCTGGTGGAGACCGCGACCCTCACCCACCTGGATCCGCTCACCGGGCTGCACAACCGCCGCTACCTCGTCGAGCAGGCCGAGCGCCTCTGGGGACAGGCCCGGCGGGACGGGACCCGGATCTGCGCCATGGTGCTGGACCTCGACCACTTCAAGCGGCTCAACGACGAGTTCGGGCACGCCGTCGGCGACTCCGTCCTCAGCTCCGTGGCCGCCGCGCTGTCGGCCGCCGTCCGGCCCGCGGACGTGCTCGCCCGCACCGGCGGCGAGGAGCTCGTCGTCGTGGGCTCGGTGGGCGACCCTGCGGAGGCCCGCCGGCTGGCCGAGCGGCTGCGGGCTGCCGTCGCCCGCGGGCAGGGCGCCGGCGGGCACGTGGTCACCGCGTCGATCGGCCTGGCCGTCACCCGGCCCGGCGAGGGGGATGACGCCGTCGCGGCGTTGTGGCGGCTGGTCGACGAGGCCGACGCCGCCATGTACCGGGCCAAGCGTGAGGGGCGGGACCGGGTGGCCACCGCGGTGGTCCCGCGCGCCCGCAGCCCCCGGGCGGAGCAGGCCAGCTCCTAGCCCGGCCGCCGGCGGGGGCCGGACGGTGCTCTCGACCGGTGCGTTCGGCGGTTCTCTGCTTCGCTAGGTGCATGACGCTCGTCGCGCCCGACCCGACGCGGACGGTGCCTCTGCCTCTGCGCGAGCAGGCCGACGTGCGCGACCGATGGCTCACCCAGCGGCTGCTCGACGTCCTCCCCGGTCTCATGGACCGGGCGGGCATCGATCTGTGGATCGTCGCCGGACGGGAGTACGACGAGGACCCGGTTCTCGCCACGCTGCTCCCGGCCACCTGGTTGTCCGCCCGCCGGCGCACCATCCTGCTGCTGCACCGCAGCGACGACGGCGTCACCCCCGCCGCGGTCTCCCGCTACCCGGTCGGCCAGTTCCTGCCCGCGTGGACCGCCGACCCGCGGGAGCCCGCCGAGCGCGCCCAGTGGGCGGAGGTCCGCCGGTTCGTGGAGCAGGCCGGCCCGCGCCGCATCGGCATCGACGTCTCCGAGCGCTTCGCCCTGGCCGACGGGCTCTCCCACACCGAGCACCGGCTGCTCACCGAGGCGCTCGGCCCGTACGCGGACCGGCTGGTGTCGGCCGAGCAGCTCGCGGTGAGCTGGCTGGAGACCCGCCTGCCGGAGGAGATCGAGGCGCTGCGGGGGATGAACCGGCTGGCGCACCAGGTGATCGCGGAGGCCTTCTCCCCCGCCGTCGTCCGGGTGGGCCGGACCACCGCGCTGGACGTGGCGTGGTGGCTGCGGCAGCGGCTCCACGACCTGGGCGTGGAGCCGTGGTTCCAGCCGTCGGTGCTGGTGCAGCGCGCCGGCGTGCCCCTAGTCGAGGACGGGGGGACGCTGCTGCCCGCCGTCCCCTCCGACGCGGTGGTCCGGGCCGGGGACCTGCTGCACTGCGACGTGGGCCTGAGCTCGCTGGGGCTGCGGACCGACACGCAGCGCAACGCCTACGTCCTGCGGCCCGGCGAGACCGACGCCCCCGAGGGCCTGCGGTTCGCCATGCGGGCGGCCAACCGGCTGCAGGAGCTGACCGCGGCCGCGCTCCTCCCGGGCCGGACGGGCAACGAAGTGCTGGCCGCCGCGCGCGCCGCCGCGGCAGCGGAGGGCCTGGACGGGGACGTCTACTCGCACCCGATCGGCTACCACGGCCACGGGGCGGGGCCGGCCATCGGCCAGTGGGACCAGCAGCGGGACGTGCCGGGCGCGGGCGACTACCCGGTGCACGCCGACACGGCCTACGCCCTGGAGCTCGCGGTGCGCCGGCCGGTCCCGGAGTGGGGCGGCCAGTGCGTGCGGCTGGGGCTCGAGGAGGGCATCGCGCTCACTGCGGACGGCGTCGAGTACCTCGCCGGCCGGCAGACGGAGTTCCAGCTCATCGGCTGACGCGTCGCCGCTCCCCTGGACCAGGGAAGCGGCGACGCGGCGACCTCACTTCGTGCGGGCCTGGGCGGTCTTCTTGTCGTTCGCCTTCTGGATGGCGTCGACCAGCTCCTGCTTCTTCATCTTCGAGCGGCCGGAGATGTCGAGCTTCTTGGCGACCTCCTGCAGGTGCTCCTTGGTCGCGTTCGCGTCGACGCCGCCCTTGGTCTGCTTGCCGGTGCCGCGGCCGCCGGCGGCCTGGGCGTCCGAGGGGCCCTTCTTGCCGCCCTCCTTCTTCTCCCAGTGGTCGCCGACCTTCTCGTAGGAGTGCTTGACCGCCGCCCACGCGACGCGGTTGGCGCGCTCCTCGTCGTCGTACTCGTCCACCGCCGAGTCGTAGGCCTTGGTGAACGTCCGCTGGGCCTTCTTGTCCGAGCGTCGCAGGGTGCTGGGCAGCTCGGACTGCTTCGCGTCGCCCTTTCTCGTCGTCTTCGGCATCGCTGTCTCCTCTCGGTTCGGGTGCGGCCCTACCCCGGGGGACGGAGATGATCACCTGATCGGGCCGCCGTCCCGCCGGACGGCGGGTCCACCCGCCCGACGGGACCGGGCGGCCGCTCCCCGGGTCGAGGAGCGACCGCCCGGCGCTCAGGCGGGTCCGGCGGGTCGGACCGGGCCGGTCACCGCCCGGCCTGCGCCTCCGCGAGCGTCTCGTGCAGGGCCCAGTAGGCGGGCTTGCGCTCGTAGTTCTCGAACATCACGGTCGCCGCCCCCTGGCCGGGCGAGAAGCTCGGGACCCACGAGTACTTGTCGTTGAAGCCCCAGATGGTGAAGGAGTTGCAGTCGTCCACCGACAGGCAGGCCTCGAGGACGCCCTCGTAGGTGTCCGCCTGCTCGGCGAGCTGCTCCGCGGTGGGCACCCCGCTCTCGGGGAGCGTGAACCGGACGTCCAGCTCGGTGATCGCGGTCTCCAGCCCCAGGTCGTCGAAGCGCTGCATGTTCTCGTCGAGGGTCTCCGGGAAGGGGTACTGCAGGTCCAGGTGGGCCTGGAAGGCGAACCCGTGCAGCGGGACCCCCTCGGCGAGCAGCTGCTTGGCGAGCTCGTAGTAGGCGTCGCTCTTCGGGCCGATGTCCTCGACGGCGTAGTCGTTGAGGAAGAGCTTCGCCTCCGGGTCGGCCTCGTGCGCCCAGCGGAAGGCGTCGGCGATGATCCCCGGGCCCAGCCGCTGGATGAAGATGTTGGCAGTCGCGCCCGTCGAACCGTCCCGTAGCCGCACGCCTCCGTCGTCCCACGTGTCGGCGAAGATCTCGTTGGCGACGTCCCACTGGTCGATGCGGCCCTCGTAGCGGCCGACCACCGTCTGGATGTGCTCCTTGAGGATGGCCCGGAGCTCCTCGTCGGTGTAGTCGCCCTGGGTGACCCAGTCGGCCAGCTGGCTGTGCCAGAGGAGCGTGTGGCCGCGGACCTCCTGCCCGTGCCGCTCGGCGAAGGCGACGATCGCATCCGCCGGCCCGAAGTTGTAGACCCCGGGCTCCGGGTGGATGAACTCCCACTTCATCTGGTTCTCGGGGGAGACCGAGTTGAACTCCGTGGCGAGGACCTTCCGGTACCGGGGGTCGCGGGTGAACGGATCGGGGTAGCCGGCGTCCACGTGGTGCCCCCCGCCGGCGACCGCGGTCCCGATGACCAGGTCGTCGGGGGCGACGGTGCGCAGGCCGTTCCGGATGGCTGGGCCGCCGGCCCGGTCCTCCTGGGCCTGGGCCGTCGGTGCCGCCTGGTCCTGGGGCGCCGCCGCGGCGGGCAGGACCGCGGCGGAGATCGCGACCGGGACCAGGGCCACCCCGACCGCGCAACGGGCTGCCGCCCGCGAACCGAACCTCACAGAGCGCATGGTGTGCCTTCCCTCGAGACGTCGGAACAGCTTCCGAAAGTTTCCGGAAACCGGAGCCCGGACGTTACGTAGGTCACATGTGGGCGTCAATACGGGAATCCGCCGGCATCGGACGCCGTCGCCGGAGGCCGGCCCTCGCCCGTCGGGGGGAGCTCCGCGGCGCACCCGCCCGGGGCCGCGGGGCCGGCCGTAGGCTGGCCGCCCCGACCAGGAGGAGGTCCGTTGGCCGACGAGCAGACCGGCGCGGTGACCATCGCGGCGATCGCCGCGGCGGCCGGGGTGTCGGTTCCGACGGTCTCCCGCGTCCTGAACGGGCGGTCCGACGTGGCTCCGCAGACCCGCGAGCGCGTGGAGCAGCTGCTCCGCGACCACGGCTACCAGCGCCGAGGCGGCCGGGCCCGGGCGCGGCTGATCGACCTGGTCTTCAACGACCTCGACAGCCCGTGGGCGCTGGAGATCATCCGCGGGGTGGAGGACGTCGCCCACGCGGCAGGCGTGGGCATCGTGGTCACCGCGATCCACCGCCGGGCCAGCGCCACCCGGGGGTGGCTGGACAACCTCGGCGCCCGGGCCAGCGACGGCGCCATCCTGGTCACCAGCGAGCTGGACCCCGAGCTCGACGCGGAGCTGCGCAACCTGCAGGTCCCCGCGGTCGTCGTCGACCCGGCCGGCGTCCCGGAGCTGGACGTGCCGACCATCGGCGCGACCAACTGGGCGGGCGGCCTCAGCGCCACCGAGCACCTGACCGGGCTCGGCCACCGGCGCATCGCCTTCGTCGCCGGCACGCCCGATCTCTGGGCCAGCCGCGCCCGGCTGGCCGGGTACCGGGCGGGCCTGGAGACCGCCGGGCTGCCGTTCGACGCCGACCTGGTGGTGGAAGGCGACTTCGGCTACGCCTCGGGAGCCCGCGCGGCCGACCGCCTTCTGGCCCTGCCCGACCCGCCGACCGCCGTCTTCGCCGCGAACGACCAGATGGCACTGGGGGTCTACGAAGGAGTCCGGCGCCGGGGCCTGCGCGTGCCCGAGGACGTCAGCGTCGTCGGGTTCGACGACCTGCCGGAGGCCCGCTGGTCCTCCCCGCCGCTCACCACGGTGCACCAGCCGCTGACCGAGATGGGCGTGCTGGCAGCACGGACGGTGCTGCGCATGGTGGACGGCGAGACCATCGAGAGCCCGCGGCTGGAGCTGGCCACGCGGCTCGTCGTGCGTGACAGCACCACCCCGTCACGGCTGCGCCCCGCCGAGCCGGTCCCCTCCTAGGAACGGGAGCAGCGCCCCGGCCAAGTCCTCGGGCGCCTCCTCGGCCATGTGGTGCCCGCTGTCGATCGGCCCGCCGCGCACGTCGGTGGCCCAGTCCGCCCAGATGGTCCGCGGGTCGCGGTGCAGCTCCGCCAGGTCGTCCCGGGCGGACCACAGCACGAGCGTCGGGCAGGTGATGCGCCGACCGGCCGCGCGATCGGCCTCCTCGGCCGCCCGGTCGACACCGAGCCCGGCGCGGTAGTCCTCGAGCATGGCGTGCACCGTGGCCGGGTCGCGGATCGCCGCCAGGAGGTCGGCGTGGTTCTCCTCCCCCATCGCCTCGGCCCTGCCCGGTGCCTCAGCGCCGTACCAGGCCACCGGGTCGGCCAGGATCGCCTGCTCCGGCTTGCCCGGCTGGGCGAAGAAGAACCAGTGCCACCAGGTCGTGGCGAACCGCGCGTCGGCCCGCTCCAGGTGCTCGACGATCGGGATGCAGTCCAGGACGGCGAGGTGGCTGACGGCCTCGGAGTGGTCCAGGGCCGTCCGCAGCGCCACGTAGCTGCCCCGGTCGTGACCGACCACGGCGAAGCGGTCGTGGCCCAGCGCACGCATCAGCGCCACGACGTCGCCGGCCATCGCCCGTTTTGAATAGGGCACGTGCCGGTCGTCGGTGGGCGGTTTCGACGACCGGCCGTACCCCCGCAGGTCAGGGCAGACCACGGTGTGGCCGGCCGCCGCGAGGAGCGGGGCCACCCGGTGCCAGGTGGTGTGGGTGCGCGGGTGCCCGTGCAGCAGCACGACCGGCGGCCCGGTCCCGCCGGACCGCAGCCGTACGACGACGCCATCGCCGACGTCCACCCGCTGCTCGGCGAAGCCGTCGAAGAACGTCACGCGGCCTCCTCCCGTACGTCCGCACGCCCGGATGCTGACCGGTCCGGCGGGGCTCGGCAACCGCCGCACGGGGGCGGTGCGCCGGTAGGTTCCCGCCGTGGACGCGAACACCTTCTGGACGCTGGTCGAGGACACCCGCGCGGAGGCGGCCGAGACCGCGAAGGACTCGGTGGTCGCCGAGCACGTCGCGACCCTCACGGCCGCCCTCGAGGAGCTCTCGGACGACGACGTCCTCGCCTTCTACCGCCAGCTGATGGCCGCCCGCGCCCGGGCCAACCGCTGGGACCTCTGGGCCGCCGCATACCTCGCGCTCGGCGGGGCGAGCGACGACGCCTTCCTCGACTTCCGGAACTGGCTGATCAGCCTCGGACGGGACGCCTACGAGCGCGTGCTCGCCGATCCGGACGCCCTGGCCGACCTCGAGTGGGACGAGGACGAGGACGACTTCGGGTGCGCCGAGGAGTGGGCCTACGCACCCCTGGAGGTGCTGGAGGACCGTGGCTTCGCCGAGGAGGACCTCGACCCGGGGCCCGACGAGGTGGACGACCAGTTCGGTGAGCCGTCCGGTGAGCCGTTCCCGCAGGACGACGACGAGTGGTTCGCCGCCCGCTTCCCGCGGCTCTGGGCCGCCTACGGCCAGGGCTAGCTAGCCCTCCAGGTACCTGCTCCAGTGCGCGCGCTCGGCGTCGGTCATCGGCCGGCTCGTGTTCGCCGCGAAGTCGAAGACCACCAGGACGACGTCGGCCCGGATGGCCACCTCGCCGTCCTGCGCCAGCTCCTGCCGCATCGTGAAGGACTTCGTGCCCAGCCGGGTCACCCAGCTGCGCACGCAGAGCTCCTCGCCGACCCGGTAGTAGAGCTGGCGCAGGTAGTCGACCTCGAGCCGGGCGAGGATCAGGCCGCCTCCGGCGTGATCCTCGCCCAGCGCGAGCCGCGCGTCCTCGAGCAGGCTCAGCGCCCGCGCGTGGTTGACGTGACCCAGCATGTCGGGGTCCGACCAGCGCAGCCGGACCGGGTGCTCGTGCCGCACGTCAGGGCAGGTCTGCGGTCTCGGCGGACTGCCGGTGGGCACCCTGGGCGTCGTCGGGATCGGCGTTGACCGTCCGCTCCTCCGACTCGGCCAGGATGACCTCGGCGGCGACCTCCTCCATGCCGCTGCCCTGCAGCGCCGCCTCCTCCGGGAGCAGCTGGGACCGCGTCTCCACGTTGTCCTCGGTGACGTTGTCCAGCGCCTCGGCGCTGGGCTGCTTCTGCGTGGTCACGTCAGAACCGCTGCTGCTCGGTGCCCAGGCCGAGGGCCTCGGCCACCTCCTGGACGTTCTCGAACTGCCGGCCGGCCGGCAGGCGCTGCAGGTCCGAGAGCACCCGGTCGGCCGCGGGCCCCTCCTGCGCCTTGGCGATCAGCTGGTCGCGGTCGGCCGGCCACACCTCCTTGCCGAGGGCCTCGGCGAGTGCGGCGCGGCGCTCGATGCTGCGCTGATCGGTTCCGGGCGCGGTGCCGGGCTGGTGCGGGTCGCTCACGGGTGGTTCTCCTTCGGGCTTCGTTGCGGATGTCAGGCCGACGGCGTCGAGTCGTCGGTGTAACGGAGGATCGCGGCGACCGGCTCGCCGTCGGGCAGCGCCGCACGGGGCACGACGAGCACCCCGGCCGCGCTGGCGGCGGCGGCGGCGACCAGCGCGCGGCCGGCCGGCACGACGGTGCCGTGCACGCCCAGGGAGTCCATGTCCTGCTGCTTCACCCCGAGCTCGAGCGGGCCGTTGCCGACCAGCAGGGTGGCGTCGTCCTGCTCGTCGGCGAGCAGGAGCGTCTCGACCTGCCCCTTGCGCAGCGCCTCGACCACGGCGGCGGTGCCGGTGAGCGCGAGCCCGTGCGCACCGGCGGCCTGCACCTTCTCGAGGGCGTCTGCGATGTCGCGCGCCTCGTGCTCGGCGATCAGCTCGGCGGTGCGGGCGTCGATCGCTGCCCGCTCGGCACCGGCGGCGCGACCACCCTCCTCCATGGTGACCACCAGGTCCGACCACGCGGCGTGCGCCTTGTCGCTCAGGATCTGCCGGGCCCGCACGTCACCGGCGACGAGGATGAACCGCAGCGGCAGCCGCCGGGCCAGGGAGTCCAGCTCGTCGGCGACCAGTCCGAGGTTCTCCTCCCACTGGTTCTCGGCGGTGTGCATGTACGTGTTGTGCGCCCAGCCGCCGACCTTGACCTTGCGCATGTGGAAGGTGTCGCCCTCCACCTGCTTCTCCTGGTCGGGCCGGCCGGGGAGCCCGGCCGTGGTGATGTCGGCGCCCGTGCGGTCGGCGACGACGACGACGTGCGGCAGGCGGCCCGCGAGCTGGGGCAGGATCTGCACCAGGTCGGGCTGGTCGGCCCACTCCGCGGTCTCCCGGGCCGGCGCGTCGGCGAGTGCCTCGTCGAGCACGACGGAGCCGTCGGAGGCGACGACGACGGAGCGACCCCTCAGCGTGCCTGCCTCGCCGCCCTCGTTGCCCTCGAGCAGCCGGCCGCGGACGGCCTCGACGACCGTCTCCGGCGCACCCTGCTCCGCGAGCTGCTCGGTGAGCGCACGCACGCGCAGCTCCAGCTCCGCGTCGGCGTTCTCGTTGGTGTGCGTGACGTCGGCGCAGACCGTGGCGTAGGGCCCGGGCGCGGCGAACACCGGCTCCAGGAAGGACACGTCCATGTCGGGGGGACAACTCCTCGGTCGATCGGGGGTGTTCGGATGGCGGGGCGGCGCGGAGCCGCGACTCCCGCCGTCGCCGCCTACCCACCGGCCGGAAGCTCACACCCGGTGTCGTTTCCGGGAGGCGGGGGTAGGCGGTGCGGCGACACGGACCCGCAGAGAGGACGAGGGATGACGGAGCACGACCAGCTGCCACTGCCCGACTACGACCACCTGCCGGTGGAGGGCCTGGCCTCGCGGATCCGGACGCTGGACGCCCAGGGTCTGGAGACCGTGCTCGAGTACGAACGCGCCCACGCCGACCGCCCGCAGGTGGTGGCGATCATGGAGAACCGGCTCCAGGCGCTCCGCGAGGGCGCCCAGCCCTCGGGTGGCGACCCCGCCGCACCGGCGGCCGACGACCCGTCGCACGCCGCGGCCGGCTCCAAGGTCTCCGAGGCGACCACGGGGCCCGCGATGAACCCGCCCTCGCAGGGCGACCCGACGAACCCCGCCCAGCCCCGCTCCACCGGCTGACCCGACTCGGGCCGGCCCGTGCAGGGTCGGCCCGAGTGGGGGCCGGAGGCCTCCGCGCAGGGACGACGAAACGGCTCCACGTCGCCGGGGAACGGCCATGGGCCGCGGTGTCGTCCGGAGGACGACGATGTGCTCAGCCGCTGAACGCTGCGACGATGTCCATGACCGCGGGGCCGAGCAGCACGATGAACAGCGTCGGCAGGATGCAGAGGATTAGCGGGAAGATCACCTTGACCGGGATCTGCATCGCCTTCTCCTCCGCGCGCTGGCGGCGCTTGAGCCGCATCTCCTGCGCCTGGGTGCGCAGCACGTCGGCGATCGAGACGCCGTACTGGTCGGCCTGCACCACGGCGCGGATGAAGCGGCGCAGGTCGGGAACGCCCGTCCGCTCGGCGAGCGCCAGATAGGCGTCGCGACGCGGCTGGCCGACGGCGATGTCCTGCAGCGTGCGCACGAGCTCCTCCGCCAGCGGCCCCGTGCCGTTGCTCCCGGACCGCGCCATCGCCGACTCGAAACCGAGCCCCGCCTCCACGGCGATCGTCATCTGGTCGAGCGTGTCGGCCAGCTCGAGGGCGATCGCCTCTTGCCGCTCCTGGCCGCGGCTGTACAGGAGCAGTTCGGGGAGGAAGTAGGCGACGACGGTCGCCACCACGGCGACCACGACCATCAGCGGGCCGGGCCGGGCGGTGGCCACGAGCAGCCCCAGCGCCCCCGCGATCAGGGCCAGCACCAGCTTCGCCGCCACCAGCCTCGGGACCGGCCAGGCCGCCGGGCGACCGGCCGTGCCGGCGAGACGGTTGAGCCGGGCCACCGTTCCGCGGGGGGTCAGGCCCCGGGCGACGCGGGTCAGCACCCCCGGCCCGGAACTGGCCGCGGCGGCCGCGCCGGTCGGGCCGAGGCCGCGCACCAGGTTGTCGCGCACCTGGGCCGGCGCGGTGAAGGGGCGGGCGAGCAGCGCCCAGCCGAGCAGGGGGACGGCGACGCTGACCGCGAGGGCGGCCAGCAGGACGGGAACGGGCACGCTGCTCATCAGAATTTGATCGCCACGGTCTTCTTGAGCCACAGGCCCCCGACCAGCAGCATCACGGCCGCCGCGGCGAGCATGGCGTAGCCGACGAGGCTCTCGGTGAACTTCGCGATGTAGGCGGGGTTGGTGATCGAGATGAACCCGGTCACGCCGAACGGCAGCGCCATGAGCACGACGGCCGAGAGCTTGCCCTCGGCCGACAGCGCCTTGACCTGACGGCGGATGGCGTTGCGCTCGCGGATGGTGTTCCCGACGGCGTCCAGCACCTCGGCGAGGTTGCCGCCGACCTCGCGGTGGATGGCGATCGCCTGGGCGACCCAGGTGAAGTCGTCGCTGCCCATCCGGGCGGCGACCTCGTCGAGCGCGTCGCTGAGATCGCGGCCGACGCGCGTCTCGTTGACGATCCGCGCGAACTCCTCCGAGGTCGGCGCCTCGGCCTCGTGGGACACCGAGTCGACCGCCCTCAGCAGGCTGTGCCCGGCGCGCAGGCTGCTGGCCATCAGCTGCAGGGAGTCGTCGAGCTGGTCGGCGAACGCGGCCTGCCGCCGCCCGGCGCGGAAGCCGAGCAGCAGCTTGGCGCCGACGGGCACCAGCACCACGAACAGCACGGCGAGCAGCGGGCCGCCGAGCAGCCCGCCGAGGAGCCCGGCGACGACGGTGGTCAGCCCGACGGCGAGGACGAAGTTCGGCAACGTCGTCGCCATGCCGGCCCGTTCCAGGGCGGCGGCGCCGGCGGCGAGCCGGCCACGCTTGAGCAGCACCTTCTCGACCGCGGCTCCCGCCGCCGCGCCGGCGCCGGCCAGCGCGGACGCGGGGGGCGCCACGGACGGGTCGAGCCGGGTGAGGGGCACCCGCGGGGGGCCGGCCGGGACGACGACCAGGGCGAGGATCAGCAGGGCGGCGGAGATCGCGGCGACGCCGAGCACCAGGAGGAGCTCGCTCACCGCTCCCACCTCGAGGGGCGGGCCGGCTCCGCGGCGCCGAACACCCGCGGTGAGAGGGTGATGCCCAGCTCGTCGAACCGGTCGGTGAACCGCGGCCGCACCCCCGTGGGCACCGGCTTGCCGAGGAACCTGCCCGAGGCGTCCACGCCGGCGGAGTAGTCGAACAGGAACGCGTCCTGCAGCGTGACCGTCTCGCCCTCCATGCCCTGCACCTCGGTCACGTGGGTGACCCGCCGGGTGCCGTCGCGCAGCCGGGTGAGCTGGACGACGACGTCGACCGCGGAGGCGATCTGCTCGCGGATGGCCCGCAGCGGCAGGTCCATGCCGGCCATGAGCACCAGCGTCTCCAGCCGCGCGATGGCGTCACGCGGGGAGTTCGCGTGCACCGTCGACAGCGAGCCGTCGTGCCCGGTGTTCATCGCCTGCAGCATGTCCAGCGACTCCCCGCCGCGGCACTCCCCCACCACGATCCGGTCGGGCCGCATGCGGAGCGAGTTGCGAACCAGGTCGCGGATGGTGATCGCGCCCTTGCCCTCGATGTTCGGCGGGCGCGACTCCAGCCGGACGACGTGCTCCTGCTGCAGCTGCAGCTCGACGGCGTCCTCGATGGTGACGATCCGCTCGCCCTCCGGGATGAACGAGGAGAGCACGTTGAGCAGCGTCGTCTTCCCGGTGCCGGTACCGCCGGAGACGATGATGTTGAGCCGGGCGTCGACGCAGGCGTGCAGCAGCTCGGCCATCTCCGGCGAGAGCGTGCCGAAGCCGATCAGGTCGTCGACCCGGAACGGGTCCTTCGCGAACTTCCGGATGGTCAGGGTGGAGCCGCTGAAGGCCAGCGGCGGGATCACCGCGTTCACGCGCGAGCCGTCGGCCAGCCGGGCGTCGACCAGCGGGGAGGACTCGTCGATGCGCCGTCCGACGCGGGAGACGATCCGGTCGATCACCCGGCGCAGGTGCTCCTCGGAGGTGAACCGGGTCGCGGTGCGCTGGAGCCTGCCGCCGCGCTCGACGTAGATGGAGTCCGGCCCGTTCACCATGATCTCGCTGACCGCGTCGTCGTCGAGCAGCCGCTGCAGCGGGCCGTAGCCGAGCACGTCGTCGGCGAGCTCGGCGGTCAGCCGCTGCCGCTCCTCGGCGCTGAGCGGGACGTTCTCCTCCTCGACGACCTCGTCGAGCTCCTTGAGCACGACGGCGCGCAGCGCGTCCTCGGCCATCGACGGGTCGTTCATCCGGCTGCCCATGCGCTCGAACAGGGCCTTGCCCACGCGGTCCTTCAGCCGCGCCAGCGCGTCGGTCGGCGGCGCAGGGGCGGGCGATCCGGTCGGACGGGGGACGGCGGCCGGGCGCACGACCGGGGCGGGCACCGCGGTCGCCGGCCGGTCGGTGCCGGCGTCGGCTGCGGGCCGGGCCGCGGGCGCGGGCGCGGCGGGCCCCGTTCCCTGGCGCGCGGCCTCCAGCCGCTGGGCGAGGTTCACGCCTCCGCCCGGTGCTTGGCCCGGTAGCGGCTGGCCTTCATGAGCGGGGTGGCGGAGAAGCGCGACACCAGCCGGCGCAGCTCGCGCACCATCGGGTCGCGGCGGCCGCCGCTGGTCAGGATGGGCACGCCCTGGTTGGTGGTGGCCGGCACCGCCTTCGACCGGGGCAGGACGACGTCGACCCCCGTGCCGATCGTCGTCTCGACGTCCCGGACGGTCAGGCCGCCCTTGGGGTCGGCGAAGTTCATGACGACGTGCCGGCCGGCGGGGATCATGCACAGCTCGCGGAGCACGTCCATCTCCTTGCGCAGCCCGCGCACCCCCGGCACGTCCATGCTGGTGAGCATCACGACGTCGGATGCGCGGTCCAGCGCCGCCAGCGTCTGCTCCGACAGCCCCGGGGCGGTGTCGACGACGACGTACCGGAACTCCCGGGCCAGCGAGGCCAGCAACCGGCTGACGTCGTCACCGGTGATCGTGTCGCCGGCCGCCGGCGACTCGGACCCGCACACCGCGTACAGCCCGCTGGGGTGCTGGGTGAGGAACGTCTTGAGGACCATGGTGTCCTCGCTGGCCGGCCCGTGGACGGCGTCGGGCAGCGTGTACTCGGGCACCAGGCTCAGGGCGGAGGCGACGTCGCCGAACTGCACGTCGAGGTCGACGAGCACCGTGGACTGGGGTGCGGCCGCGGTCAGGCCGATCGCCAGGTTCGTGGAGACCGTCGTCTTGCCCACGCCGCCCTTGGGCGAGGCGATGGTGATGACCCGGCCGGCGTAGCGGTCGGTCTCGGCCACCGGCCGCAGCACCCGGCGACGGCCGGCCGCCGCGTGCCCGGCGCGCTCGACCGCGGCGGCGATCTCGGCCACGTCGGCGTCCGGCGGGAGCAGGTCGCGGATGCCGGCGCGCATGGCCGACCGCCACATGTCCGGGGACGGGTCGGCCATCAGGACGACGGTGATGCCCGGTGACTGCACGTCGAGCCGGCCGGCCAGGGTCAGCACCTCGGGCGCCGGCGTGTGCGGGCCGACGAGCAGCACGTCGGGCAGCTCGTCGTCGACCAGCTGCTCGAACAGCCGCGCCGGATCGCTGGGCAGCCGGCCCGGCGGCAGTACCTGCAGGTCGCCGCCGGTGGCCTCCTTCACGCGCAGGACCAGGTCCTCGCCTGCTCCGGCCAGGACGACGCGGCTCATGAGTAGGCCTTTCCGTAGATGGTGTCGGGGGTGAGCACCTGGGTGCGGGAGACGTCGGGGTCGGGCGGTTCGAGGGACAGCCAGACGCTGGCGTGCTCGGCGGCGAAGACGACGGCCTCGGCCTGCGCGGCCGTCACGGCGAAGGTGACCATGAGGCTGCCGGAGGGGGCCGGTGCGGAGACGGCCGGCGTCGCCCCGTCGGCGGGCGCCGCGGGCGGGGCGGGTGCCCCCTGCACCTGGGTGACCAGAACCTCGTGCAGGACGGCGTGGGTCGTCGCCGGGTCGCCCATGGAGACGAAGACGCCGACGGTGTCGCCGGCGGCCAGCCGGCCGCCGACGGCCCGCTGGGGCTCGAGGACGATGCTCACCTCCTGCATCCCCTCCGGCACCGGCACCGTGCCGGGCGCCTGCCGCTCCTCGGGCCGTACGAACCGGCTGTCGAGCAGCTGCTCGCCGGGCGCGAGGTCGACAGTGGCGACGCGGTCGGCCAGCGTGGCCAGGTCGGTGACCCGGCCCGGCAGCGCCGCCTTCGCCGGCAGCAGCTCGATGCCCACCAGCTCGCCCAGGGCCGCGCCGGGGGTGCCGGCGGGGATGAGGGCCTCGGCCACCAGGACCTGGACGGTCTGCACGCCGGCGAGGGCGCGGGTCTCCGCGCCGCGCACGTAGCCCACGAGGACGACCGTGCCGGCGACGACGAGCGCGAGGGCCACCGCGGTGGCCAGGAGTCGACGTCTCACGTGGGCGCCCCTAACGGATGAGTCGGAGGATCGAGGCCCCGAGCTGCGGGGCGTCCGGGCTGTAGGTCCAGGCGTCGGAGAGCTCGACGAAGCGGGTGTAGTAGCCGGTGACGCACCGGTCACTGGAGTTGGTGCCGGGCCCGCAGACCTTCTTGCCGCTGCTGATCGAGCCGTTGACCGCGTAGCCGGTGAGGGTGAAGGCGGCGTAGCCGTAGACGCGGTACCAGCCGTTGCTGCCGCCGTCGCCGAACTCGTCGAAGAGCGGCAGCAGGACCGTGCGGCCCAGCCAGCCCTGGAGGTCGGCCTCCGAGCAGCCGGAGGGCAGCGACACACCCGTGTCGGAGGAGAGCCGCTGGCCGATCGCGGAGGTGGCGTGGCACATGCCCGCGTCGGGCACGACCCAGCCGAAGCCACCGGGCACGAAGTTGCCCGACGGCCCGGTGCACCCGCCGACGTCGTCGGACTTGCTGAACATGATCGTCTGCAGCGTCTCGGTCGACGGCAGCCCGCCGCCGGTCTGCGCCTGGAACGAGCACCAGGAGAAGGTCAGCGGCAGCACCGCGGTGCCCTGGCTCGGCGCGCCCCACCCGACCGTCGCGGTCGCCGAGACGTGGCTGGAGTCGTGCCCGATGACCGGCGCGAACCAGTGCTCCTTGGGGGCGCCACCGGTGACGGTGACGCTGACCGGGTCGCTGCTGAGCACGGGCTGGCCGGCCGTGCCCGTGGGGTCGTTGAGGGTGATCAGCTCCTGGGCGGTCGCCAGCATGTCGCCGCAGTTGCCGCGGGAGCAGTCCTGGGCCACCGCGATGGCGGCGGCGTCGGCCGCGACCTGGAGCCGGGCGCGCTCGGCGTACAGCGCGCCGATGTCCACGGCGATGGCCGCGAACCCCAGCATGGGGACCATCAGCAGCGAGAGGACGACGGCGCTCGCGCCGTGCTCGCCGTCCAGCCGGCGCCGGGCCCGCGAGATCAGCCGTTGCATCGCATGACCCCCGTTCCGGTGAGCTCGATCCCCGCGCCGAAGAAGTCCGTGAGGTACGGCTTCGGGTAGGTGATGGTGAGGCGGACGGCGGTGTCGCCGGCGCCGGTGGTGGGACAGGTCTCGGCGGTGCCGCCGACGATGGTGATGTGGATCTGGTCGTCGGTGATCGCCGGGTGCAGCGAGGCGGCGGCGGTGCGGACGACGTTGCGCGCGTCCACCGGGTCGTTGCGCAGCGCCATGGCCCGCACCCCCTCGCGGGCGGCGGCCGAGAGCGTGCCCTGCACCTGGAAGGCGTGGCCGAACTCGACGATGCCGATGACCAGCACGATCAGCAGCGGCACGATGAAGGCGAACTCCACCGCGCTGGCCCCGCGCTCACCGCGCAGCCGTCCCTTCATCCGTGCATCACCGCCCCTCTCGTGCGACGGCGCAGCGGCCCCCGGGACGAGGGCCGCTGCGCCGGTTCCGCTACGTCGTCGCGCAGCAGCGAGTGGTCAGGAAGTCGTGGTGGCGGTGTCGCCGGCGCCCTTGAGCCCGTCACCGACCTCCGTGAACAGGCCCTTGAGCTCCTCGCCCAGCGTGACCACGACGCCGATGATCACGACGGCGATGAGGCCGACCATCAGGCCGTACTCGACGGCGGTGGCGCCCTTCTCCTCGTTCTTGAGGCGGTCCTGGGCGACGGCGACGAGGCTGGCCAGGGTGGCGTAGGCGTTGATCAGCATGCGGTGCTCCTCCGGTTGCGGGCCGTCGGGTCCGGATCGGGCTGATCCGGCCTCGCGGCGTTGGAGGGAGTTGTCGTGCGGGACACACCCGGCCTTGAGCGCCCCTCACCCGATCCGGGGACGGCACTCCGCCCATCGAGGGACGATTCCGGTCCGCTGGTGACGCAGCGTCACCGCCGGCGCCGCCGTCAGCCGGGGAGCGTGCCGCTCCAGCCCACCGCGACCGCCGCACCGAGCAGCATCGCCGGCCCGAACGGCAGCTCCGCTTTGAGCCCGATCCGCCGCGCGGCGAGCAGGAGCAGCGCCAGCGCGGCCTGGACCACGAAGCCGGCCAGCGCCCCCAGCAGCACCGCCTGCCAGCCGAGCCAGCCCAGCGGCAGGCCGAGCAGGCCGGCCAGCTTGACGTCGCCCATGCCGAGGCCGGCGGGCGAGATCAGCGCCATGACCAGGTAGCCGCAGAAAAGCGCGGCGGCCGCCAGGCCCGCCCGCAGCAGCGCGTCCCAGGAGCCCTGCACCGCTGCCGCTCCCGTCAGCAGCGCCGCGGTCGCCACCACCGCCGGGCCGGTGACGCGGTCGGGCAGCAGCCGGTGCCGCAGGTCGATCACCGCGAGGAGGACGCCCGCCCCGGCGACGACCAGGAAGGCCGGCAGCTCCGCGACCGCCCCCAGCCGCAGCGCCAGCAGCGCGAACAGGCCCGCGGTGAGCAGCTCGAGCACCGGCGGCCGCACCGCGGACCGCCCGGTGGCCCCGTCGGCCGCGCCCCACGGGAAGGCGCCCGCGGCCCGGTTCGCGGCTGCGCCCACGAGCAGGCCACCGACCGCGGCGACGGCGACGACCGCTCCCGTCACGGGGCGGCGAACCGGGCGGGGGTCTGCACGCGCCCACCCTGGCACAGGCCCGCTCCGAGGCCCGGCCGACGCCGCGACGGGCGAGCATGCGGCAGGTGGGTCACACTCCCGAGGGTGACCGCCGACGAGCGCACCACCACGTCCCGCACCGCCGCGACCGGGTCGTACCAGGGGCACGGGATCCACGCCGCCCCGGGAGTGCACGAGTACGCCGTCGAGCTGGCGCGGCGGGCCCTGCCCACCGGCGGCCGGATCCTGGAGGTCGGTGCCGGCTGCGGCGCGCTGGCCTGCCGGCTCCGGGACGCCGGGTTCGACGTCGTCCCCACCGACCTGGACCCGCCGCACGACTGGATCCACCGCCTCGACCTCGACGACCCCCAGTGGACCGAGGAGACCCGCGGCCCCTTCGACCTGGTCATGTGCGTCGAGACGCTCGAGCACGTGGAGAACCCGCGGCAGGTGCTGCGCTCGATCCGGGCCCTGCTCCGGCCGGGTGACCGGCTCGTGGTGAGCACCCCGAACATCACCCACCCGCACTCACGGCTGAAGATGTTCCTGCGCGGTGCCCCGTTCATCTTCGGGCCCGGGCACTACTACCAGCCGGGCCACATCTCGATCCTCCCCGACTGGATGCTCGTCGAGCACATCCGCCTGGCGGGGTTCGAGGACATCACGGTCACGACCGGTGGCTCCACCTGGTACGAGGGGCCGCGCAAGCTGGCCCACCGGATCGAGACCGCCCTGCTCTGGCTGATCGGGATACGGCATCGGGCGGACTCCGGCGAGGGCATCTGCACGTTCGTCACCGCCGTCGCCGACTGATCCTCCGGCGCCGCCGGGCCGGGGGTCGCCCGCCGACCGGCCGCTCACCGCTTCGTCAGCTGGAGGACCGGCGGGCGGCAAGGGCCTGCTCCGCAGGTCGGGACGACTTCCCCGTCGCACTGGATCTCGGGGATGACGGACGAGTCGGCCTGTACGCCGGGTTCTGTCCACGGGCGCCTTGCGGCCTCCCGATGGGCGGTCATCCATCTAGGCCTGCCGTTGCCGGCAGGCTCCAGCGGTCTACCCGCAGGCTCGGGCGGGCCACCCTCGAACGCCTGCGCGGAACGGCGGCGGACCGCCGTTCCTTCTTGACCTAGCTCCGGGTGGGGTTTACCGAGCCACGCCGGTCACCCGGCGTGCTGGTGGTCTCTTACACCACCGTTTCACCCTTACCAGCGCGAGCGCTGGCGGTCTGTTTTCTGTGGCACTGTCCCGCGGGTCACCCCGGGTCGCCGTTAACGACCACCCTGCCCTGTGGAGCCCGGACGTTCCTCGGCGACGGGGTCTCCCCGCCGACGCGACCGCCCAGCCGACTCGTCCGTCGTGCGGTCCAGTCTACGAGGTTCCGGCCCACGCGCGGCCACAGCGATCCGATGAGCTGGTCAGAACTGTCAGACCCCCGCCCTAGCCTGCGGGTATGTCGGTGGTCGGGTTCGCGGTCGGGGTGACCGTGGCGCCGGTGTCCGACGCGCCCTCGCCGTGGGAGCTGGAGGATCCGGATCCGCAGCGGTGGGACGAGCCGTTGAGTGCGTGGCTGCCGGCGCGGCGCAGTGCTGCGCAGGCGGCGGAGCTGCTGGGGCAGATCGTGGCCGCGGAGGCTCGGCTGGCCGCGTTGCGCGCGGAGCTGGTGATGGACCTGGCCGCGGCCCGCCCCGCGCCGGCCGATCCGCTGCCCGGCGGTGAGCGCCCCGGCGAGGTCGGCCCGCCGGGGGCGAGTGAGTTCGTGCCCGATGAGCTGGCCGCGGTGCAGAACTGCAGCCGCACGGCGGCGGTGACGCAGCTGGAGCACGCCCACGTGCTCACCACCGTGCTGCCGGCGACCTTCGCCGCGCTGCGGCTGGGGCGGCTGGACTGGCCGCGGGCCCGGGCGATCGCCGCCGAGGTCGCCGCCACCGGCGCCGACACCGACCCGGGCGTGATCGCCGGCGTGGAGACCGCCGTCCTCCCCACCGCCACCGAGCTGGGGGTGGGGAAGCTGCGGGCGGCGGTGCGCACCGAGCTGATCGCCCGCGACGCCGTCGCGGCCGACCGCCGCCGGCAGGCCCGCCGGCGCGCGGCGGATGTGACGGTGCGCCCGGTCGGGGACGGGATGAGCGAGCTGCGCGCCCTGCTGCCCCATCCCGACGCCCGCGCCTGCCGCGACGCCCTGGATCGGCACGCCCGCGCGGCGAAGGACGCCGGGGATACGCGGCCGATCGGCATGCTGCGCACCGGAGCCCTCACCGACCTGCTGCTGCGCCCCTGGCAGCAGCAGCCATCGGTGACCGCACAGCTCACCGTGGTCGCACCACTGTCCGCGCTCACCCCGGCCAAGTTCCTCGCCGCCGGCGCCCCGGCCCCGGCCGCCTTCACCCGCCCGGGCACCGCGTCCCCGGTCGGGGAGGTGGACGGGGAGCCGATCACCGCCGCCCACCTGCGCGAACTACTCACCCAGCTCGACGCCTGCAGCATCCAGGCCCCGGCCGGCGGCAGCCTGGATATCGCGATCACCGACGCCACCGGGGCGCTGCTGGCGATCACCGGCCGGGCGGAGCTGGCCCGGCTGGCCATCCGCGGCTGCCCCGAGCACCCGAGCACCGCCTGCGGCTGCCCCCGGCTCGGCATCCCCGGACAGGTGGACCGCTACCGCCCCTCGGCGGCGCAGCAACGCTTCCTCGCAACGCGGGACCGCACCTGCCGGCACCCCGGCTGCACCGCACCCGCCGGCTGGGCCGACCTCGACCACGTCCTGCCCCACGCCGCCGGCGGAGCGACCGCCTGCGAGAACCTGTGCTGCCTGTGCCGCCACCACCACCGCCTCAAGACCTTCGCCCCCGGCTGGACCCACACCCTCAGCGACGACGGCGTGCTCACCGTCATCACCCCCAGCGGCGTCACCCGCACCACCCGACCACCCGGCTACCGCGTCCTCACCGCACCACCGGGACCACCGCCACCACCAGCGGACCCGGACGACGACCCGCCCCCGTTCTGACCGCGCTCGTCATCCCCAGTAGAGCGTGAAGCCCACCTGCCGGCCGCCGTCCTCGGTCAGGGTCGACATGTCGATCTGTCGCCGTGCCTGCTCGTCGACCGGCTCGTCGGACAGCGCCGCGAGGTACCGCCGGTGCTCGGCCAGCGACGCGACCGCGGGCTCCACTCCCCCGCTGACGTCGATCGCGTGCGGCGGATCACCGCCCATGGCCTGCACCGCGATGTACTGCACGCCCGACCACGGGTCCTCCGCGAGCTCCGGGAAGATCCACTCGTTGGCGGCGTCGGCGACCGCATCGAGCACGCTGCGGGTCAGCGCCCGGTGGTCGGGCGAGTTCAGGGCGGCGGGGCTGACCCCGGGCAGGGTCCAGGTGTCCCCGCCCCAGGTGGTGACCACCAGGTCGGGCCGGTGCCGCCGGATGCCGCCCGCCAGCTCGCGCCGCAGGTCGGGCCCGGCCACCAGGACGCCGTCCCGGAGGTCGAGGAACTCCACCTCGCTCACCCCGACGACGGCGGCCGACGCACGCTCCTCCGCCTCGCGCAGCGGGCCGGCCTCCCCCGGGGGCATCCCGGCGATGCCCGCCTCGCCGCGGGTGGCGAGCAGGTAGCGCACCTCCTTGCCCGCGGCCGTCCACACGGCGACCGCGGCGGCGAGGCCGTACTCGATGTCGTCAGGGTGGGCGGCGACGACGAGGGCGCGCTGCCAGTCGTCGGGCATCGGTGCGGGCACGGGTCGAGTCTGCCGTGCCGGCGTCGGCCGCGGGCGATCAGCGACGCTCAGCGGCCGCGGGCCACCCGGAGCGCCGCCGAGACCATCGGCACCTGGAGAGGCAGCCGCACCACGGCGGCGGCCAGCACCGCCGGCTTGCCCCGACCGAGCCGGAGGTGGTGCAGGTGCGCGGGCACGAACGCCAGCAGCAGGGCCGCGGCCGACCAGCCACCGGCCCGCCGGGTGCGCGGCGCCGCGAGCAGGGCGGCGGTACCGATCTCGGCCACCCCGCTGGCGAGCACCCACGACCGGGCGTCGCCCAGCTCCGGCGGCACCAGCCACTCGTAGGTTCGCGGACGCACCAGGTGCAGCACCCCCGACCCACCCAGGAGGGCTCCCAGCCACGTCGCGCTCGCCGGCCTCCGCACGCGCCCACCGTAGGCTGCACCGCCGTGCCCGCCGTCGACCTGCTCCTCGTCGCGGGCGTCGCGTTCCTCGCCGGCGGGGTCAACTCGATCGCCGGTGGCGGCTCGCTGATCCTCTTCCCCACCCTCGTCGCGCTGGGGCTGGGCACTGTCGCGGCGAACGTCACCAACTCACTGGCGCAGTGGCCCGGCTACCTCGGCGGGGTCGCCGGTTTCCGCGCCGAGTACGCCGGCCAGCGCCGGCGCCTGCTCCGGTTCGGCGCGGTGGCCGCGCTGGGCGGGCTCGGCGGCAGCGTCCTGCTGCTCACCACCCCGTCCGATGCCTTCGACGCCGTCGTCCCGGTCCTCGTGCTGCTGGCCAGCCTGCTGCTCGCCGTCCAGCCGCTGGCGACCCGGCGGCTGGCCGGCCAGCTCGCCGGCGAGCCGGGCCGCGACCCGGCCTGGCTGTACCTGGCCCTGTTCCTGGCCACCGTCTACGGCGGCTACTTCGGCGGCGCGCTCGGAGTGATCCTGGTCGGCGTGCTCGGCATCGGGCTGCACCGGCTGAAACTCGCCAACGCGCTGAAGTCGGCGCTGTCCGCGGTCACCGCCACGGTGACGCTGGTGGTGTTCGGCGTCTTCGGGCCGGTCGAGTGGACCGTCGTCGCCGTCGCCGCCCCGGCCGGGCTCGTCGGCGGGTTCCTCGGGGCGCGCCTCGCGAGCCGCATCCCGACCACACCGCTGCGCGTGACGATCGTGACGTTCGGCGTCGCGGTGTCGGCCTACCTGTTCCTGCGGACCTGAACCGGTCAGCGCAGGTGCGCGGTGTCGTTGACCAGCCGCACCGAGGCGCGCCCGTCGGAGCTCCAGGCGACCGTGCACAGCGAGGCGGCCTCCAGGAAGACCCGGTGGACGACGTCGTCGCCGACCCCGAGCCCGGCCGCGAGCAGCAGCTTGATCGGCGTGACGTGGCTGACCACCAGCACCGTCTTCCCGGCGTGCCGGGTCAGGATGCGCCACCGCGCACCGGCCAGCCGGGCGCTGACCTCGGCGATCGACTCCCCGCCGGGCGCCGCCACCGTCACGTCGGCCATGAACCGGCGCACCGCGAGGGGGTGCCGGGCGCGGGCCTCGTCGAAGGTCAGCCCTTCCAGGTCGCCGAAGTCCAGCTCCCGCAGGTCGTCGTCGAACTCCACCGGCAGCCCGAGGCGCCCGGCGACGACCTCGGCGGTCTCCCGCGTCCGGCGCAGCGGCGACGCGACGACCACCTCGATCCCCAGCTGGGCGGCCCGCTCCCCCGCCGCCTCGGCCTCGGCCCGCCCGGTGCGCGACAGAGGCAGCTCGTTGCGGCCGCTGAAGCGGCGCTCGGGGGTGTGCTCGGTCTGCCCGTGGCGCAGCAGGTGGGTGACCGTGGTGACCACCGGGGCGGGCTCCGCCGTGGGCTGGACGTCGTCCTCGGCCACGCTGGGCTCGGCGGCGGCGTCGCGGTGCACGGGCTTGCCGTCCATCGCGCTGTTGGCGAGGGCGTCGGCGGCACCGTTCTGCGCGCGGGGCACCCAGGTGTAGCGGACCCCGCCCAGCTTCCGAGCGATCGCGCGGGCCTGCAGCGCCAGCTGCTGCATGTCGGGGTGCTTGATCTTCCAGCGGCCCGACATCTGCTCGACGACCAGCTTGGAGTCCATCCGCACCTCGACCTCGGCGGAGGCGTCGAGGTCCAGCGCCGCCTGCAGCCCGGCGACCAGGCCGCCGTACTCGGCCACGTTGTTGGTGGCCCGCCCCACGGACGCAGCGCGTTCGGCGAGCACCCGGCCGGTGTCCGCGTCCCGCACCAGCGCGCCGTAGCCGGCCGGCCCGGGGTTGCCGCGGGAGCCGCCGTCGGCCTCGACGACGAACCGGCGGGTCACAGCCCGGACTCGGCCGTGCGCACCAGGATCCGCCCGCAGTTCTCGCAGCGGACCACCTCGTGGGGGTCGGCCTTCTGGACCGCCGCCAGCTCGCGGCCGTTCAGCTCGAGCCGGCAGCCCTGGCACTGCCGCGCCCGGAGCATCGCCGCCCCGGTGCTGCCGGTCTGGGCGCGGACCCGGTCGTAGAGGGTCAGCAGCGGGGCGGAGAGGCCCCCGGCGACCGCGGCGCGCGCGCTCTCGTGCCGGGTGGTGGAGTCGGCGATGTCGGCGAGCGCGTCGTCGCGCAGCTGCTCGGCGCGTTCCCGATCGGCCCGAGCCTGCTCGAGCGCCTCCTGCGCCGCCCGCAGGGTGGACTCGGCGGTCTCCAGGCGCTCCATCAGCTCGAGCTCCTGGTCCTCCAGGGTCGCCTGGCGCCGGGCGAGCGACTCGAGCTCCAGCTGCAGGCTGGTGGTCTCCCGCGCGGTGATGCCACCGGCGTCCAGGCGCTGCTGGTCACGGGTCGCGCGCTGCCGGACCGTCTCGACGTCGGCCTCCAGGCGGGACACCTCCCGCTGCAGGTCGCGGACCTCGGTCTCGGCCCGGACGACGTCGTCCCCGAGAGACCGCTCCGTCTCCGCGGCGGCCTCGACGGCCGCGGCCTCGGGCAGCGTCCGCTTCCGGTGCGCGAGCTGGGTCAGGGCGACGTCCTCCGCCGCGAGCTCCAGGAGCCTCTGCTGCTCGAAATGGTCGACCTTCACGCGCTCAACCTACCCGCGCCCCGGTCGGGTCCCGCGCCGGTGACCCGACGGCGGCCGGGTCAGCGCAGCGCCAGCTCCGCCTCCACCGCGGCGACGGCGGCCGCGGGCGCGGGCAGGCCACCGGAGGCGAGCACCGCGCCGTCGACGACGAGCGACTCGACCGCCATCCCCGCACGCACCGAGCGGCGCAGCGCGGCGCCCCGCAGGCCGCGGCGGCGCCCCGCCCTCACCAGCTCCGGCAGCAGCCACAGCCAGTTCGACGGCGACACGACCTCGATCGCGACGTCGGCCGGCAGCCGCGCCCGCAGCGCCCGGTACACCTCCCCCACCGGGTCCGCCCGGGGGGCGTGGGCGTGCGAGCCGCCGTCGTCGAAGGGGCGCACGTCGCCGCTGCAGCAACCGCCGCCCCCGCCCGCGGCCCGGGAGCCGCGGACGAGGACGACCCGCGAGGTCACCTGCGCGAGGTCCCGGCCGGCCCCTCCGTGGGCCCGGCCGTCGATTCGCCGACCTCGGGGTTGGCCTTCGCCACGGCGTCCGGCTCCCCCGTCCCGAATCCGTCGACCGGGGTCGACGGCCGCTCGCGGTAGGCGGTGCGCAGGGCCAGCGCCGCCTCCACGATCAGCCAGACCGCCAGGACGAAGATCAGCGCGTCCAGCGGCGCCAGCACCCAGTCCTCGGCCTCGATGAAGTTGCGCAGGTTGACGATCAGCGCCCACGACGTCATGACCAGCAGGAACACCAGCGGGATGAGCGCGGCGAGGGGGTTGCGGCCCCGGCGGGTGATCCACACGGCGATGACCGACAGCGCCAGGCCCGCGGTGAGCTGGTTGGTGGTCCCGAACAGCTGCCACAGGACCCCGAAGGTGTACCCGGCTTCCCCTTCCCCGGGGATCAGCGCCATGCCGAGCGGGATCAGGACGGCGATGGTGGTCGCGACCGTGAGGTTGCGGGAGAGCGCCCGGATGCCGAGGAGCTCGCCGATCTCCTGGACGACGTAGCGCTGCAGCCGCACGCCGGTGTCCATGGTCGTGGCGGCGAAGCTGATCACGACCACGGCGGCGAAGATGGTCGCGTACTCGAGCGGGATCGCGAGGTTGTTGGCGAACTGCGCCACCCCGTTGACGAAGTTGCCGGTCGCCCCGCTGGAGGCGGTCGCGAAGTCCGGGTAGAGCGCCTCCCAGTCCGCCTGCGAGGCGGCGACGCCGGCCGTGGCGGCCAGGACGGCACCGGTGGCCAGCGACCCCTCGCCGACCGCGCCCATGTACCCGACGTAGCGGGCGTCGGTCTCCTTGTCCAGCTGCTTGGACGTCGTCCCGGAGGAGACCAGGGAGTGGAAGCCGGAGATCGCCCCACACGCGATGGTGATGAAGAGGAAGGGGAAGAAGCTCGGCGAGCCCTCCGGCACGTCGTTGACCACCGGCGCCTGGATGGTGTTCATGCCGACGATGACGCCCAGGGCGATGACGCCGAGCGCGATGAACAGCTGGTGGCTGTTGATGTAGTCCCGCGGCTGCAGCAGCACCCACACCGGGATGCGCGAGGCGATCCAGGTGTAGGCGAAGAGCAGGACCACCCAGACGTTGCGGGTCTGCTCCACCCCCAGCGCGTCGGCGAGGCCGTCGAGCGAGATCGGGAAGGCGTTCCCGACCAGGATGAGGGCGTACAGGACGATCACGCCGACGATCGACGGGATCAGCGCCGAGGACCGCGTCCGGTAGATGTAGACGCCGATGAAGATCGCCAGCGGGATCTCCAGCACGATCGGGATGACCGCACCCGGGTTGGCGACGAAGAGGTTCCCGATCACCACGGCGAAGACCGCGTTCACCAGGGTGAGCAGGAAGAAGATGATCGCCAGGAAGAGCTTCCGGGCCCGGCCGTTGATGACCTCGCCGGCCAGCGTGCCGATGCTCTTGGCCTTGTGCCGGACCGACACCGCGAGCGCGCCGAAGTCGTGCACGCCGGCGGCGAAGATGGTGCCCAGGACGATCCAGGTCAGGGCAGGGCCCCAGCCCCAGAAGACCGCGATCGCCGGGCCGACGATCGGGGCCGCCCCGGCCACCGAGGTGAAGTGGTGGCCGAACAGGACGTGCTTGTTCGTCGGCACGAAGTCGTTGCCGTCGTTGAACTGGTGGGCCGGCGTGACGAACGCCGGGTCGAGGGCGTACACCTTCCGGGCCAGGTAGCTGGAGTAGTACCGGTAGCCGAGGAAGAACAGCACCCCGACCACGGCGGCCACGACGAACGCGGGCACGGCAGAACCCCCTGGTCCACGGGCGGCCTCGTCGCCGCCGTCGGAGGGAGTGAACACTCAGCTCATGGACCCCACAAGTCTGGCCGCGCTCCACGCCGCGGGTGTGGCCGAACTGTTGTGGTCCACGCCGGACGGGCCCCCGGGGGCCACCGGCGTCGTCCCGCTGGCCCTCGGCGGCCGGCCGGCGGTCGCGCTGCCCTGGGCGCACGTGGCGACCGCCCGCGCCGCCGCGGCCGCCGGCTCGGCCGCGCTGGTCCTCTCCGAGCCACGGCTCACCGGGGCGCGGTGGTCACCCCTGGCGTTCACCGGGCGGCTCACGCTGGTCGAGGACGGCGACGGCGAGCTGTTCAGCGAGGAGCTGCTCGACCAGGAGCTGCGCAAGCACCCACCGTCGCGGGCGCTGGCCGACTCGCACATGCTCCGCCGCGAGCACTGGTGGTACCTGCCGCGCCTGGTGCTGGTCCTCGACCCGGACGCCGTCGTCCCGGTCGACCGGCGCGAGGGCCCCGCCGACGCCGTCCTGGCCGTCGACGACGGTGGCCTGCACGTGCGCACCGTCCGGGTCCCCGACTGGGACGCCGATCCGCTCGCGCTGCCGGGTGGACCGCCGGCGGTGGCCGGCCCGGCGGTGCTGGTCGGGCAGGAGCTCTCCGTGCCGGACGTCGAGCGGTGGACCGTGCACACCACCTCCGGCCGCTACGCCGACGGCCGGCTCACCGACGTGCGCCCGGCCGCGACCAGGCAGCTGGAGCCGGTCCCCGGCCTGCTCGCCCGGATCCGCCGCCAGCGCGCGCTCGAGCGCAGCTGCGTGCAGGCGTTGCGGGCCGCCGGTCACGGCTGACCGCGCGGACCGCCCCGGTCAGCCCGCGGCCGGGGCGTCGGCGCGACAGGTCCACGGGTCGGTCCGCGGGGTGGCGACGGCGACCTCCACCGCGCCGTCCAGGTCGCGGCGCAGCACGTCGGCGGCCACCGGCAGCCACGGCCACTCCGAGGCCCAGTGCGCCACGTCGCACAGCGCCGGCCCGGCCACCTCCAGCGCGTCGGACACCGGGTGGTGCTTCAGATCGCTGGTGAGCAGCACGTCGGCCCCGGCCGCGGCGGCGGCGCCCCGCAGCGAGCCACCGCTGCCGCCGCAGACCGCGACCGTGGCGATCCGCCGGTCGGGGTCACCGGCCGCCCGGACACCTCCGGCCGTGGCGGGCAGCGCGGCAGCGGCGTGCTCGGCGAACCGGCGCAGCGTCATCGGCTCCGGCAGCCGGCCCACCCGGCCGAGCCCGGCCCGCGGATCCGCGGCGGTGGGCTCCAGCGGCACGGCGTCCGCGAGGCCGAGCGCCGCCGCCAGCGCGTCGTTGACCCCGTGGTGTGGGGCCCGGTCGGCGTTGGTGTGCGCGACGAAGAGCGCGGCGCCGGCCCGGACCAGCCGGTGCACCAGCCGCCCCCGCGGGTCGTCGGCCGGCACACCGTGCACCGGGCTGAGGAACAGCGGGTGGTGGGTGACCAGCAGCTGCGCACCGGTCCGCACCACCTCGTCGACGACGGCGGCGGTCGGGTCCACGGCGAAGAGCACCCGCCGCACCTCCTCCGCGGGGTCGCCGCAGACCAGCCCGACGGCGTCCCATCCCTCGGCGAGGGCCGGGTCGTAGCGGGCATCGAGGGCGGCGAGGACCTTCCCGAGCTGCACGGTCACGACTGGTCAGGGTAGGCGGGGGTGCGCACGGCCGGTCCGGTGGAGTGCCAAGCTTCGGAGCGTGGTGCGGCGGCGTGGGGAGCGATCGCTGCGGGCCCCCGCCTGGCTCGAGGAGCTGGTGCGCACCACGCCCCCGCCGGTCCCGTGGCGCGACGTCGCCCGGTTCGCCGTCTCGATCCCCGCCCCCCTGGCCCTCGCCGTCGCCATGGGCGGCCTGGACTCCGCCGTCACGCTGGGCGCCGGCGTGTTCGGCACGATGGGGGCGCTGGCGGCGAGCCTGGCGCCCCAGCCCGGCCCGCTCCGGGACCGGCTCCGCCGGATCGGGGCGGCGACCCTCTTCGGCATGCTGGGCCTGCTGGCCGGCCAGTTCGCGACCGGTGGCGGGTGGGCACCGGTGGCCGTCATCGCGGCGCTGTCGGCGGCCGCGGCGCTGGTCAGCGCGGTCAACGCGGCTCTGTCGCTCGGCGCGCTGCAGCTGCTGATCTACACAGCGCTCGCCTCGGGGCTGGTCACCCCGCTCACGGCCGCCGCGGAGGTCGGCTTCTTCCTCTGCGGTGCGGCGTGGGCGACCCTGACGGCGTTGGTGCAGTACCGGACCGAGCCGCTGGACCCCGACCGGTCCGCCGTCGCCGCCGTCTTCACCCGCATCGGCGAGCTGCTGGCGGCGGTCGGCAGCGACGCAGCCCCCGAGGCCCGGCGGGCGCTCACCACGGCCCTCAACGCCGCCTACGACCGGGTCATCCGCAGCCGCAGCCGGTCGGCGGGCCGCAGCCGCGAGCTCTCGGAACTCGCCGGCGTCCTCAACGCGGCGGCGCCGCTCGTGGAGGGCGCCGTGGCCGCCGCGCGCGCGGGCATCCCCCCGGATCCGCAGGACGTCGCCGCCGCGCACGCGCTGGCGGCGGCCGTCTCGGGCCGCGGCGAGCTGGTCGAGCAGCGCCCCGCCCCCCTCGAGCAGGGCCATCCGGCCGTGCGGGCCGTCCGGCACGGCGTCCGGCTCGTGTGGAACGTGGTGGGCGACCCGGAGGAACGGGCCGGCGCGGCGGCCGCGGCGGTGGCCCGGCCCGACCTCCGCACCCGCCTCCACGATCTGGCCGACCGCACGCTCGCCAGCGCCGACGCCCGCAGCTTCGCCGTCCGGCTGTCGCTCTGCATGACCGTCGCGGAGATCGCCCGCCAGTACCTGCCCATCGAGCGGCCGTACTGGGTCCTGCTGACCGTCGCGATCGTGCTGAAGCCCGACTTCGGCTCGGTGTTCACCCGGGCGGTGCAGCGGGGCGCCGGAACCCTCCTCGGCGTGCTGCTCGGCTCCGCCCTCCTCGCGGCCCTCCCCCGCAACGGGTGGGTGCTCGTGGCGCTGGCCGGCGCGGCCGCGGTGCTGCCGTGGGCGCGCAACGCCAACTTCGGCCTGTTCTCCGTCTTCCAGACGCCGCTGATCATCCTGCTGCTCGATCTGGCGCTGCCTGCCGGGCCGGGGCTCGTCGGTGCCCGGCTGCTGGACACGCTGATCGGCTGCGCGATCGTGCTGGTCTTCGGCTACCTGCTGTGGCCGCAGACCTGGCGCGCCCCGCTGGACGAGGCGCTGCGCGACGCCGCCCGCGCCCTGGACGCGTTCGTGGCGGCCGCCTTCACCGGCAGCCCGGCCGAGCGCCGCCGCGCCCGCAGGCGCAGCTACCGCGCGCTCACCGAGCTGCAGACCCAGCTGCAGCGGCGCCTGGCCGAGCCACCGCCGATCAGCACGCGGGCGGCCGCGTGGTGGCCGGTGATCGTGCAGCTGGAACGCGCGTCCGACGCCGTCACCGAGGCCGTCATCGCCAGCCGCGGCGGGGAGCCCGCCCCCGACCTCGCCCAGGTGGCCGTCCTGCGCCGGGCGATCCGCGGGCTGGAGGACGACGTCCGGCGGTCGGTCGTGCCCGACGACGCGGAGCTGCACGCCGAGGGGGTGCTGGCCCCGGTGGCCCGCGAGGTCGACGCCGCCCGTCGCCTGGTGCGGGAGACCGCACCCGGGCGCCGCGGGGACCACTGAGCCGGCCGGTTGCGCGGCCCGCTCCGAGGCCATGGGATGGCGCCGTGCCCGCCGACCCCCCGCTGCTGCCCCTGCCCCCGCTCGACGGACCGCCCCCTCCGGGCTCGCGGACGGTGACCACCGACGACGGCTGCGACCTGCACGTGGAGTTCGACGGCAGGGAGGACGCCCCGCTCACCGTCGTCCTCTGCCACGGGTTCACCGCGCGGCTGGCGGAGTGGGAGCCCCAGCGCGCGGCGCTGCGGGACCGGGCCCGGCTCGTCCTGTGGGACCAGCGCGGCCACGGCCGCTCCGGCTGGACGCCCCTGACCCGGGCCACGATCGACCGCACCGGCCGCGACCTCGGCGAGGTGCTCGACGCCGTCGCCCCCACCGGGCCGGTGGTGCTCGCCGGCCACTCCATGGGCGGGATGAGCATCCTCGCGCTGGCCCGGCAGCGGCCCGAGCTGTTCGGCACCCGCATCGTCGGCGCCTTTCTGCTGGCCACCTCGGCCGGTGGACTGGTGAGCACCGGCGTTCTGGCCACGGTGGTCACGCTGATGCGCCGGCTGCGGCTGCTCCCGCTCTACCTCTGGCTGCTGCAGCGGCTGGCCCCGGCGCTGGAGCGACGTCGCCGGCGGGGCACCTTCCTCGGCCGGCGGGCCATCCGGCGGCTGCTGTTCGGCAAGGACGACGCCGACCCGCGCAGCGTGCGCCTGGTGCAGCAGCTGCTGGAGGAGACGCCCCTACCGGTGACGATGGCGTTCTACGCGACCTTCCTCGACCACGACGAGACGGCGGCGCTGGAGGTCCTCCGCCGGGTGCCGGTGACCGTGGTGGCCGCGACGCACGACCGGCTGACCCCCGAGGCCCACGGGCGGCGGATCGCCGAGGCGGTCGGCCCGGGCGCCGAGCTGGTCGTCGTCCCCGGGGCCGGGCACAGCGTCAACCTCACCCGCGCGGCGGTGGTCGACCGCGCCTTCACCGACCTGATCGACCGGATCGAGGTCGAGCGCCGGAAGGCCGGTTGACCTGCTGGATACGGGGCACGGGAAGATGTGGCCGCCGCCACACCGTCGATGTGCGTGCACGGAGGGACACAGGCAAGCTCGGCGGCCACCATCCGGGACGTGCGAGGCCCAGGTCCGAGCAGAGCGACCAGGGCGGCGAGGAGTGAGACGTGGACCGCATGAGTGCCCTCGACAGCGGGTTCTACTTCGCCGAGAGCGAGAACACCCCCATGCACGTGGGGTCGGTGGCGGTGTTCGACGGGCCGGCGCCCAGCTACGGCGACGTGGTCCGGCTGCTGCTCAGCAAGCTGCCGCGCGTGCCGCGGTACCGGCAGCGGGTGCGGGAGGTGCCGCTGCAGCTGGGCCGCCCGATGTGGGTCGACGACCCGCACTTCCAGATCCTGTACCACGTCCGGCACACCGCGGTGCCCTCCCCGGGCGGCGACGAGCAGCTGCGCAACCTGGCCGGCCGGGTGCTCGGCCAGCGGCTGGACATGGCCAAGCCGCTGTGGGAGCTCTGGCTCGTCGAGGGCCTGGCCGACGGGCGCTGGGCGCTCATCTCCAAGGTCCACCACTGCATGGTCGACGGCGTCGCCGGCACCGACCTCATGCAGCTGATGTTCGACCTGGACCCCGACGCCACCCACGAGGACCCCCGCGACTGGACGCCGCGGCGCGACCCCTCCTCGCTGGCCCTGGTCGCCGGAGCGGTCACCGAGGCGGCCACCCAGCCGCTGCGCACGCTGACCAGCCTGCCCTCCGTCGGGAGCGCCGCCCGCAACGTCCGCGGCCTCGCCGAGTCCGGGCGCACGCTGGCCGGCGCCCTGCCGTCGCTGGCCAAGCAGGCCGTCACCCCCACCGCCCGCTCGCTCAACGGGCACATCGGGCCGCACCGTCGCTGGGCATGGACCCAGGGCCGGTTCGAGGAGTTCAGGTCGGTGCGCACAGCGCTCGGCGGCACGGTCAACGACGTCGTCCTCACCGCGATCACCAAGGGCTTCCGCGACCTGCTCCAGGGCCGTGGCGAGCTCTCCTCCGAGGACCTCGTCGTGCGGTCGATGGTGCCGGTCTCGGTCCGCTCCGAGCAGCAGCGCGGATCGCTGAACAACCGGGTGGCCTGCGTCTTCGTCGACCTGCCCGTCGGCGACCCGGACCCGGTGTCGCGGCTGCGCTCGATCCGCGGGCAGATGGACGAGTACAAGCGGGCGATGCAGGCCGTCGACGTCCCGACGATCATCTCGATGGGCGACTTCGTCGCGCCCACCCTGCTCTCCGTCGGGGTGCGCTCGGCGATGCAGGCCGGGCAGATGTGGTGCCAGGCGGTGACGACGAACGTGCCCGGCCCCCGGGTGCCGCTGTACGTCCTCGGCAAGCGGATGTGCTCGGCCCACGCCTACGTGCCGATCGCCGGCGGCATCCGCTGCTCGATCGGGATCTTCAGCTACCTCGACACGATGACCTTCGGCCTCAACGCCGACTTCGACGCCTTCCCCGACGTCGACGTCCTCTCCGGGGGCATCCGGCGGGGCATCGAGGAGCTGCTCGAGCTCGCCCGCGCGGCGGAGGCCACGCCCGACGTGGAGCAGCCCACCGGCGGGACCACCAAGGCCCGGGCAGCCGCCCGGTGAGCGCCGGGGGGCGCGGGCTGACCGTGGCCGTCACCGGGCCGACCGGCACCTTCGGCGCCGGGCTCGTGCCGCTGCTGCAGGACGACGACCGCGTCGAGTCGATCATCGGCATCGCCCGCCGCCCGTTCGACCCGGCCGAGCGGGGCTGGACCAAGATGCGCTACCGGCAGGGCGACGTGCGCGACCCGGAGGGGCTGCGCGAGGCGTTCGCCGGTGCCGACGTCGTCGTCCACCTGGCCTTCCTGATCACCGGCAACGCCTCCCGGGAGACGACCCGGGCGATCAACGTCGACGGCACGCTGAACGTCTTCCGCGCGGCGTCGGCGGTCGGCGCCCGGCGGTTCGTCTACGCCTCCTCGGTCGCCGCCTACGGCTTCCACCGCGACAACCCGGAGCTGATCTCCGAGGAGTGGCCGGTGCGCCCGGCGGCGCGGCTGTTCTACGCCCAGGAGAAGGCCGAGCTCGAGCACCTGCTGCAGGACGAGGTGGCGGCGGCCCCCGATCTGGCGCTCTACCTGCTCCGCCCGCCGGTGGTGGTGGGTCCGCACGCCATCGGCGGGAAGGACGTGCTGCCCGGCCCGCTCGCCCCGCTGGGCCGCCTGCTGTTCGACCGGCCGCGGCGGCTGCCGGTCCCCGTGCCGCTGCTGGTGCCACGCCACCCGCTGCAGTTCGTCCACGAGGACGACGTCGGGCAGGCGCTGCTGCTGTGCGTCCTGGGCGCGGGACCGCCGGGCGCCTACAACATCGCCGGCGACGGCGTCCTCACCGCCGCGGACGTGGCCCGGGAGTTCGGCGCGATCGCGATCCCGACGCCTGCCGCGCCCGCGCAGGCCGCGGCGCGTGCGGTCTCCCGGCTGCCGTTCCTGCCGCCGGTGGCCGAGTGGGTCGAAGCGGCCACCCGGCCGGCGATCATGGACACCACGCGGGCCCGCGAGGAGCTCGGCTGGCGGCCGCGCTACACCGGGCTGGAGGCGCTGCGCGACACGCTCCGCCCGGACGGAGGGAGCTAGGCGCGGGATCCGACGAGCCGCGCGTCGCGCATCCAGTCCAGCACCTCGGCCACCAGGCGCTCCGGCTCCTGCAGCTGGGGCACGTGGCCGACGCCGGCCCACTCGGCGTACCGCCACGCGGCGTGCTGCCGCGCGATGTCCCGCGCCGCCTGCACCGGCACCAGCCGGTCGCGGTCGCCGTGGACCAGCAGCACCGGGACGTCGATCGACGCCATCGCGGCGCGGTAGCGACGCGGATCGGCCAGCACCCGCAGCACCGAGCGGGCCGCCGCGAGGAACGCCCGGTCCATCCCCTGGACGTCGCGGCGCTCCTCGATCAGGGTGACCGACCGGTCGATGACGTCGGCGGGCACCTGCTCGGGGTCGACGCCCACCAGCTCCAGCATGTCGTGCACGCGGACCAGGGCCGACGTGCGCTGCCGCCGCCACCACAGGAAGCGCTCCCCGACGAACGGGATCGCGTAGAGCGCGAACGTGACGGCCACCAGCGGGTCCTGCGCCCGCCGCGGGCCGGGGACGGCCGGGTCGAGCAGCACCAGCCCGCGCACCGCCTCGGGGTGCTCCCCCGCCTCGAGGATCGAGATCATGCCGCCCATCGAGTTCCCCACGAGGACGGCGGGCTCCCCGACGACCTCGGCGAGGAAGCGGTTCAGCACGGCGACGTTGGCCGGGACGCTGGCCCTGCGGCCGCCGGGCTCGCTGCGCCCGAAACCCGGCAGATCGAGGGCCAGCACCCGCGCGTGCTCGCGCAGCGCCGGGGCGACGAGGTCCCAGTTCAGGTGCGAGCCGCCCAGCCCGTGCACCAGCACGACCACCGGCCCCTCCTCCGGGCCCCCGAAGTCGAGGTAGTGCACCGGTCCGTCGAGGTCCACCGTGCGGCTCCGCCCGGGCATGCCGTCCTCGCCCATCCCGCTCCTCTCCCCTGCCGTCGTCCGTACGGTGGCACGTGGTGCCACCGGTCGCAGCGCGGGCGGGCCGCGTCACGTGGCGGTACGCGATCGTCCGCTATGACGCAGGACACAGTTCGGCAACATGTGCCCGCGCGTGCAGCGACCTCAGGTGTGAGCCAGGCCGCATCTTGGTAGAGCCCGTGCACGAATGGACGGCAGCCTGGAGGACGACGTGGCACGACAGCAGGGTGACGGCCCCGCACTCCCGCTCTACCTCACCGAGCCCGGCCGGGCGTTCGCCGACTACGGCCTCTACCTGGCGGCCCGCCCGCTCACGGCTCGCCTGCCCAAGGGAGACGGCCACCCCGTGCTCGTCCTCCCCGGCCTGCTCGCCGACGACACCTCCACCCGGGCCCTCCGCGCGACGCTCCGGCGGCTGGACTACCGGGTGCACGGCTGGGGGCTGGGCCGCAACATCGGCCCGACCGCCGTCTGCGTCAACGGCCTGCGCGACAAGCTCGACTACCTGCACGGCCGCTACGGCCGCGAGGTCACGGTCATCGGCTGGAGCCTCGGCGGCATCTTCGCCCGCGACCTCGCCCGGCAGTGCCCCGACCAGGTGCGCCAGGTGATCACCCTCGGCAGCCCGTTCCGCATCGAGCGGCACAGCCAGACCCGGGCGTCGAAGGCGTTCGACCGCTACGCCCACCTGCACGTGGAGCAGCGCCAGTTCCCGCTGGAGTCCGAGGGCTGCCCCCTGCCGGTACCCGCAACGTCGATCTACTCCCACCTCGACGGCATCGTGCACTGGCAGACCTGCCTGAACGTGCCCGGTGAGCGCTGCGAGAACATCGCGGTCATGGCCAGCCACCTCGGCATCGGGCACCACCCGGCGGCGCTCTGGGCGATCGCCGACCGGCTGGCGCAGCCCGAGGGCGAGTGGACCCCGTTCCGGGCGCCGGCGTTCCTGCGCCCGGCGTTCCCGAAGCCCGCCGAGCCGGCCCCGGCGTCCGAGGCGCCCGTCGCCGCCTGACCGGCGCACGCGGCATCGTCGGCGGCACTGCCGGTTGCTCCGAGGACGACGGGGTGGGCGCGACAGGGTTCGAACCTGCGACCGCTCGCTTGTAAGGCGAGAGCTCTACCGCTGAGCTACGCGCCCCGCCGGCCCAGCGTAAGGACCTCCCCGCCGCTCGCCACTCGCGAGCGCGCGGGGAGACCCCTGGCCGGGCGGCCGGTCAGGCAGCCGCGAGCTGCGCGACCGCGTCCTTCCAGCCGGACTGCTGGCGGGCGTCGCCGGGGGCGTTGACCTCGGCGAAGGCGATGGCGCCCTCGGCGTCGACGAGGAACGTCCCGCGCAGGGCCATGCCGGCCTTCTCGTTGAACACCCCGTAGGCCTGCGCGACCTCGCCGTGCGGCCAGAAGTCCGAGAGCAGCGGGAACTCGAGGTTCTCCTGCGCCTTGAACGCCTTGAGGCTGAAGACGGGGTCGGTGCTGATGGCGAGCACCTTCACCCCCGCACCGGTGTAGGAGGTCAGCTCGTCGCGCAGCTGGCAGAGCTCGCCGGTGCAGATGCCGGAGAAGGCGAAGGGGTAGAAGACCAGGAGCACGGGCGTGCCGCGCAGGTCGGCCAGGGACACGACCTGCTTGTCCTGGTCGGGCAGGCTGAACTCGGGCGCGCGGTCACCGACGGAGAGGCTCATGCCCGTGATCGTGCCCCACCCGTGGTGACCGGCTGGAACGGCCCCCGTCGGCCCCGTCCAGAGGCTCGTCCGGAGCGGGCGAGGGATGAGGAGGACAGGGTCCTCTTTCAGCGGCGGCTGCGCGCCGCCTTCGGGGTGACCAGCCGGATGCCGGACCAGTCCTTGGCCGCGGAGATGCTGCTGGTCTGCGAGAGACCGGCCGTGGGGGCGACCTCGGTGACGTCGCCGGGCTCCACGTGCCCGGGCCGGCCGGACTTCGGGACCAGCAGCCAGACGACGCCCTCGTCGCCCAGCGAGGTCAGCGCGTCGGTGAGGGCGTCGAACAGGTCGCCGTCGTCCTCGCGCCACCAGAGGATGACGACGTCGGCCACCTCGTCGGTGTCCTCGTCCACCATCTCGCTGCCGGACGCCTCGATGATCGAGTCGCGCAGGTCCTCGTCGGCGTCCTCGCTCCAGCCGAGCTCCTGCACGACCATGCCCGGCTTGATGCCCAGCCGGGCCGCCATGCCGGCGCTGTCGACGCTCATCCCTGCTGCTCCTCCATGGGTCGGCCTACTGCTGGCCAGGTGTGGGGTGTCCGGTGCCCGGCCCGGCCGGTGATCACGCACGAAGGCGTCACGGGAAGACCGAGCGGGCGACGGACGGGCACGCGGCGGAGATCGACACGACCAGCGGGAGAACCACCCGCACCCCGGTCATGTCACCCCTCTCGCTGTCGTCGACGCCGTCGTCCGGCCGTCGTGGCCGGGCATCCGGGGCGGCGCCGTCTCGTCGATGCACCGCAGGCGGAAGCGTAGGGCATACGGGGCGGTGCGCAAGCCTGCGTGCACCGGGCGCACCGGGGGCGCGCGTCCGACACGACTTTTCCGCAGAACGGACACAGACGTGACGGGGACGACGTCGGCAGGAGACGATGGAGCCATGAGCGCACCGCAGCAGCCGGACGGCGACCCCGCCCGCGCAGGACAGACCCGCGCGGTCATCACCGACGGGCTCCCCAGCCAGCTGGTCGACACCGACCCCGACGAGACCCAGGAGTGGCTGGAGTCCCTCGACGCGGTCGTCGACCATGCCGGCCGCGGCCGGGCCCGCTACCTCATGCTCCGGATGCTCGAGCGCAGCCGGCAGCAGCAGGTAGGGGTGCCGGCCCTGCGCAGCACCGACTACATCAACACCATCCCGCCGGAGCGCGAGCCCTGGTTCCCCGGTGACGAGCACGCCGAGCGGCGCATCCGCGCCTACATCCGGTGGAACGCCGCGATCATGGTGCACCGGGCGCAGCGTCCCGGGGTCGGCGTCGGCGGGCACATCTCCTCCTACGCCTCGTCGGCGTCGCTGTACGAGGTCGGGTTCAACCACTTCTTCCGCGGCAAGGACCACCCCGGCGGCGGCGACCAGATCTGGTTCCAGGGGCACGCCTCCCCCGGCATCTACGCCCGCGCCTTCCTCGAGGGCCGGCTCACCGAGCAGCAGCTCGACGGCTTCCGGCAGGAGGTCAGCCACCCCGGCGGCGGGCTGTCGTCCTACCCGCACCCCCGGCTGATGCCCGAGTTCTGGGAGTTCCCGACCGTCTCGATGGGGCTCGGCCCGCTCAACGCGATCTACCAGGCGCGGTTCAACCGCTACCTGCACGCGCGCGGGGTCAAGGACACCTCCGACCAGCACGTGTGGGCGTTCCTCGGCGACGGCGAGATGGACGAGCCCGAGTCGCTGGGCGCCATCGGACTGGCCGCCCGCGAGGAGCTGGACAACCTCACCTTCGTCATCAACTGCAACCTGCAGCGGCTCGACGGCCCGGTGCGCGGCAACGGCAAGGTCATCCAGGAGCTGGAGTCGTTCTTCCGCGGCGCCGGCTGGAACGTCATCAAGGTGATCTGGGGCCGCGGCTGGGACAAGCTGCTGGCGGCCGACCGCGACGGCGCCCTGGTCAACCTGATGAACCAGACGCCCGACGGCGACTACCAGACCTACAAGGCCGAGGACGGCGCCTTCGTCCGCGAGCACTTCTTCGGCCGCGACCCGCGCACCCGCAAGCTCGTCGAAGGGATGAGCGACAAGGAGGTCTGGGACCTCGCCCGCGGGGGCCACGACTACCGCAAGGTCTATGCCGCCTACAAGGCCGCGATGGAGCACAAGGGCCAGCCGACGGTCATCCTCGCCAAGACCATCAAGGGCTGGACCCTGGGCAGCCACTTCGAGGGCCGCAACTCCACGCACCAGATGAAGAAGCTGACCGCCGAGGACCTCGCCGCCTTCCGCGACCGGCTCTACCTGGACATCCCCGACTCGGCGCTGGACAAGACCCTGCCGCCCTACTACAAGCCGGACCCCGACTCCGACGAGATGCAGTACATGCTCGAGCGGCGCCGGGCGCTCGGCGGGGCAGTGCCGCGCCGGCGGGCGGAGTTCAAGACGCTCAAGGCGCCCGAGGACAAGGCCCTCGACGTCCTGCGCCGCGGTTCGGGCAAGCAGGAGGTGGCGACGACGATGGCGTTCGTCCGCCTGCTCAAGGAGCTGCTCAAGGACTCCGAGCTCGGCCCGCGCTTCGTGCCGATCATCCCTGACGAGGCGCGCACCTTCGGGATGGACTCCCTCTTCCCGACCCAGAAGATCTACAACCCGGCCGGCCAGCGCTACACCTCGGTCGACCGCGAGCTCATGCTCACCTACAAGGAGTCCGAGCAGGGCCAGATCCTGCACGAGGGGATCAACGAGGCCGGCTCGACGGCGTCGTTCACGGCCGCCGCCACGTCGTACTCGACCCACGGCGAGCCGATGATCCCGATCTACATCTTCTACTCGATGTTCGGGTTCCAGCGGACCGCCGACTCCATCTGGGCCGCCGCCGACCAGATGAGCCGCGGCTTCCTGCTCGGTGCCACCGCCGGGCGGACGACGCTCAACGGCGAGGGGCTCCAGCACGAGGACGGCCACTCGCTCCTTCTGGCGCACACCAACCCGGCGGTGGTGTCCTACGACCCGGCGTTCTCCTACGAGGTCGCGCACATCACCCGCGACGCCCTCGTGCGCATGTACGGCGAGGACCCGGGCGCCCCGCTGGGCGGCTCCCGCTCCCCCGACGTCATGTACTACCTGACGGTCTACAACGAGCCGTTCAGCCAGCCGGCCGAGCCGGAGGACCTGGACGTGCAGGGCCTGCTGGCCGGCATGTACCGCTACGCCGAGGGCCCGCGGGCCGACGACGGCGCGGCCGGCGAGGTCAAGGCGCAGGTGCTCGCGTCCGGCGTCGCCGTGCCGTGGGCGCTGCGGGCCCAGGAACTGCTGGCCCAGGACTGGGGCGTGAGCGCCGACGTCTGGTCGGTGACGTCGTGGAACGAGCTGCGCCGGCAGGCCGACGAGTGCGCGGAGTGGAACCTCCTGCACCCCGAGGAGGAGCCGCGGACGCCGTTCGTGACCGCGCGGCTGCAGGAGACGGTGGGTCCGGTCGTGGCGGTGTCGGACTGGATGCGCGCCGTCCCCGACCTGATCGCGCCGTACGTGCCCGGCGGCATGGCGACGCTGGGCACCGACGGGTTCGGGCTCTCCGACACCCGCCCGGCGCTGCGGCGGCACTTCCACGTCGACGCCGAGTCGATCGTGGTGCGCACGCTCGCCTCGCTGGCCGACGAGGGCCAGGTGGACCGGGCACGGGTGCGCGAGGCGGTGGAGAAGTACCGGGTGCGCGACGTGCGGGCCGCGCCGGCCGACGAGCGGTCGGACCCCAGCCCCGCCACCTGAAAGAGGACCCCCCTCGCCCCCCACCGCTCGCACGCTCGCGGCGGGACCCTGCGAGGGGGCCGACGGCGGGGCACGGTGAGTGCCCCGCCGTCCGTTCAGCGTGCGCGGTGGCGGCGGATGATCTCCGCGTAGGCGCGACCGCTGTCCTTGATCGTGCGCCGCTGGGTCTCGTAGTCGACGTGCACGAGGCCGAACCGCTGGGCGTAGCCGCGGGCCCACTCGAAGTTGTCCAGCAGCGACCAGGCGAAGTAGCCGCGGACGTCGACGCCGTCGTCCATGGCCGCCTGGAGCGCCGCCAGGTGCCGGAGCAGGAAGTCGGTGCGCTCGGGGTCGTGCACGGCCCCATCGGCGGACACCTCGTCGTCCCAGGCCGAGCCGTTCTCCGTGATGACCAGGGGGAGCCCGGGCGCCTGCTCCTTGAGCCACAGCAGGAGCCGGGTGAACGCCTCCGGGCTGACCCCCCAGCCCATCGTCGTCGTGACCCCTTCCGGGTCCAGCTCGACGACGTCCTCTCCCCCGATGAACGAGGTCGGCGGCATGTCCTCGGGTCGCGCGCCGGCCCGCACCGTCTGCTCGAAGTAGTAGTTGACGCCCAGCCAGTCCAGCGGCGCGGAGATGACCTCGAGGTCGCCGTCCTCCACCGGCAGCGGGGCGCCGGCAGCGGCCAGGTCGGCGACGACGTCCTCGGGGTAGGCACCGGAGACGATCGGCACGAGGAACATCCGGTTCTGCTGCCCGTCGAGCCGACGGGCGGCGTCGACGTCCTCCGGCCGGTCGCTGGCCGGGGACATCGGCGTGAAGTTCAGCGTGATGCCCAGGTGGTCGACGCCCTTGTCGCGCAGCACCCGGCTGGCCAGCCCGTGGCCGAGCAGCAGGTGGTGCACCGCGCGGGAGGCGGAGACGGCGTCGCGGATGCCCGGCGCGTGCGCCCCCGACTGGTGGCCGAGCAGGGCGCTCACCATCGGCTCGTTGAGCGTCGACCAGTGCCGCACCCGGTCCCCGAGCGCGTCGTGGACGATGCCGGCGTAGTCGGCGAAGCGGGCTGCGGTCTCCCGGTCGGTCCAGCCGCCGCGGTCCTGCAGCGCCTGCGGCAGGTCCCAGTGGTAGAGCGTCAGCCAGGGGTCCACGCCCTGCTCCAGCAGCTCGTCGACCAGGCGGCGGTAGAAGTCCAGGCCCCGCTGCTCCACGCGGCCGGCGCCCTCGGGCAGCACTCGCGGCCACGCCACGGAGAACCGGTAGGCCGACAGGCCCAGCTCCTTCATCAGCGCGATGTCCTCGGGATACCGGGTGTAGTGCTCGACGGCGACGTCCCCGGTGTCGCCCCGGAAGGTCCGGCCCGGGGTGTGGCTGAAGGTGTCCCAGATGGAGGGGCCCCGGCCGTCGACGTCGACGGCGCCCTCGATCTGGTAGGCCGCGGTGGCGGCGCCGAAGAAGAACCCGGGCGGGAAGGTGAGCCCTTCGGCGAGCTCCGGACGGCTGTCGGTCGAGGACATGGGCACACTGCTCCTTGGGCGGGTCGGTGGGACCGGGGCGCCGGCCGGCGGGCGTGCGCCGGTGACGCGGTGAGAACGCTCTCACACCGAGCGCCCGGTCGTCTCGCTCGGACGGGCGGAGCTCCTCGCAGACCTCGTGCGGACGACCGGCGCGCACTACCGTGACCTCCCGGCGGCCCGGTACCGGTCGCCGCCCGTGATCGCGGAGGAGGTGCCATGACCACCGCCGGTGCGCGACCTCCGACGCCCACGCTGGAGCAGGTGGCCGCGCTCGCCGGGGTCTCCCGGGCAACGGTGTCGCGGGTCATCAACGACTCGCCGCGCGTCAGCCCGCAGGCCCGGGACGCGGTGCACGCCGCCGTCGAGGCGCTGCGGTACGTCCCCAACCGGATGGCCCGCAGCCTGGTCACCCGGCGCACCGACACCCTCGCGCTGGTGCTGTCGGAGTCCAACACCCAGATCTTCGCCGACCCCTTCTTCGCCCGCATCGTCCGCGGGCTGTCGGCCCGGCTGGCCGAGACCGACCTGAACCTGGTGCTGCTGGCCGCCCGCGGCCGGCGGGAGCAGGAGAAGGTCGCCCGCTACGTCCAGCAGGGGCACGTCGACGGCGTCATCCTCATCTCGCTGCACCGCGACGACCTGCTGCCCGACCTGCTCGCCCGCTCCCCCGTGCCGCTCGTGCTGTCCGGGCGGCCGCTCGACGGCCGGCCGGTGCCCTACGTCGACGCCGACAACGTCGGCGGGGCCACCACCGCCACCGCCCACCTGCTGTCGCTGGGCCGCACCCGGGTCGGCACGGTCACCGGCCCGCTCGACATGGTGGCGGGTCTGGACCGGCTGGCCGGGTACCGCGCCGCGCTCGCCGCCGCCGGCGTGCCCGCCCGGCCGGAGCTGGTCGCCGAGGGCGACTTCACCGAGGCCGGGGGCTCACGCGCCATGACCCGGCTCCTGACCGACGTCCCCGACCTGGACGCCGTCTTCGTCGCCTCCGACCCCATGGCGGTCGGGGCGCTGCGCGTCCTTCGGGCAGCCGGCCGGCGGGTGCCCGACGACGTCGCGGTGGTGGGGTTCGACGACGCCGAGGTGGCGGCGGCCTGCGACCCCCCGTTGACGACCGTGGCCCAGCCGCTGGAGGAGATGACCAGTGGGCTGGTCGACCTGCTGCTCGACCAGATCGGCTCGGCCAGGTCCGGGGCCGAGGCAGCGGCTCGCGTCTGCGGCACCTTCCTGGTGCGCCGCGGCTCCGCCTAACCGCTGAGGGCGCGCAGCGCCATCTGGGCATAGAGCGCCACGCCGGCCGGCAGCGGCTCCTCGTCGAACACGACCAGGTTGGAGTGGTTGGGCGGCGCCGTGGCCGGGTCGATGCCGTGCGGGCGGGCGCCGAGCCACGCCATGACGCCGGGCACCCGCTGCAGCACGTAGGCGAAGTCCTCGGCACCCATCAGCGGGGCCGGCATCAGCACGGCGGCGTCCCGGCCCAGCAGCTCGGCCGCCGTGGTCAGCACGTGGGCGGCCATGCCGGGGTCGTTCATGGTGACCGGGTAGCCCTCGAAGTGCTCCCAGTGCAGCTCCATCTCGTGGGCGGCGGCGACGTGGGTGGCGACCCGCCGCACCGAGGCGACCACGTCAGCACGACGCTCGGCCGACAGCGTCCGGATCGTGCCCTCGAGGTAGGCGGTGTCGGGGATGACGTTGTTGGTCGACCCCGCCTCGATGTGCGCGACGGTCACGACGGCCGGGTCGAAGACGTCGACCCGCCGGGTCACCATCGCCTGCAGGGCCAGCACGACCTCGGCCGCCACCGGGATCGGGTCGGCGGCCGCGTGCGGCTCCGAGGCGTGGCCGCCCCGGCCGCGCAGCGTCATCCGCCACTGGTCGGCGGCGGCCATCATCGGCCCGGGCCGGACGTTCACCGTCCCGCTGGGCAGCGTCGAGGAGATGTGCAGCGCGAAGGCGCCGCTCACCGGCGCCTCGGGGACGACGTCGAGCAGGCCCTCCTCGAGCATGTAGCGCGCACCGTGGAAGCCCTCCTCCCCCGGCTGCACCATGAACACCACCTGCCCGGCCAGCTCGTCCCGGCGGGCGGCGAGCAGCCGGGCGGCGCCCACCAGCATCGCCACGTGGGTGTCGTGCCCGCAGGCGTGCATCACGCCGGGGACCTCGGAGGCGAAGGGCAGGGCGCTGTCCTCGTGCACGGGCAGCGCGTCCATGTCGCCGCGGAGCAGGAACGTGCGGCCCGGCCGTGCCCCGCGCAGCACGCCCACGACCGAGCTCGTGGTGGTGCCGGTGGTGACCTCCAGCGGGAGTTCGGCGAACGCCTCCAGCACCGTGGCCTGCGTCCGGGGCAGGTGCAGCCCGATCTCCGGGTGGCGGTGCAGCTGCCGCCGCAGCTCGATGGTGCGGTCGGCGTCCGAGTACGCGGCGGCGAGCAGCGGAAGGACCTCCTCGCCCCCCTCCGCTCGCGCGCTCGCGGCGGGATCCTGCGAGGAGGCCGATTCCATGCTCACCACTCTGCCCAGTCGGGGCGGCCGGCGTCGAGTTGCCACACGAGGACCGCGGACGCCGGGCCGGTGCCCACCGGCCCGGCGTCGTGCCGTCGCACGCCGGAGGCGTCGGCGACGAGCACCAGCCCCGGGGGCGGCGCGACCTCCTCCCCCGCCTGCGGGCGGGCCACCCACAGCCGGGCGTCCCCGCGACCCAGGTCCAGCCACCCACCGGGCGACCGGTGCACCGCGTGCGTCGCGGGCTCCGCGGGAGCGGCGCTGCGCAGGTAGCACTGCAGCACCCGCGCTCCCCGGTCGCCGGCCACCTCGTCGTGGACCAGCCCATCCCCCGCGCGGAGCACCGCGACGTCACCGGCGCTCAGGTCGGCCCCCGGGCCCCACCGGTGGTGCAGGGCCCCGTCCAGGACGACGGCGACGACGTCGACCGCCCGGTGCTCGTGCCGGCCGTAGCCGGCGCCCGGCCCGAGCCGGTCGTCGGCGATCCGCAGCAGCGGGCCCAGCGAGCCGTCGTCGGGCGCCAGCACCACGCGGGAGTCGAGGCCGCTCACCGCGGCGCTCCCGCCGTCCCCGCGAGCACCGGCCGAGGCATGGTCCACACCTGCACTCTCCCCGATCCCGGGGGGCGTGACACGCTGACCCGGTGAGCCGGGTGAGCAACCGCCCGCCGAGCGACGCGACGCTGCGGCGGCTGGAGCGGGCGTCGGGGTCGTTGGCCACGCAGGCCGTGGCCCGGATGGACGAGGACCTGCCCTGGTTCCGGGCCATGCCGGCCGACCAGCGCTCGTGGGTCACCCTCGTCGCCCAGGCCGGCATCGCATCGCTCGTCGAGTGGTGCCGCAACCCCGGGCGGCCGCCCCGCCTCACCGGCGAGGTGTTCGGGGCGGCACCGCGCGAGCTGGTGCGGGCCGTGGCGCTGAAGCAGACCGTCGACCTCATCAAGGTCACGGTCGAGGTGACGGAGGAACGCGTCGCATCGGTCGCCGAGCCCGGCGACGAGGAGGCGCTGCGGCTCGCCGTGCTGCAGTTCAGCCGCGAGGTCGCCTTCGCCACCGCACACGTCTACGCCACCTTCGCGGAGAACCGGGGCGCCTGGGACGCGCGCCTGGAGGCGCTGGTGGTCGACGCGCTGGTGCGTGGCGAGCGCTCCGAGGAGCTCTCCGGCCGGGCCGCGGCGCTGGGCTGGGCCGCCGGCACGCCGGCGCTCGTCGTCGTGGGGGCGACGCCGACCGGGCACGACGATCCGCACGGGGCCGTGCGCCGGGCCGCCCGCGGGCTGGGCTGCGACGTGCTGGTCGGCGTGCACGCCGACCAGCTGGTGGTCGTCCTGGGCGGCACCGGCGACCTCGAGGCCGCTGCGGAGCGGGTCGCGGACGACTTCGGTGCGGGTCCGGTGGTCACCGGCCCGGTCGTGGACGGGCTGGGACGCGCCGCCGTCTCCGCCGCCGCGGCGCTGGCCGGGCTGCGGGCAGCGGCCGCCTGGCCGGAGGCGCCGCGCCCGGTCGCGGCGGACGCCCTGCTCGCCGAGCGCGCGCTCGACGGCGACCCGCTGGCCCGCACCGCCCTGCACGAGCACGTGGCCGCGCCGCTGCGCTCGGCCGGTGGCGGGGTGCTGGACACGGTGCGCGCGGTGCTGAGCAGCGGGGGCAACCTCGAGGCGAGCGCCCGGGCGATCTTCGTGCACCCCAACACCGTGCGGTACCGGCTGCGGCGGGCCGCGGAGCTCACCGGGCTGTCGGCGACCGACCCCCGGGGCAGCTGGACCCTGCAGGTGGCCCTCGCGCTCGCCGCGCTTGACCACGACCGCTCCCTCTGGCACTGACCCGGACGGTCCGGTTCCCACCACAGGAACGCGCCTCGAGCCCCTGAACCCGCGCGTGTTTTGGAGGAACTCGACAAAGATCACCAGGGTGCTTTCGTGCCCGGCCGCCGCGCGCGGGACCGGTGATCACTGGCACGGTGGTGGGGTGCTCGCCGTCCTCGCCCCGGGTCAGGGTGCGCAGAAGCCCGGGATGCTGACCGACTGGCTCGACCTCCCCGGCGCCGAACCGTTCTTCCGCTGGGCCGGCGCGATCGCCGGCGCGGACCTGCTCTCCCTGGGCACGACCGGCGACGCGGAGGCGATCAAGGACACCGCGGTCACCCAGCCGCTCGTGGTCGCGATGAGCCTGTTCGTCGCCCGCGAGCTGGGTGGGCTGCCGGGGCCGGTGGCCCACACCCCGCACACCGGGCGCGACGTCGTCATCACCGGGCACAGCGTCGGCGAGCTCACCGCCGCGGCGCTCGCCGGCGTGCTGAGCGTCGAGGCGGCGATCGCGCTCACCGCCGTCCGCGGCCGTGCCATGGCCGCCGCCTGCGCACAGACCCCCACGGGCATGTCCGCCGTCCTCGGCGGCGACCCCGACGAGGTGCTGGCCGCCATCGAGGAGCACGGCCTGAGCCCCGCCAACATGAACGGCGCCGGCCAGATCGTCGCCGCCGGATCGCTGGAGGGTCTCGCCGCGCTCAAGGCCGACCCGCCGGCGAAGGCGCGGATCATGCCGCTCTCGGTCGCCGGCGCCTTCCACACCTCGTACATGGCCAGCGCCCGCGAAGAGCTCGAGGGCCTGGTCGGTGGGCTGCGCCCGGCCGACCCCAGCCGGCTGCTGCTGTCCAACGCCGACGGCGCCGCGGTCGACAGCGGCGCCGAGGTGCTCTCCCGACTGGTCACCCAGGTCACCAGTCCGGTGCGGTTCGACGCGTGCCTGGCGACCATGCGGGAGCTGGGCGTCACCGCCGTGATCGAGCTGCCGCCCGCCGGCGCCCTCGCAGGCCTGGCCAAGCGGGAGTGGAAGGGCGCCGGCATCGAGGTGCTCGCCGTGAGCACGCCCGCCGACCTCGACCGGGCCCGCGAGCTGATCGAGGCCGAGCGCGGCCGCTCGGAGGCCGAGCACCTGCCCGACTGGCGGATGGTCGTCGCGCCCGCCCGCGGGACGGTGAGCCCCGCGGAGATCGCCGAGGGCACCCACCTGCCCGCCGGCACCCCGCTCGGCTGCATCCGCGGCCGCCGGGAGGAGGTCAACGTCTCCGCCGGCTACGACGGCGTGCTGGCCGAGTGGCTGGTGCACGACGGTGACCTCGTCGACGCCGGCGACCCGATCGCCCGGCTCTACCCGGAGGTGTCCTCGTGACCCGACTCCAGCTCCCGGTCGGCGCCCCCGGTGCCCGCATCCTCGGCTTCGGCAGCTACCGGCCCCGCCGTCGGGTGACCAACGCCGAGCTCGCCGAGCGGATGGACACCAACGACGAGTGGATCCAGGCACGGGTCGGCATCGCGGAGCGCCGCTGGGCCGAGCCCGACGAGACGCTCGTGGAGATGTCGGTCGCAGCCGGCGGCAAGGCGCTGGCCGCCAGCGGCCTCGACGCCGGCGACATCGACCTGGTGCTGCTCGCGACCACCAGCCCGCCGAAGGCGATCCCGGGCCTCGCTCCGCGGATCGCCCACCAGCTCGGCGTGCCCCGGCCCGGCGCCTTCGACGTCAACGCCGGCTGCGCCGGCTGGTGCTACGCGCTCAGCGCCGCGGCCGACGCCATCCGCAGCGGCACCGCGCGCAACGCCCTCGTCATCGGCGGCGAGCGGCTGACCGACTACACCAACCTCGACGACCGGGCGACGGCGGTCATCTTCGCCGACGGGGCCGGCGCCGCGGTCGTGACCGCGTCCGACGAGCCGGCCATCGGCCCGGCCGTGTGGGGCAGCGACGGCGACCTGCACGAGGCGATCGCCATCCCCGAGAACGAGACCGGCATGAGCATGGCCGGCCAGGCGGTGTACCGCTGGGCCACCACGAAGCTCACCGACACCCTGGCCGAGGCCATGCGCCGCGCCGGCGTCGGCCCCGACGACATCGACGTGTTCGCGCCGCACCAGGCGAACCTGCGGATCATCGAGCTCATGGCCAAGCGGCTGAAGCTGCCCGAGCGCACGGTCATCGCCCGCGACATCGTCCGCTCCGGCAACACGTCCTCGGCGTCCGTGCCACTGGCGCTGGCGGCCCTGCTCGAGAGCGGCGAGGCCAGGAGCGGGGACGTCGCCCTCCTGCTCGGTTACGGCGCCGGCCTCACCTTCGCCGGCCAGGTGGTCGTGCTCCCGTGAGCCGCCCCACCCCAGTTCGCCGGGACACCGTGTCCCGGACGACGAACGGCCCTGTCCAGGGCACCGCCACGCGCGTGCGAGTGGCGGGCAGGACGGGGTCCTTCTACCGCACCACCCGAGAGAGAGGACCCGCGTGAGCACCCAGGAGATCCAGTCCGGTCTGGCCGAGATCCTGGAGGAGGTCGCCGGGGTGAGCCCAGCGGACGCCACCCCGGAGAAGTCCTTCACCGAGGACCTCGACGTCGACTCCCTGTCGATGGTCGAGATCGCCACCGCCGTCGAGGACAAGTTCGGCGTCGCCATCCCCGACGACCAGCTCGCCAACATCAAGACGGTGGGCGACGCGATCAGCTTCATCGAGAAGAACCAGGGCTGACCCCCTCGGGTCCCGCCGGCCGACCGCCGGCGGGACCCGATCCCCCCCGATCCGGCCCACCCGGCCGTCGTCCGCACGAGGAGATCCCATGAGCCCGTCCACCACCGACGTCGTCGTCACCGGCCTGGGCGCCACCACGCCGCTCGGCGGCGACGTGGCCAGCACCTGGGACGCCCTGCTCGCCGGGCGCTCGGGCGTCAGCCGGATCACCGAGGAGTGGGTGCAGGAGTTCCCGGCCCAGCTCGTCGCCCGCCTGGCCACCGAACCCGCCGAGCAGATCGACCGGGTCCGCGCCCGCCGGCTCGACCGCAGCCAGCAGGTGGCGGTCGTGGCCGCCGAGCAGGCGTGGGCCGAGTCCGGGGCCGGCGACGCCGGTGTCGCCCCCGAGCGGATCGCGGTCGTCTTCGGCACCGGCATCGGCGGGGCGCTGACGCTGCTGGGCCAGGACGACGTCCTCGAGCAGAAGGGGCCCAAGCGGGTCTCCCCCTTCACCATCCCGATGCTGATGCCCAACGGGCCGGCGGCGGCGGTCGGCCTGGCCGTCGGGGCCAGGGGCGGCGTGCACGCACCGGTGAGCGCCTGCGCCTCGGGCGCCGAGGCCATCCGCTGGGGGCTGGACCTGCTGCGGTTCGACCGCGCCGACATCGTGCTCGTCGGTGGCGCGGAGGCCTGCGTCCACCCGCTGCCCATGGCCGGGTTCGCCGCCATGCGCGCCATGTCCACCCGCAACGACGAGCCCGAGCGCGCCTCCCGCCCGTTCGACAAGGGCCGGGACGGGTTCGTCCTCGGCGAGGGCGCGGCCGCGCTCGTGCTCGAGCGGGCCGACTCCGCCGCCGCCCGCGGAGCCCGCGTGCACGCCCGCCTGGCCGGCGCGGGCGCGACCGCCGACGGTTACGACCTGGTCGCCCCCCACCCGGAGGGCGAGGGCGCCGGACGGGCGATCGCCGCCGCGCTGCGCGACGCCGGCCTCTCCGCCGCCGACGTGGGGCACGTCAACGCCCACGCGACCTCCACCCCCGTCGGCGACACCGCCGAGGCCGCAGCCATCCGCTCCTCGCTGGGCGAGCACGTGCTGGTGAGCGCCACCAAAAGCCAGACCGGCCACCTGCTGGGCGCCGCCGGCGCCCTGGAGTCGGTGTTCACGATCCTGGCGCTGCGCGAGCAGATCGTGCCGGCGACGGCGAACCTCGACGATCCCGACGACGACGCCGCCGTCCAGGCCCTCGACATCGTCCGCCGGGAGCCGCGCCGGGCGCAGCTGACCGCGGCGGTCAACGACTCGTTCGGCTTCGGCGGGCACAACATCGCGTTGGTCTTCACCACCGCCTGAAGAAGGACCCCGTCCCTCTCACCCCTCGCAGGCTCGGGGCGAGCCTCCGGACGGGGCCACACGATCCGGAGGAACCCGTGACGACAGTCCAGGCCGCGCCCGCCGTGACGGCCCCCGACCCGCGTGACCCGGAGGACCGGCTGCGGCGGTTCTTCGACGCCGACTCCATGCAGCTGCTCGGCACCCGGGACACCTCCGGGGTGCTGGCCGCCCGCGGCGCGGTGTCCGGCAGCCCCGCCGTCGCCTTCTGCACGGACGCCACGGTGATGGGCGGCGCGATGGGCATCGACGGCTGCCGGCACATCGTCGACGCCATCGACACCGCCTTGCGCGAGCGCGTGCCGGTCGTCGGGATCTGGCACTCCGGCGGCGCCCGCCTGGCCGAGGGCGTGACCGCGCTGCACGCCGTCGGCGAGGTCTTCGCGGCCATGGTCCGCGCGTCCGGGCGGATCCCGCAGATCTCCGTGGTGCTCGGGCCGGCGGCCGGTGGGGCCGCGTACGGCCCGGCGCTCACCGACCTGGTGATCATGGGTCCGGCCGGCCGGGTGTTCGTCACCGGACCGGAGGTCGTCCGCTCGGTGACCGGCGAGAACGTCGACATGGAGAGCCTCGGCGGCCCCGACACGCACGGGCGGCGCAGCGGGGTGGTGCACGTGGTCACCGACTCCGAGCCCGCCGCCCTGGAGACCGCCCGGCTGGCCGTCGACCTGCTCGCGGCGCAGGGCAGCTTCGCCCCGGCCGCCGAGGAGGCGGGGAACGACCTGGCGGCGCTGCTGCCCGAGCAGACCAACCGGGCCTACGACGTGAAGCCGCTGGTCTCCTCGGTGCTCGACGAGCCGGGCCTGGAGCTGCACCCCCGGTTCGCGCCCAACGTCGTCACCACCCTGGGCCGGCTCGCCGGGCGGACGGTCGGCGTGATCGCGAACAACCCGCTGCGGCTCGGCGGCTGCCTGGACTCCGCGTCGGCGGAGAAGGCGGCGCGGTTCGTGCGCATGTGCGACGCCTTCGGCATCCCGCTGGTGGTGCTGGTCGACGTGCCCGGCTACCTGCCGGGCGTGGGCCAGGAGTGGGACGGCGTCGTGCGCCGCGGCGCCAAGCTCCTGCACGCGTTCGCCGAGGCCGTGGTCCCGCGCGTGACGCTGGTGACCCGCAAGTCCTACGGCGGCGCCTACATCGCGATGAACTCCCGCTCGCTGGGCGCCACGAAGGTGTTCGCCTGGCCCGGCGCCGAGGTGGCCGTCATGGGCGCCAAGGCGGCGGTCGGCATCCTGCACCGGAAGAAGCTGGCCGCCGCCCCGCCCGGTGAGCGCGAGGCGCTGCACGCGCAGCTGGCCGAGGAGCACGAGCGGATCGCCGGCGGGGTCAACCGGGCGCTGCAGATCGGCGTCGTCGACGAGGTGGTCGAGCCGGCCCGGACGCGGCAGCGCCTCATCGAGGCGCTCGCCGGAGCACCGCTCGGTCGCGGGGCGCACGGCAACATCCCGCTCTGACGAAGGACCCCGTCCTCCTCACGCCTCGCACGCTCGGCGCGAGCCTCTGGACGGGGCGGTTCCAGTACCGCACCACGTGGAAAGGCCGTCCCGGCGCCGCTTCCCCGACGGCGCCCGGACGGCCCGCTCCAGGCTACGACGGCTCCCCGACCAGGCCGGGAGTGTCGTGCCCCGATCGTGACCTTCAGACGACCTGGTGCAGCCAGGTGACGGGGCTGCCGTCGCCGGCGTGCCGGTAGACCTCCAGGTCGGCGTCCCACGCGGCGCCCAGCAGCTGGTCGACGCCGTGCCGGAACGCCTCGACGGAGGACGCCGTCGCCGCGAGGTGCCGCAGCTGCTGCTCGGTGACGATGAGGTCGCCGTTGGCGCTGGTGGGCGCGCGGAAGACCCCGTGCCCGGGCACGTAGGACATGCGCTCGCCGTCGTTGCCGTGGCTGGCTTCCTCGGTCACCTCGAAGCGCAGCATCGGCCACGCGCGCAGCGCAGCCACCAGCTTGGCGCCGGTACCGGGCGAACCGGTCCACGCCACTTCGGCACGGTAGGCACCGTGCGCCGCGGGCTGCTCAGCCCACGACAGGGAGACCGGCGCGCCGACGACGCGTTCCAGCGCCCACTCGACGTGCTGGCAGAGCGCCTTCGGGCACGAGTGCACGAAGACGACACCCTGGGTTGACCGTCGCTGCACCGGGCACCTCCATCGACTCGATCGGTCTCGTCTTCCCCTACGGACCCATCGATTCGGTGACGCGCCGTTATCGGCAGTGGCGGAGCAGGGCTCCCGCGACAAGTTTGCACGATGGTGCCCCCATCGCGCCAGCCCGGCTGCGACTCCTGGGACGAAAGTGACAGGTGCGCTCGCCCGGCCGCCGGTGCACCGCTTTGTCGCTGGTCAGCGGCCAATACCATCTGTTACTGGCGGCGTCCACATGCGTCAGCGAATTCACAGCTCCGCCCGGTGGGCCGGAACCATACCGGTCCACGAGGGCTCGGAACGCGAGCGGCCGCGCCCGAGAGCATCGTTACTCGCCGTAGTCGGCGTCCGGGGTGCTCATCGGCCCCCAGACGCCTGCGACCAGCGCGTCCTTCTCGCCGACAACCACGGTGCGTAGTGTTAGAGCCACGCGGCGTGGACGCATCCGGCTCAGAAGTCCAGGACCCCCACCCGGTCGCCGCCGGTGCTCTTGACCCGGTACATGGCGACGTCGGCCCGGTGCACAGGTCCTCGACGTCGTCGCCCGGCTCGGTACAGGCCGGACCGCGGGCGGACCAGCACGGCCGGGACCGCCGGGTGCGACCGTCGTCCGCAGGCGTGGCCCCAGCCCGCTCGGCGGTCGCGCGCCGGTGTCTCGCTCACGGAAGGGCGATCGGTCCGCGCCCGCCGCCGCGTGACGGCGCGCTCACCCGGGCGGGTGACCGGCGCCACGGTGCGCCGTGCCTGCCTCGCGCGGCCTCCGGGTAGGGCCTCCGCGTGGGCGGACACCAGGGCATGGCCGAGGCGGGCCGCGACGCGGTCGCGGGGATGGTGCTGGACGCGTGGGACGCCTTCCTCGCGCAGGCGGAATCGGTGGACCTCGACCGCCGGTCCCGGCTCCCCGGGTGGCGGGCCCACGAGATCTGCGTGCACCTGGGCTGCTGGGACGACCACACCGCCCTGCCCGACCTCATCGCCTCGGCCCGGACCGGCGGCGCCGGCACGCCCCCCGACCCGGACGCGGTCAACGCTCGGGTGACCGCCGCCCACCGCGACGCCTCCCGGGCGGAGGTGCTGGCCGCCCTGCGCCGCAACCGCGAGGCGACGGCCCGCTACATGGCCGACGAGCCGGTGGAGCTCGACACCGCACCCGCGGTCTCGGTCGTCGGCCGGCTGCCGCTGCTCAGCGTCGTCCTCGGACAGGCCTACGAGCTCGCCGTCCACGGGCTGGACCTGGCGTCCTGCGGTGCGCCACCACCGCCTGGCCCCGTGTTGCAGTCAGGGCTCGCGGCGCTGACCGACGTGACCGGCGCACTGGCCGCCTCGTCGGGCATCGCCGGCCGCGTCAGCCTGGTGACACCCGACGGCGGCTGGGGGTTCACCGCGGACGACGACGGGTGGCGGGTGCGACGGGTGCCGCCGGGTGTCGTCGAGGGCCCGGCCGTGGAGGCAACCCCCGAGCTCCTGCTCGACGCAGCCGCCGGCCGGGTGAACCCGGTACCGGCCGTGGCCCGCCGCAGACTGAAGGTCCACGACGTGCCCGGGCTCCTGCAGCTGGCGCCGATCGTCCAGCAGGTGCCGGGCATCCCGGGCGGACCGATCCTTCAGCTGGCCGCCCGCACCGTGGGCGGGGCCGGCGGCGCGCTGGGGCGGTTCTTCGGCGGGCGCTGACCCGCGTCCTCGCCCACCTGCTCGCCGGTGCGGGATCGGTACCTCGACACGGCCGCACCAGCGAGCAGCAGCAGCACCAGCACGACGACCACCGGGGCGACCGTGGCGGTCGGCATCCAGGCGACGACCGCGCCGGCCGAGGCGCCGGCGCCCACTTGCACCACCGTGCCGGGTATCAGTCCGACGGCGGTGGCGACGCCGTAGGTCAGCGGCCGTACGGCGCTCAGGCCCGCCGCGTAGTTGACCAGGACGAAGGGCACCATCGGGACCACCCGGCTCAGCACCACCGCGACGAAGCCCCGGTCGCTGGAGAACCGGTCCACGCGGCCGAGCCGCGGCCCCGCCAGCCGCTCCACGGCCGGGCGACCCAGGCCCCGCGCGAGCCAGAACGCACCGGTCGCCGCCAGGAAGGCACCGGTGTAGGCGACCGCGAAGCCCGCGCCGAATCCCAGGACCGCTCCGGTCAGCGCCGCCAGCACCGACCGTGGGACGGGCGCGAGCAGGACCACCCCCTGCGCGGCGATCAGCAGCAGCCACGTCCGGAGGCCGCCGCCGTCGGCCCACGAGCGGACCTGCGCCAGGGTGGGCACGTCGACGGCGAGGGCGGCGACCACGCCGGCCGCGAGCAGCGCGACGAGGAGCCACGCCCGCAGCCACGGGCTCGCCCCCGCCGTCGTCCGCACGTGCTCATCTTGACCGATGGCGTCAACCAGCCTCAGCCGCAGCTGCCGCCGAGGGTGATGCCGCGCTGGGCCAGCCACGGCACCGGGTTGGACCGGTTGGCGTACAGGCCACCGAGGTGCACCTCGAAGTGCAGGTGCGGGCCGGTGGACTGGCCCCGGTTGCCCACCTCGGCGATCTGCTGCCCACCGCTGACGACCTGGCCCGGCGAGACGAAGAACTGGTTCACGTGCCCGTAGACGGTGATGGCCCCGTCGTGGTGCTGGATGGCGACGGCGAGGCCGAACCCGCTGGCCGGCCCGGCCTGCAGCACGACCCCGGGCTCCGGCGTGAAGATCGGGGTGCCGATCGGCGCGGCGATGTCCACGCCGAGGTGCTGGGTACCCCACCGGCTGCCGTAGCAGGAGGTGACCCGCCCCTGGGTGAGCCGGCCGGCCCCGGCGGTCGCGGGAGCCGCCGCCACGGCCGCCTGCTCGGTGGCCTGCTGCTCGGACCAGGCGGCGACGGGGTCGGCCGTGCCGCGGAGGCTGAGCATGCGGATCTCCGCCTCGCGCAGCTGCTCGTCCAGCGCCGCCTTCTCGGCGGTGAGCGCATCGAAGTCGGTCTGCGCGGCCGCGAGGAGGGCGTCGACCTCCGCCTGCATGCCCTGGGCCTTGCGCGCTGCGGCATCCCGCTCGGCGACGGCGGCCTTCGCCTCCTGGTCGAGCCGGGCCTCGCGGGCCTCGGCCACCCGCAGGTCCTCGAGCACCTGCGCGCGATCCTCACCGAGGAGGTCGAGCGTCGCGGCCTGCTGGAGGAGCTCCCCCGGGCCGTCGGCGTGCAGCACCATCTCCAGCTGCTTCATGGACTTGTCGCTGCCCATGTAGGCCTCCCGGCCGAGGGCGGCTACCTCACCCTGGGTACTCGCCACGGCCTCCCGGACGGCGGCGAGCTCGGCGGCGATGGCGTCGGCGTGCTCGCGGGCGCGGTCGAGCTCGGCCTGCGCGGCGAGCACGGCGCCGCTGGCCTCCTCTGCCCGGAGGGTGAGCTGCTGCAGGCGCTCCTCCGCGTCGCGCACGCGCTGCTCGATGTCGGCGACCTCCGCCTCGACGCGGTCGTACTCGCTGCGCGCGTCGCCCGGCGCGGCCGCCGCGGTCGACGTCCCGAGCAGTGCGAGCGCCAGCAGTGCGGTGGCGGCGGTGGCCGCCCGACGGGTGCGGCGGAGGGCCCGGCGCGCGGGCGCGGCCGGGACGTGGTGGCGCAGGTGGTGCGAGGTCGCCAAGGCGACGGTCTCCGTTCCTCTATCCGCCTACCAGGTCAGCTGACGGGTTCGGGCCGGAACATGCCCTACCTGCCTGCCCGTGGTGGCGCAGGCGGGATTCACCCCAGAGAACGTGGGTCCCCGGTCCCCGCGGCGGTGAGGCCGCAGAGTTCGGCGGGGCCCGTCCGAGCCCCCGGGTTTCGGGAGCGGGATCGGATGGGCCGCGAGAGACGGTACAAGCGGATCGCCCGAATGTCACAGGGGGGTAACGGACCTTGTCAGTTCGCCCCACCGACCCCAGGACGTGGCTGCGGCGCCGCGGCGCCGTCTGGCAGGCTGGCGGGTCCGGGGCGGTAGCTCAGCTGGTCAGAGCATGGGACTCATAATCCCTGGGTCGTGGGTTCGAGCCCCACCCGCCCCACCTCTCCCAGGCCCGCGGTGTCGTGCCTGGCGCTCGCGCCTCCCTGTCGGCGTGAGCAAGGACACGGCTCCCAATGGGTGTGGGCACCTCGGCGTCAGCGGTGCGCCACACCGGCGCCGCGGCCGGAAGGCGACCGGCGCGCCTGTGCACCGCCGCCTTCATGACGTGGCGTAATTGATGCGTGACAGAACGTTCAGCCGCCGTCGGTTCGACCGGTGGTGCCACCGCCGCAGCCCCGGACGCGGCGTCCGAGCGGCATCTGCAGCGCCTGCCCGGCTCTCCTCGAGGGCCGGTCTCGTGCTCGCCGTCGCCACCGCCGTCCTGACCGATGCCGGCGGCGGCGCCCATGCCGCCGACCGCCTCGTCCAGACCCCACTCGACCTGATCTGAGGACCGACGCCATGAACAAGCGCAACCTGGCCGTCCTGGCGGCCCTGACCCTGATCGGCGGCGCCGGACTCGCCGACGCCGTCCTGGCAGCCCCTCGGCCCGTCACATCGCACACGCAGGCCGCCGCCGTGCTGCTCGCCCCGGCCGATCTCACCGGCGAGGCCGTCGATCAGCGGGCTTCGCTGGACTGGACGGGGGTGCCCGGGGCCCGCGACTACCTCGTCATCGACGTCACCTCCGGCGCCGCCGGTCGCATCGTGGGCTCCACCGGCGCCACCGCCTGGACGTCGCCCCGGCTGCCGCTGTCCACCCCGCGGTACGCCTTCGTGGTCGTGCCGCGGGACCACGCCAAGGTGCAGGGTGAGCGGACGGAGCCGGTGCACATCTACCCCGGCGGCCAGCCGGCCGAGCCGACCACCCCGGCCGAGGCGGCCCCGGTCACCACGACGCCCCCGCCCGAGCCCACCACCACCGAGCCGCCGGCGCCGTCCACGGAGCCCACCACGCCTCGGACGACCACGACGCCGACGACCACGACGCCCCCGCCCGCGACCGACCCCGAGCCCGAGCCCGAGTTGCCCGCCGTCCAGCCCACGCGGGTCTGGGGCTACGACGCCACGACGCTGGTCCCCGGCCCCTGGCCCGAGATCCACGCCCTCCGGTCGGACCAGTACGGCACCACCACGGCCAACCCGTACCCCGGCTCGGAGCGCACCGCCTTCTTCACCGTGCAGCGCGGCGACACCGGCTGGAACGGCACGCACGGCACCCTCCGCTCCGAGGTCCGCGATTCGATCGCCGCCTCCGGCGACGTCCGGCCCGGCGACGAGCAGTGGTGGGCCTGGTCCACGTTCTTCCCGGCCGACTTCGACTGGGACGAGCGCGGCCAGTTCCTGATCTACACGCAGTGGCACCAGACGGTGAACTCCGGCAACCCCAACGTGCACTTCTGGTCGGACGTGAACGAGAACCTCATGGTCGACGTCCGGGGTGGCACGGGCGGCAGGACCGCCGGCGACGCGCAGTACGTCCGGACCTTCAACCTCGGCACGATCGACAAGGGCGCCTGGAACGACCACACCGTCCGGTTCATCTGGTCCCCCGACCCGGCGAAGGGCCTCATCGAGGTCTGGCACCAGGGCGAGAAGGTCCTGTCCGAGCGGGTCGCCAACCTGTACGAGGGGCAGTCCGTCTACATCAAGCAGGGCATCTACTCGGCGGCCGGGACCTACCGGACGCACTACCTCCAGCACTCCCCGATCGGCTTCGGCCCGACGCGCGAGTCCGTCGCGTCCCTGAACGCGATGGGCTGACCTGCTCGGCTCGCCGGGTCCGGCGAGCAGGCCCGACCGTCATGGGGTCGCTGCCCGCAGTCCGGAGCTCTCCGGACTGCGGGCAGCGCGCGGCCCCTGCGCTCGGCGTCTAGGTCACGGCCTCCGCCACCAGGTCGGCCAGGGCGCGGGCGCCCGCCTTTGTCGGGTGGACCCCGTCCCGGGTCAGGTCGCGGTCACCCAGCACGCCGGCGAAGTCCACCAGCTCGACGCCCGTCCTGTCCGCCAGCCGGCGGACCGCGGCGTTCAGGGCCGTGGCGTCCGTGTCCGTCCACGGCTGCACCGTCGCCAGCAGCACCGTGCCCCCGGCCTCCTGCCCCAGCCGGACCGCCCGGCGCAGGTTCGCCACCGTCTCCCTCGTCGACACCCCGAGGCGGAGGTCGTTCGTGCCGGCCTGGATGACCAGGACGTCGACCCGCGGCGCGTCGGCCTCCAGACGCCGCAGCACCTCCGCCGCCGTCTCCCCGGCCACGGCCGCGTTCGCGCCGTCGGTGAACTCGTCGGAGCAGACGAGGTGGGAGTACCAGGAGCGGCCGCCGTGGAAGCCGAACCGGGGCTCGCTGTCCGCGCGGCTGATCGAGTCCCCGTACACCGCCAGCGACCGGCTCCCCTCGTCGCCCACCCACGTGACGCACTCCGCGTGCACGGCGCCCCGGGCGACGACCCGCGTCGGGCTGCCCGGGATCAGGACCGACAGGACCAGGGCGAGCCCGACGATCCCGCCGGTGATCGCGATCGTGCGCCGCCGCGACATGCCTCAGGACGCTAGCGGACCGCACGCCTCCTCAGCCCGCTACCAGCAACCACAGCGGCACGGTCCCGAGCGCGGCCGTCGTCGCCAGGGAGATGTGCGCGGAGACGAACCCGCCGTTGCCGCCCATGCGGGCCGTCAGCACGTAGGACGCCGTGGCGGGCGGCACGACGGCGAACGCGAGGACGACGGCGCGCTGGTCGCCCTCGATGCCCAGGAGCGCCACGAGGGCCAGCGCCGCCGCGGGCACCGCGAGCAGCTTGACCGCCGTCAGGTAGCCGGAGAGCGCCCACTCCCGGCGGGCCAGCTCGCCGATCCGCAGCGCCGCACCCACCGTCAGCAGCCCCATGGGCACGGCCGCGGCGGCGATCCGGCCGAGCGTGGCGTCGACCGGTTCCGGCAGCACCAGGCCGGCGGCGTTGCCGGCGAGCCCGGCGACGGTCGCCACGATCAGCGGGTTGCGGACGACGGCTCCGAGCACGCCGAGAACGGCGCCGCGTCCGCTCGCCGCAGTGGTGCCTCCCGCGAGCGCCAGCACCGCGAGGACGTTGACCGCGGGCACGGTGACGCCCAGCAGGACGCCCATCAGCGCGAGCGCGGCCGGCCCGCGGTCGTCGACGAGGGCCAGCGCCAGGAAGGAGTTGAAGCGGAACGCCGTCTGCCACCCCGAGGCCGCGGTCACCCGGTCGATGCCCGGGAACCACCGCACGAGCGCGCCGAGCAGCGCGCCCGCCGCGATCGCCCCCACCGCCGCCAGCAGGGCCGCCCCCGTGCCGGCCGCGGCGACGTCGGCGGCGAGCGTGGTGCGCAGCAGCAGGGCCGGGAACAGCACGAAGTACACGAGGCGCTCGAGCTCGGCCCAGAATCCCGGGGACCGCCAGGCCCAGCGCCGCAGCAGCAGCCCCAGGACGATGAGGGAGAACTCGGGCAGCACCACCGCCGCCCCCTGCACCACGGCAGACTAGCCAGCGCGGCCACGTCACCTCCGGCCGATCTCGTAGACGTGCGCGACGACCGACGCCGGCTCGCCGGGCGGCACCAGGAAGGGCGCGGCGGCGGCGCGGAACGCGGCCAGCGACGGGTCCTCCCCGGCATCGACCGCCCGGGCGGCGGGCCGGTACGCCGCGCCGATGGCGTGGTTGTCCGCGACGCTGCCGTGCTGCGCCGCGAAGGTCACGGTGGTGACGTTCGGGCTGTCGTCGTTGGCGCGGCTGTCCAGCTGCGGGACGAGGTCGTGGCGGTTCTCCAGCGCGAGGAGCTGCACCTCCGGCGGGACGTCGACGCGGGCGACGGGTGCCCCGACGGTGACCACGGCGCGCACGTCGAACCCGAAGCCCGGGCCGCCGGTGTCCGCGGCCGCCTGCGCGGCCACCATCCCGCCCTGGCTGTGCCCGACCAGCAGCACGGGGTCCGACGGCCCCGCACCGGCCCGGCGGAGCGCCTCGGCGATCCCCGCCTGGCGCGTCGTCGTGTCACCGCCGAGCACCCGGAGGCTGGTCCCGAGGTCGTGGGTCCGCGGGTGGACCGTGCCCGACGGCGCGTTCCAGACGCCGGTGCCGGGGATGTCGACGACGTAGGCGGTGCCACCGTCGGCGCGGGTGAGCACCCGGACGGCGATCGTGTCGCGCGCCGGGCCGGACTTCCGTGCCCGGACCTCGAGCGCGCCCAGCAGGTCGTCGATCCCGCGGGGTGGCGCGGTCGCGGGACCGCTGACGTCGTCGGGCAGCCGCGTGACCACCGGGGCCCCGTCGGGCCAGAGCCGTCCGAGCCGGCGGGCCGCGGCGCCGACGTCCTCACCGCCGAGCCAGCGGCCGGTGGGGCCGACCGCGAGACCGCCGGCCATGGTGGCCGCACCGGGCAGCGCGCCCATCGCGTCGTCGACCAGCCCCGGGCGGTCGGTCAGCCAGCGCTCGGGGTCGGCGAGCAGCGCGGTGACGTCGGCGGCCGCGCTGGTCGGGTCGCTGACGGCCCGCCCGGCAGTGCCCAGGACGAGGGCCGCCGCCGTGACCGGCCAGAGGCAGCCGGCCGCCCACTCCAGGTCGTCGGCCAGCTCGGCGAGCGCGCGGTCAGCCGCCTCGTAGGCCGCGGCCGCGTCCTCCAGCGCGACGGCCCGCGCCGCGAACCGCACCGCGAGCGCGGTCAGTCCGCGCGGACCGTCCAGCGCCTCCAGCAGGGCGGCACCCACCCGCGCCACGCCCGCAGGGTCCAGGAGCGCGGAGGCCAGCAGGTCGGGGTCGGCGAGCACCAGGTGGCACGCCGCGCTGGTGCGGGCGAGCAGTTCGGCCAGGCCCGCGCTGCTCCGGCCCAGGGTGACGAGGTCGGCGAGCTCCGCCTCGACGCCGCCGGCCCCGCCGCTGACCGAGAGCTCGGGGGCGGTCACCACAGGCCCGCGCGGCTCAGCCGGGCCGGCACCGCGCGCCAGGCGTCGGCACCCGCCTCGGGGAGTTCGCCCAGAACCTCACCCACCTGCTCGAGCGCGTTCTCCCCGCGGGCGGCCCGTTCGGCCAGCCACGACCGGACCGCCTGCTCCGCCCGGGCGATCGCGGCGAGCCGGGCGCGCACCTCGTCGGCGTGCCGGCGCAGCAGCTCCGCGGCCCGCTCGATCGCCTCGGCCGCGGCGTCGACGTCCGCGCAGTCCCGCGCCTGCTGGCGCCGGTACGCCGTGGCGGCGTCGGACACCCACTGGGCCCGCCGACCGTCGCGCCGGTGCTCCTCCCCCGCTTCCCGCACCTCCCGCGCACGCCGCACGAGCTCGGCCGCCAGCGCGTCGAGCGCCTCGGGGTCCCCGTACCGGATCACCGCCGCTCCTCCCCTGGTCCCGCGATCGAGGCGGAGACGTCGAGGCGGAGGCTAGGAGCGCGGGCGCACCCCGCGACGGGCTCCGGTCGGGCCTGTGGGAAGCCACCGGGGCTGTTGATGGATGCTGACCGGGTGACCGGCGAACCCGTTACCGACGCCCACGTGCAGGCCATCCTGGACATCCCGCTCCACCGGTTCCTCGGGGTGGAGCTGCGCGACGCCGGGAACCCGGCGGCCGGCATCCGCTTCCCGGTGGGCCCTGCCGCGCAGAACCCGGCGGGGCTGCTGCACGGCGGCGTCGTCTACGCCCTCCTCGACGTCGCCTCGTTCCTGGCGCTGCTGCCCTCCCTCGGCGACGGCGAGCACGCGGTCACCCACGACGTCTCCGCCTCGCTGCTGCGGCCGGTGGCCGCCGACTCCACCGTGGAGGTGACGGCGACCGTGCTGCGCCGCGGCCGGGCGGTCGCGTTCATGCGGGCGGAGGCCACCGTGGACGGCGTCCTCGTGGCGACCGGTCAGGTCACCAAGACCGTCGTCCCCCCTCGCTGAGGGGCCTCACCACAGCGAGAGCGACCGCCGGAAGATGCCGGCCAGGTCGTCCTCGGTCACCGCGCGCGGGCAGGTGGCCAGCAACCGCTGCTGCTTCATCGCGCCGTCGACGAGGTCGGGGACGTCGCCCTCGCCGAACCCGACCGCGCCCACCCCGTTGGGGATGTCGATGTCGCGCATCAGGTCGGCCAGCACCGTGGGCAGGAACTCCGCGAGGTCCGCGGGCCGGTCGGCGCCCGGCGCCAGCAGCTCCGCGGCGCGGACGTGCCGCTCCGGGAACGCCTCGAAGGTGAAGCGGAACGCCTCCGGCGCGGTCAGGGCCACCGACATCCCGTGCGGCACCATCGGCTCGTCGGCCGGGTAGTCCTTCGGGTGGAAGTCCTTCACCTGCCCGGCGATCGGGTAGGCGTTGGCGTGCGGGATGTGCACGCCGGCATTGCCGAAGCCCATGCCGGCGAACGTCGCCGCGATCGCCATGTCCGACCGCGCCCGGGCGTCCTCGCCGTCGCGCACGGCGGTGCGGAAGGAGCCGGCCAGCAGGCTCAGCGCCTTCTCCGACCACATGTCGGAGATGGGGTTGGAGCCGCAGTAGGGCACCCGCTGGTCGGGGCTCTTGCGGTCGTAAGTGGTGTACCAGCGCGCGGTGTAGCTCTCCAGCGCGTGGCAGAGGATGTCCATCCCCGACGCCGCGGTGACCCCGGCGGGCTGGCTGAGGGTGAGGTCGGGGTCGATGACGGCGAGGGTGGGCCGCAGCCAGGCGTGGCTGATGCCGGTCTTCACCCGCTGCGCGATCACGTCCATCACGCAGATCGTGGTGCTCTCCGAGCCGGTGCCGGTCGTCGTCGGGACGGCGACCAGCGGCTTGAGCGGCTGCGACGGCGCCTGCCCCTTGCCGACCGGGACGTTGACGTAGTCCATCAGCTCGCCGGGGTTGGTCGTCAGCAGGTTGATCGCCTTGGCGGTGTCGATGCTCGACCCGCCGCCGACGGCGACGAACGCGTCCCAGGGACCCGACGACCGGGCCTCGTCGATGGCGGCGACCAGGCTCTGGTCGGTCGGCTCGACGTGGACGCCGTCGAACACCCGCGCCTCGATGCCGAACTGCGCCATCTGGTCGGCCACCCGCTGCGGGTGCCCGGTGGCCGCGACCCCCGGGTCGGTCACGACGAGGACCCGCCGCACGCCGTACCGGCTGAGGTCGAAGCCGATCTCGTCGGAGGCGCCGTTGCCGAACTTCAGCTGCGGGGCCCCGTAGGTGAAGACGGACTCGGGGTTGCCGGGCACGGTGCTGGTGGTCAAGGGGGCTCCCTGCGGCTCGGTCGGCGTCGGTTGCACCGAATGTTGCACGCCGGTTGTGGTCGGCACCACAGCGGCGAATAGTCCAGGTCACCGCCCCGCCCGTCGACGGACGGGCCGTCGACCAGCTCTGGAGGCATCCGTGACCGACACCCCCACGACCGCGCCCTACCTCGGTGAGCTCCTGAAGGACGCGCCCACCAACTGGGGCAAGTGGGGGCCCGACGACGAGGTCGGCGCGCTGAACTACCTCGGGCCCGAGCAGGTGCTCGCCGCGGTCAAGCTGGTGCGCTCGGGCAAGGTCTTCACCCTGCAGCGGCTGATCGGCGACCCGAAGGGCGATCCGGTCTGGCCCGGCCGCACCCCCGCCGTGCGCACCCAGGTGCTGGACGAGAGCGACTGGGACGAGGGGGGCAAGGGCGCCCAGTACCCCGGCGGCCTGCACTACGCCGACGACAAGATCGACGCCTACCTCCAGGGCTCCACCCAGTACGACGCCCTCGGCCACCTCTGGTACGACGGGAAGATCTACAACGGCTACGACGCCCGGACCACGGTCGGCGGGCTGGAGAAGGCCAGCGTCGCGCCGATCGCCGAGCGCGGCGTCGTCGGCCGTGCCGTGCTCCTGGACATGGCGCGCTTCCGCGGCAAGCCCACCCTCGACAAGGGCGAGACCTTCACCCACGAGGACCTCGTCGCCTGCGCCGAGGCGCAGGGCACGCCCATCCAGAAGCGCGACATCCTCGTCATCCGCACCAACTTCCTGCAGCTCTTCCACGAGCAGGGCGAGGCCTTCTACGAGGGCTTCAACGAGCCGGGGCTGGTCTACTCCCCCGAGCTGGTGCGGTGGTTCCAGGACATGGAGATCCCCAACCTGGTCACCGACACGATCGCCAACGAGGTCACCTTCGACCCCAACAACGGCGTCGCCCTGGTGCTGCACAACGCGCTGATGCGCAACCTCGGGGTCACCCTCACCGAGATCGCCGACCTCGAGAAGCTGGCCGCCGACTGCGCCGAGGACGGGCAGTACGCGTTCCTGTACGTCGCCGCCCCGCTGAAGGTCGCGAAGGCGGCCGGCACCCCCGTCAACCCCGTCGTCATCAAGTGAGGCCGCGGTCGTGACCGGCTACGACGACCGGCCCTGGCTGGCGCTCTACGGCGACCAGCCGGCCGACTACCCGATCGAGTACGACACCGCCCTGGACATGTTCCGGGCCGGGGTCGAGCGGGACCCGCTGGGCGTCGCGCTGCGGTACTTCGACGGGACGATCACCCGCCGGGAGCTCGACGAGCTCAGCGACGCGCTCGCCGTCGGCCTGCTCGAGCGCGGGTTCGGGCCGGGCGACCGGCTGGCGGTCTACCTGCAGAACGTGCCGCAGTTCGTGATCGCCATGGTCGCCGCCTGGAAGGCCGGCGGGATCATGGTGTCGATCAACCCGATGAGCCGGGCCCGCGAGCTCTCCTACCTGCTCGCGGACTCCGGGGCCACGGTGCTGCTGGCCCTGGAGACGCTCTACGACGAGGTCGCGCGCGAGGTCGTGCCGGACACCGACGTCCGCCTCGTCCTCACCACGAGCGAACTGGAGTTCCAGACGCGGGACGACGAGCGGCTCTTCGCCGGCATCAGCCGGCAGCGGCACGAGGGGACGACGGACTTCGCCGAGTTCGTCGCCGTCCACCGCGGCCGGGTGCCACCGCCGGTCGGCCTGCGCTCCGACGACGTGGCGTTCCTGACCTACACCTCGGGGACCACCGGCGTGCCCAAGGGCGCGATGAACACCCACCGGAACGTGGTCTTCACGGCACAGGTCTACCGCGACTGGGTGCACGCCGGCCGGGACGGCGCGATCTTCGGCGTCGCCCCGCTGTTCCACATCACCGGGCTGATCGGGCACATCGCGGTCAGCCTGCTGGTGCCGGCGCCGCTGGTGCTGGCCTACCGGTTCGAGCCCCAGGTCGTGCTCGACGCCTTCGCCGAGCACCGCCCGGCGTTCACCATCGGGGCGATCACCGCGTTCAGCGCACTGCTCAACGCCCCGGGGTTCACGCGTGACCACTTCGACTCGTTCACCTCGATCTACTCCGGCGGTGCGGCCATCTCGCCGACCGCCGAGCAGAACTTCCTGGCCGCCACCGGCAAGCAGGTGCACAACGCCTACGGCCTGACCGAGACGACCTCGCCGATGACGGTGACGCCGTTCGGGTCGCCGTCGCCGGTGGACCCGGTCTCGGGTGCGCTGTCGGTCGGTGTCCCCGCTCCGAACACGGTGGTGCGCATCCAGGACGACGACGGCCGCGACCTGCCTCTGGGCGAGATCGGCGAGATCGTCGCCGAGGGGCCGCAGGTCGTGGCCGGCTACTGGGGCAAGCCGGAGGAGACGGCGGCCGGCCTGCCCGGCGGTGCGCTCAAGAGCGGCGACGTCGGCTTCATGAACGACGAGGGCTGGGTGTTCATCGTCGACCGCAAGAAGGACATGATCAACGCCTCGGGCTACAAGGTGTGGCCGCGGGAGGTCGAGGACGTGCTGGCCGAGCACCCTGCCGTCCGCGAGTCGGCGGTGGTCGGCGTGCCCGACGAGAAGCGCGGCGAGACCGTGAAGGCGTTCGTCAGCCTCAAGCCGGGGGCGAGCACGACGTCGGAGGAGCTGATCGCGCACTGCAAGGAGCGCATGGCCGCCTACAAGTACCCGCGCAGCGTGGAGCTGGTCGACGAGCTGCCCAAGACGGTGACCGGCAAGATCCTGCGCCGGGAACTGCGGGGTCGGTGACGCCTCCGAGAAACGAGGGCGGTGCCGTTTCGGAAGCCCTCCCGGATCGCCCACCGGACGGTTAGCGTCCAGCGCTCCTTCCCGGCCGTTCCCCCGGCTCGTCGATCCTGGCGGTGATGACGATGACCACCCCGCCCCAGCCCCCCGCCGGGGATGTCCCGGTCCCGGGGGTGGATGCCGCGGCACCCACCTCGGGCGCCCCCGGGGTGCGGCGGCCGTCGCCGGTCCCCCGGGATCCCTCGGCCGTCCGGCACGCGGCCCCGGCGCGCGGGCGCTTCGTGCCGAGGCGGGCGACGGCTCCGACCTCGCCATCGACCCGCCGCGCCGCGGAGGCGGCGGCCCTCCGCCGGTGGCGTGCCCTGGGCGTGGTGACGGGCGGGCTCGGGTCCGCCGCGCTGGTCGCGCTGAGCGGGGCCGGCCTGCCCGCGGCCGGGTCCGCCGGGCGGCCCGGGGGGGCGGCCGACCCGGCGGAGTCGCGGTTCTGGCTGCTAACCCCTGAGTCACGCACACGCCAGGGGCCGCTGGTGATACCGACCAA
>NZ_JBJHAB010000015.1:0-104009 GCF_054050815.1 Blastococcus sp. SYSU DS0552
GATGCTGCGCGCCGGAGCGCTGGCCGATCTGCTGCTGCGCCCGTGGCAAGAGCAGCCGGTGGTGACCGCGCAGCTGACCGTGGTGGCCCCGCTGTCCGCGCTGACCCCGGCCGGGTTCCTCGCCGCCGGCGCCCCCGCACCGGCCGCCTTCACCCCACCCGGCGCCGCGTCCCCGGTCGGGGAGGTGGACGGGGAGCCGATCACCGCCGCCCACCTGCGCGAACTGCTCGCCGCCCTGGATGCCGCAGGCGTGCAGGCCCCACCCGGCGGCAGCCTGACCATCGCGCTCACCGACGCCACCGGAAGACTGCGGGCGGTCACCGGCCGCGCCGAGCTGGAGAAGCTGGCCACCCGCGGCTGCCCCGACCACCCCGACCACCCCGACCGGTCCTGCGGCTGCCCGCTGCTCGGCCCACCGGGTCCGGTGGACCGCTACCGGCCCTCGGCCGCCCAGCAACGCTTTCTCGCAACGCGGGATCGCACCTGCCGGCACCCCGGCTGCACCGTGCCCGCCGGCTGGGCCGACCTGGACCACGTCATCCCGCACGCCGACCGCGGCGCCACCGCCTGCGAGAACCTGTGCTGCCTGTGCCGCCACCACCACCGGCTCAAGACCTTCGCCCCCGGCTGGACCCACACCCTGGGCGACGACGGCGTGCTCACCGTCATCACCCCCACCGGGGTCACCCGCACCACCCGACCACCCGGCTACCGCGTCCTCACCGCACCACCGCAACCACCACCGCCACCACCCGAGCCGGACGCCGACCCACCCCCGTTCTGATCCCGTGCCGGGGCACTCGACCGATCCGGTGACGTCCCGCGCACCCCTGCGCCGCTCGTGGTCCCCGGCGCGGGACACTGTGCGCATGACGACGACCAGCCCACCGCAGACCGGAGACCTCTCGCTCCCGGCGCGACCGGGCTGGCCGGACGCCACCGGGCACTTCGGGGTCTTCGGGGGCCGGTTCGTCCCCGAGGCGCTGATCGCCGCCCTCGACGAGCTGACCGAGGCCTACGAGGCGATGCGGGTCGACCCGGCGTTCCTCAGCGAGTTCGCCCGCCTGCAGCGTGACTACACCGGCCGGCCGAGCCCGGTCACCGAGGTGCCGAAGTTCGCGGCGCACGCGGGCGGCGCGCGGGTCCTGCTCAAGCGCGAGGACCTCAACCACACCGGCTCGCACAAGATCAACAACGTGCTGGGCCAGGCCCTGCTCACCCGGCGGATCGGCAAGACCCGTGTCATCGCGGAGACCGGCGCCGGCCAGCACGGCGTCGCCACCGCCACCGCGGCGGCCCTGATGGGGCTGTCCTGCACCGTCTACATGGGCGAGGAGGACACCCGGCGCCAGGCGCTGAACGTTGCCCGCATGCGGCTGCTCGGCGCCGAGGTCGTCCCGGTCACCACCGGCTCGCGCACCCTCAAGGACGCGATCAACGAGGCCTTCCGCGACTGGGTCACCAACGTCGAGACCACCAACTACGTCTTCGGCACCGTCGCGGGGCCGCATCCGTTCCCGGCGATGGTCCGCGACTTCCAGCGGGTGATCGGCGACGAGGCCCGTGCCCAGGTGCTCGAGCGCGAGGGGCGCCTGCCCGACGCCGTCCTGGCCTGCGTCGGCGGGGGGTCCAACGCCATCGGCATCTTCACCGCCTTCGTCCCCGACGACGGGGTGCGGCTGATCGGCCTGGAGGCCGGCGGCGACGGCGTCGACACCGACCGCCACGCGGCCACGATCACCGGGGGCTCGCCCGGCGTCCTGCACGGCGCCCGGTCCTTCCTGCTGCAGGACGAGAACGGCCAGACCGTGGAGTCGCACTCGATCAGCGCGGGGCTGGACTACCCGGGCGTCGGCCCGGAGCACTCCTACCTGCACGACATCGGGCGGGCGGAGTACCGGCCGGTCACCGACGCCGAGGCGATGGAGGCATTCGCGCTGCTCTGCCGGACCGAGGGCATCATCCCGGCGATCGAGTCGGCGCACGCCCTCGCGGGGGCGCTGGCGCTGGGGCGCGAGCTGGGTCCGGACTCGCTGCTGCTGGTCAACCTCTCCGGCCGCGGCGACAAGGACGTGGAGACCGCGTCCCGGTGGTTCGGGCTGGGCGACCGGGACGACGCCGCCCCGGGCCCGGGCCTGGACACCGATCAGCAGCCCACCGAGGGCGGGGTCACCAACGACGAGGCCGTGGCCGGCCCGGACGCAGGGGAGATGGCGTGAGCAGGCTGGCCGAGCGGCTCGGCGCGGCGAGGACCGAGGGCCGGGCGGCGCTGATCGCCTACCTGCCGGTCGGCTATCCGGACGTCGAGGGGTCGATCGCCGCCATGGTGGCGGCCGTCGAGGCGGGGGCGGACGTGATCGAGGTCGGCGTCCCGTACAGCGACCCCGGCATGGACGGACCCGTCATCCAGCAGGCGGTGGACGTCGCCGTGCGGGCCGGGGTGGGCATGCGCGACGTCCTGCGGGCCGTCGAGGCGGTGGCCGCGGCCGGCGCCGTCCCGGTGGTGATGAGCTACTGGAACCCGATCGAGCGCTACGCCGTCGAGCGGTTCGCGACCGATCTGGCCGCGGCCGGGGGAGCGGGGGCCATCACCCCCGACCTCATCCCCGACGAGGCCGGTGCGTGGATCGCCGCCGCCGAGCGGTCCGACCTCGACCGGGTGTTCCTCGTCGCCCCGTCGTCGACCGACGCCCGGTTGCGGTCCACCACCGCCGCCTGCCGCGGGTTCGTGTACGCGGCCTCGACCATGGGGGTCACCGGCACCCGTGCCACCGTCGGCGACGCCGCCGAGCGGCTCGTGGCCCGCACCCGGGAGGCCGCGCCCGACCTCGCCGTCTGCGTCGGCCTCGGCGTCTCGGACGGCGACCAGGCCGCGGAGGTGGCCGCGTTCGCCGACGGGGTCATCGTCGGCTCCGCGTACGTGCGGGAGCTGCTCGAGGGGCGGGGGACCGAGGGCGTCCGCGTGCTGACCCGGGACCTGGCCGACGGCGTCCGCCGGGCGGAGGTGCGCGCGTGAGCGTCCTCGCGGCCATCCCCAGCCCCACCCAGGCCGTCTGGCACCTCGGTCCGCTGCCGATCCGCGCCTACGCGCTGTGCATCATCGCCGGGATCGTCGCCGCCATCGTGCTGACCCAGCGGCGCTGGGTCGCCCGGGGCGGGCACGCCGACGACGTGCTGGACATCGCCATCTGGGCCGTCCCCTTCGGCATCGCCGGCGGCCGGCTCTACCACGTGATCTCCAGCCCCCGCCCGTACTTCGGCGAGGGCGGCGACCCGCTGCGCGCCTTCGCCATCTGGGACGGCGGCCTCGGCATCTGGGGCGCGATCGCGCTCGGCGGGGTGGGGGCGTGGATCGCCTGCCGGCGGCGCGGCATCCCGCTGCCCGCGTTCGCCGACGCCCTGGCGCCCGGGCTGCTCGTCGCCCAGGCGATCGGCCGGCTGGGCAACTGGTTCAACAACGAGCTCTACGGCGGCCCGACCGACCTCCCCTGGGCGCTGACCATCTACGAGTGGAGCGGGGGCCAGGCGGTCACCGGCGCGGATGGTGAGCCGGTCGTCCTCGGGACGTTCCACCCGACGTTCCTCTACGAGATGCTGTGGAACCTCGCGGCCGCGGCGCTGGTCATCTGGGCCGATCGCCGCTTCCGGCTCGGCCACGGCCGCGCGTTCGCGCTCTACGTGGCGTCCTACTGCGCCGGGCGGCTGTGGATCGAGTTGCTGCGCACCGACCCCGCGGAGACCTTCTTCGGAGTCCGGGTCAACGTCTTCACCTCGATCGTCGTCGGCCTGCTCGCCGTCGCCTACTTCGTCTGGCAGCGCGGGCGCCCCAGGGAGGTCGTCGACCGCGGTCCCCGCCCGTCCTCCGGGCCGGCGGCCGAGGCGTCCGGCGAGTCGTCCGGGGCCTCGGCGGCCGGGGCGCGTGACGACGATCACCGACCGCCGACCACGGGCTGACGGCGGCACCGCCGGTCCGGTGCGACGACCCGCGGCCGGTGGGCGTGTGCACCGTCACGGATCGGCTTCGGACGTGTCAGGACGGTGTTACGGCTGTGTACTCTTCCGGCTGACCCGCCAGCGATCCTGGCCGGGTCGTAGTGTCGGACCGGGCCAGCGCTGCCCCGCGGACGACGGCCTGCCGGCACCAACCGGTGGGCTCGCGCGCCGCTGCCGGTCGGGGCCACCTGTGTCCGGCCGGTCCCCGCGCCTCCGCACGTGCCGCCCCTGACCGCCGCCCTTGACCCCCGGCCCGGGCCCCCGCCCCCCGTCCACCCCTCGCTCCGAGGGACGACGGTGCGCCGACGACGGGAGTGACATGACCGACCTTCCCGCCACCGCCACCGCGGCAGCCCCCGCCAGCGCTGTGCCGTTCTCCGCCGTGCCCGCCCCCAGCGGGCTCTACGACCCGGCCAACGACAAGGACGCCTGCGGTGTCGCCTTCGTGGCCGACGCCCGTGGCCGCCGGAGCCGCCGGATCGTCGCCGCCGGTCTCACCGCGCTGCACAACCTCGACCACCGCGGCGCCGCCGGCGCCGAGCCGAACTCGGGTGACGGGGCCGGCATCCTCACCCAGATCCCCGACGCGCTGCTGCGCGCCAGCGTGGGCTTCGACCTGCCGCCGCTCGGCGAGTACTCGGTCGGCATCGCGTTCCTGCCGACCGACGAGGCCGAGCGCGCCGCCCGGTACGACGACGTGGCCCGCCTCGCCGAGGAGGAGGGGCTCACCGTCCTCGGCTGGCGCGACGTCCCGGTCGAGCCCGAGGGCGCGGACCTCGGCCCCACGGCGCGGGCGGTGATGCCGCACTTCGCCCAGGTCTTCGTCGCCGAGACCATGGGCGGCCGGGCCGACGAGAAGGCCTTCGGCGGGAACGTCGTCTGCAACGGGGTCACCCGGCTGGAGCGGCGCTCCTTCGTGCTGCGCAAGCGTGCCGAGCGGGCCGCCGTCGACGCGGGCAGCTCGCTGTACATCGCCTCGCTGTCGTCGCGCACGATCACCTACAAGGGCATGCTCACCACCGACCAGCTGCCGCTGTTCTTCACCGACCTGCGCGACGAGCGCTACGAGTCGGCGATCGCGCTGGTGCACAGCCGGTTCTCCACCAACACCTTCCCGAGCTGGCCGCTGGCCCACCCGTTCCGCTTCATCGCGCACAACGGGGAGATCAACACGATCAAGGGCAACCGCAACCGGATGCGCGCCCGCGAGGCCAAGCTGGAGACCGAGCTGTTCGACGGCCCGGCCGGCCCGGCCAGCGAGCTCGGCCTGGACCGGATCTTCCCGGTCACCGCCAGCGACTTCAGCGACTCGGCGACCTTCGACGAGGTCCTCGAGCTGCTGCACCTGTCCGGCCGCTCGCTGCCGCACGCGGTGCTGATGATGATCCCCGAGGCGTGGGAGAACCACGCCGAGATGGACGCCGCCCGCCGGGCCTTCTACCGCTTCCACTCCTCGATCATGGAGCCGTGGGACGGCCCCGCCGCCGTCTGCTTCACCGACGGCACGCTGATCGGCGCGGTGCTCGACCGCAACGGCCTGCGCCCGGGCCGCTGGTGGCACACCAAGGACGACCTGGTGGTCATGGCCAGCGAGGTCGGCGTGCTCGACATCCCGGCAGCCGACGTCGTGGCCAAGGGCCGGCTGCAGCCGGGCCGCATGTTCCTCGTCGACACCGCCTCGGGGCGGATCGTCTCCGACGAGGAGGTCAAGGGCGCCCTGGCCGCGGAGCACCCCTACGACGACTGGCTGCACGCCGGCCTGGTGCACCTGCCGCAGCTGCCCGAGCGCCGTCGCTCCCGGCCCAGCCACGAGTCGGTCGTGCGCCGTCAGCTCCTCTTCGGCTACACCGAGGAGGACCTGCGCATGCTGGTCACGCCGATGGCGGCCAGCGGCGCCGAGCCGATCGGCTCGATGGGTACCGACACCCCCATCGCCGCGCTGTCGGACCGCTCCCGGCTGCTCTACGACTACTTCGGTCAGCTGTTCGCGCAGGTGACCAACCCGCCGCTGGACGCCATCCGTGAGGAGCTGGTGACCAGCCTGGGCCGCACCTTCGGCCCGGAGCAGAACCTGCTCGCCGCCACCCCGGCGTCCTGCCGGCAGGTCTACCTGCCCTTCCCGGTCATCGACAACGACGAGCTGGCCAAGATCCTGCACATCGACGACGACGGCGACCTGCCCGGGTACGCCGCCGTCCGGGTCACCGGTCACTTCGACGTCAACGGCGGCGGCACGGCGCTGGCCGAGGCGATCGAGCAGCTGCGCACCAAGGTCTCCAAGGCCATCTCCGCCGGCGCCCGGATCATCGTGCTCTCCGACCGCGACTGCGACGAGCAGCGCGCTCCCATCCCGTCGCTGCTGATGACCGCCGCGGTGCACCACCACCTGGTGCGGGAGAAGACCCGCATGGAGGTCGGCCTCGTCGTCGAGTCCGGCGACTGCCGCGAGGTGCACCACGTCGCGCTGCTGCTGGGCTACGGCGCCGCAGCGGTCAACCCCTACCTGGCCTTCGAGTCGATCGAGGACCTCATCCGCGACGGCGTCCTCACCGGCGTCGAGCCCGCCCAGGCGGTGCGCAACGTGGTGAAGGCGCTGGGCAAGGGCGTCCTGAAGGTCATGAGCAAGATGGGCATCAGCACCGTCGGCTCGTACACGATGGCGCAGATCTTCGAGGCCGTCGGCCTCTCCCAGGAGCTCGTCGACGAGTACTTCACCGGCACCTCCTGCCCCCTGGGCGGCGTCGGCATCGACGTGCTGGCCGAGGAGGTGGCCATGCGCCACCGCCGCGCCTACCCGGAGAACCCCACCGAGACCGCGCACCGCCGCCTCGAGGTCGGCGGCGAGTACCAGTGGCGCCGCGAGGGCGAGGTGCACCTGTTCAACCCCGAGACGGTGTTCCTCCTGCAGCACGCCACGCGCTCCCGGCAGTACGACGTCTTCGAGAAGTACACGCAGACCGTCGACAAGATGTCCGAGGAAGCCGCCACGCTGCGCGGCCTGTTCACGCTGAAGACCGGCGTGCGTCCGCCCGTGCCGCTCGACGAGGTGGAGCCGGTCAGCGAGATCGTGAAGCGCTTCAACACCGGCGCGATGAGCTACGGCTCGATCTCGCAGGAGGCGCACGAGACCCTCGCCATCGCCATGAACCGCCTCGGCGGTCGCTCGAACACCGGCGAGGGCGGTGAGGACCCCGACCGGTTCACCCCCGACCCGAACGGCGACCTGCGCCGCTCGGCGATCAAGCAGGTGGCCTCCGGCCGGTTCGGCGTCACCAGCGAGTACCTGGTCAACGCCGACGACATCCAGATCAAGATGGCGCAGGGCGCCAAGCCCGGCGAGGGCGGGCAGCTGCCCGGCGGCAAGGTCTACCCGTGGGTCGCCCGGACCCGGCACTCGACGCCGGGCGTCGGCCTGATCAGCCCACCGCCGCACCACGACATCTACTCGATCGAGGACCTCAAGCAGCTCATCCACGACCTGAAGAACGCCAACGACCAGGCGCGGGTGCACGTCAAGCTCGTCGCCGAGGTCGGCGTCGGCACGGTCGCGGCGGGTGTCAGCAAGGCGCACGCCGACGTCGTCCTGATCTCCGGGTTCGACGGCGGCACCGGTGCCGCGCCGCTCACCTCGCTGAAGCACGCGGGCTCGCCGTGGGAGCTCGGTCTGGCGGAGACCCAGCAGACCCTGCTGGCCAACGGGCTGCGCGACCGCATCGTGGTGCAGGTCGACGGCCAGATGAAGACCGGTCGCGACGTGATCGTCGCGGCGCTGCTGGGGGCCGAGGAGTTCGGCTTCGCGACCGCGCCGCTGGTGGTCTCCGGCTGCGTCATGATGCGGGTCTGCCACCTCGACACCTGCCCGGTCGGCGTCGCCACCCAGAACCCGGAGCTGCGCAAGCGGTTCACCGGGCGGCCGGAGTTCGTGGTTACCTTCTTCGAGTTCCTCGCCGAGCAGGTGCGCTCCTACCTGGCCGAGCTGGGCTTCCGGTCCATCGACGAGGCCGTCGGCCACGCCGAGCTGCTGGACACCCGCCAGGCCGTCGACCACTGGAAGGCGCAGGGCCTCGACCTCGCACCGGTGCTCGTGGTGCCCGAGCTGCCCGAGGGCACGCCGCGGCGGGCCGTGCGCGGCCAGGACCACGGCCTGGACGTGGCGCTGGACCAGACGCTCATCCAGCTGTGCGAGGGGGCGCTGCTCGACGCGCGACCGGTGAGCCTGGAGCTGCCGGTGCGCAACGTCAACCGCACCGTGGGCACGATGCTGGGGTCGATGGTCACCCGCCGCTTCGGCGGCGAGGGGCTGCCCGACGGCACGATCGACCTCACCTTCGGCGGGTCGGCCGGGCAGTCGTTCGGCGCGTTCGTGCCGCGCGGCATCACCATGCGGCTGTTCGGTGACGCCAACGACTACGTCGGCAAGGGGCTGTCCGGCGGCCGGATCATCGTGCGGCCGTCCCGCGAGGCGTCGTTCGCGGCCGAGGACAACGTCATCGCCGGCAACGTCATCGGCTACGGCGCCACGGGCGGGGAGATCTTCCTCCGGGGCCGGGTCGGCGAGCGGTTCTGCGTCCGCAACTCCGGGGCGCTCGCCGTCGTGGAGGGCGTGGGCGACCACGCCCTCGAGTACATGACCGGCGGCCGCGCGGTGATCCTGGGCGCGACCGGGCGCAACATCGCCGCCGGCATGTCCGGCGGCATCGCTTACGTGCTCGACCTGGCCCGTCACCGGGTGAACCCCGAGATGGTGGACGTCGAACCGCTGGACGGCGAGTCGGCGCAGTGGCTGCGCGACGTGCTCGTGCGCTACGCGGCCGACACCGAGTCGACCGTGGCGACCGCGCTGCTGGCCGACTGGGGCCGCTGGTCGGAGCAGTTCAGCGTGATCATGCCGCGCGACTACCGGCGGGCACTGGAGGCCCGACGGGCCGCGGAGGCCGCCGGTACGGACGTGGACCGAGCAGTGATGGAGGCGGCACGTGGCTGACCAGACCGGTTTTCTGAAGTACGAGCGCGACCTCCCGCCGCGCCGCCCCGTCGAGGTCCGCCTCCTGGACTGGAAGGACGTCTACACCCGGCGCCAGAAGGGGGAGGACCCGTTGTTCCCGACGGCGGAGGTGCGCAAGCAGGCCGCCCGCTGCATGGACTGCGGCATCCCGTTCTGCCACCACGCCTGCCCGGTGGCGAACCTGATCCCGGAGTGGAACGACCTCGCCCGCCGCGACGACTGGCACGACGCGATCGAGCGGCTGCACGCGACGAACAACTTCCCGGAGTTCACCGGGAAGCTCTGCCCGGCGCCGTGCGAGGGCTCCTGCGTGCTGAACCTGCAGGAGTCGCCGGTCACCATCAAGCAGATCGAGTGGGAGATCATCGACCGCGCCTGGGACGAGGGCTGGGTGCAGCCGCAGACCTCGGCCGAGCGCACCGGCAAGAAGGTCGCCGTCGTCGGGTCCGGCCCCGCCGGGCTGGCCGCCGGCCAGCAGCTCACCCGGGCCGGCCACGACGTGACCGTCTACGAGCGGGCCGACCGCATCGGCGGGCTGATCCGCTACGGCATCCCCGAGTTCAAGATGGAGAAGTCCGTCCTGGACCGGCGGCTGGACCAGATGCGCGCCGAGGGCACCCGGTTCGTCACCGGCGTCGAGGTGGGCGGTAGCGGCGAGGGTGACCTGTCGGTCGAGCAGCTGCGTGGCGACTTCGACGCCGTGGTGCTCGCCGGCGGCGCGACCATCGGCCGCGACCTCCCGGCTCCCGGCCGTGAGCTGGCCGGCATCCACCTGGCCATGGAGTACCTGCCCTACGGCAACCGCCAGGCTCTCGGCGAGCTCGACGACCCGCCGATCAACGCCCACGGCAAGCACGTCGTGATCATCGGTGGCGGTGACACCGGTGCCGACTGCCTCGGCACCGCCCACCGCCAGGGCGCGGCCTCGGTCACGCAGCTGGAGATCATGCCGGCGCCGCCGGACCGTCGCGACCAGGCCAGCAACCCGTGGCCGACCTACCCGATGATCATGCGCGTCTCCAGCGCGCACGAGGAGGGCGGCGAGCGGCTGTACTCGGTCAACACCGAGCGGTTCCTCGGCGACGAGAACGGCAACGTCCGCGCGCTGCTCCTCCACGAGGTCGAGCGCGTCGACGGCCGGTTCCAGAAGATCGAGGGGACCGAGCGAGAGCTCCCCGCCGACCTGGTGTTCCTCGCCATGGGCTTCACCGGGGCGCAGCGCGAGGGCCTCGTCGACACCCTCGGCGTCGAGGTCGACGGCCGGGGCAACGTCTCCCGTGACGGGGAGTTCATGTCCACCGTGCCCGGCGTCTTCGTGGCCGGCGACATGGGCCGGGGCCAGTCGCTCATCGTCTGGGCGATCGCGGAGGGTCGCGCCGCTGCTGCCGCCGTCGACACCTGGCTGACCGGGGAGTCCATGCTGCCCCGGCCGGTCACCCCGACGGCGGTCGCGCTGCGGTAGCAGCACCCGCTCCAGCCCCGGGCCCGGTTCCTACCGGTCGGTATCACCGACACGCGGGAACCGGGCCCGGGTCGCTCCGCCACCGAGTTCGTCGTGGCACTAGCGTTATCCCCATGTCCCGCCGCGCGAAGATCGTCTGCACCCTCGGTCCGGCCACCAGCTCCGCCGAGCAGGTCACCGCCCTCGTCGAGTCGGGGATGGACATCGCCCGCCTCAACTTCAGCCACGGTTCCCACGAGGACCACGCGACCGCCTACCACCTGGTGCGGCAGGCCTCCGACAGCACCGGCCACGCCGTGGCCATCCTGGCGGACCTCCAGGGGCCCAAGATCCGGCTGGGCACCTTCGCCGACGGTCCGGTCACCTGGGCGACCGGCAGCGAGGTCTGCATCACCGTCGAGGACGTCGAGGGCACCGCGGAGCGGGTCTCGACCACCTACAAGGACCTCGCCAACGACGTCCGGGTGGGGGACCGGCTCCTGGTGGACGACGGCAACCTCTCCCTCAGCGTCGTCCGCGTCGAGGGCCCCGACGTCTTCTGCCTCGTCGTCGAGGGCGGCAAGGTGTCGAACAACAAGGGGCTCTCGCTGCCCGGGGTGGCGGTGAGCGTGCCGGCCCTGTCGGACAAGGACGAGCGCGACCTGCGGTTCGCCCTGCACCTCGGCGTGGACTTCATCGCGCTGTCCTTCGTGCGCTCGCCCGCGGACGTGGCGCTGGTCCGCGACATCATGCGCCAGGAGGACATCTCCGTCCCGGTCATCGCCAAGCTGGAGAAGCCCGAGGCGGTGCGCAACCTCGATGCCATCGTCGAGGCGTTCGACGGCATCATGGTCGCTCGCGGGGACCTGGGCGTGGAGCTCGCCCTCGAGCAGGTGCCGCTGGTGCAGAAGCGGGCCATCCAGGCGGCCCGCGAGCGCAACAAGCCGGTCATCGTGGCGACCCAGATGCTCGAGTCGATGATCACCAACTCGCGGCCGACCCGCGCGGAGGCCTCCGACGTCGCCAACGCCGTGCTCGACGGCGCCGACGCGGTGATGCTCTCGGGGGAGACCTCCGTCGGGGCGTACCCGATCGGCGCGGTCCGGACGATGGACCGGATCATCGAGGCGGTCGAGAGCGACCACCTGTGGGTGCCCGAGGTGGCACGGCGGTCGCGGTCCCGCTCCGGCGCGATCGTCCGGGCGGCGCGGGACATCGGGGAGTCCCTGGACGTCAAGGCGCTGGCCACCTTCACGCAGACGGGGGAGACCGCCCGGCGGCTCGCGGCGCTGCACCCCAGGCAGCCGCTGCTCGCGTTCACCGTCGACGCGAGGGTGCGCAGCCAGCTCGCCCTGTCGTGGGGCGTGGAGACCTTCCTGGTGCCCATGGTGGAGCACACCGACGACATGGTGGCGCAGGTGGACTTCTCGCTGCTGTCCATCGGCCGGCTGAAGGTGGGCGACCGGGTGGTCGTGGTGGCGGGCAGCCCGCCCAACACGGTCGGGTCCACGAACCTCATCCGCGTGCACGAGGTGGGGACGGACTCGTGACCGGGGGGCCGCAGGACACCCAGGCGGCGGCGCTGCTGTCGGTGCTCGACCTCGCCGAGCGCGAGCCCGACGTGTTCGTCGGCAAGACGCCGAGCAGTGAGCGGCAGCGGATCTTCGGCGGGCAGGTGGCCGGCCAGGCGCTCGTGGCCGCGGGCCGCACCGTGCCCGGCGAGCGGGGCGTGCACTCGCTGCACTCCTACTTCCTCCGGCCCGGCGACCCGTCGGAGGAGATCCGCTACTCCGTCGACCGGATCCGCGACGGGCGCTCGTTCTCCACCCGGCGGGTCATCGCCTGCCAGCGGCGCGGGGGCGAGGACGTGGCGATCTTCGCTCTCACCGCCGACTTCCACGCGGGGGAGCCCGCCGTGGCGGAGCACTCCCTGCCCATGCCGGAGGCGCCCGGCCCCGACGAGATGATGGGCACCGACGAGGTCGTGGCCCGGCACGGCGAGCGGGCCGCGTTCATGGCGGCGATGGGGCGGGTCGTCGAGCAGCGCTTCCAGCAGGACCCGTTCGCCGCGCCGCCCAAGTCGCCGCCGCACACGCAGTCGTGGACCTGGTTCCGCGTCGCCGGCGAGCTGGGGGACGACCCGGTGGTGCAGGCGGCGGCGCTGACGTTCGTCAGCGACCTGACCCTGCTCTCGGCGGGGTTCGCCCGGCTGGGCGGGGGGTGGCCGGACTTCATCGGCGCCAGCCTCGACCACGCCGTGTGGTTCCACCAGCCGGTGCGTGCCGACGACTGGCTGCTCTACGAGACCGACAGCCCCGCGGCGTCGGCAGGGCGCGCGCTCTGCTTCGGGCAGATCTGGTCCGCCGACGGCCGGCACGTGGCCACCGTGGCGCAGGAGGGGCTCATCCGGTCCCTGGACCGGTGAGCCCCGGCCCCGCCGCTCAGGCGGGGCCCGCGCCCGCCGTGTCGCCGGTGCGCTCCCCGTCCGGCTGCGCAGCCGGCTGCTCGGCCCGTTCGCGCTCGGCCCGTTCGCGCTCGGCGGCGCGTGCCGCGGCCTGCTCGGCGGCCTGGGTGGCGAAGTCGGCGGCCAGCCAGTCGTGGCCCTCGGTCAGCAGGGCCCACACCCGCTCGACGTGCGCCCGCGTCGTCGCCGGCGAGCCGATCGCGACGCGCAGGACCACCTCCCGGCGCACGGTGGTGTGCGTCAGGAAGACCTCGCCGCCGTCGTTGAGGCGGTCGAGCAGCGTCATCGTCGCGACGTCGGCGTCGACACCGGCCGGCCAGCGGGGCTGGAGGCAGACCAGGGACAGCGGGTGCGGTGCGACGACGTCGAACCGGTCGTCGGCCGCGGCCCAGCCGGCCAGCTCCTGGGCCAGCGCCACGTGCCCCCGGACGTGGGCGCGCAGCCCTTCCGCGCCGTACCAGCGGAGGACGAACCAGAGCTTGAGCGCGCGGAAGCGCCGGCCGAGCTCGATCTGCCAGTCGCGGTAGTCGACGACGGCGCCGGCGTCGGTGGCGGCGTTGCGCAGGTAGTCGGGGAGGATCGCCAGGGCGCCGGTGAGGGCCGCCCGGTCGGCGACCCAGAAGAGCGTCGCGTCGAAGCCGGTGAGCAGCCACTTGTGGGCGTCGGTGGTGTAGCTGTCGGCCCACTCGACGCCGGCCTGCAACTCGCGCAGCTCGGGGGCGACCGCGCTCACGCCGGCGTACGCGGCGTCGACGTGCAGCCAGACGCCGTGCTGCTGGCAGATGGGACCGATGGCGGCCAGCGGGTCGACCGCGGTGGTCGACGTCGTGCCGATGGTCGCGCAGACCAGCACGGGCCGGTACCCGCGGGCGACGTCCCGCTCGAGCCGGGCGGCGAGCGCCCCCGGGTTCATCGCGAGGTCGCCGTCGACCTCCACGATCCGGACCGCATCGCTGCCCAGGCCGGCGATGCGCACGGCCTTCTCCATCGACGAGTGCGTCTCGGCGGACACGTAGACGGTGGCGCGGTCGGGCTGCACCCCGCCGCGGACGGTGGCCCCGCCGGAGGCGCGGTGGAGGGCGGCCAGCAGCGCGACGAGGTTCGCCCCGGAGCTGGAGTCCTGGACGACGCCCCCGCCGCTGCCCGTGGAGAGGAAGGACTCCGGCAGGCCCAGCAGGCCGGCGAACCAGTCCATGACGTGCTGTTCCAGCTCGGTCGCCGCCGGGCTGGTCACCCAGGACATGCCCTGCACGCCCAGGCCCGCCGAGACCAGGTCGCCGAGCACCGACGGGCCGGAGGTGTTGGCCGGGAAGTAGCCGAAGAACCCCGGGTGCTGCCAGTGCGTGATGCCCGGCATGACCACGCGGTCCAGATCGGCCAGCACCGCGGAGAACGGTTCACCCGACTCCGGGGGATCCGCGGGCAGCGCCGCGCGGACGTCGCCGGGGGAGACCTGCGAGCGCACCGGGAAGGAGGCGATGCGCGTCCAGTAGTCGGCGATCCAGTCGACCACCTCGTGGCCGTGCTGCCGGAACTGCTCGGGCGTCATGTGCGGCGCGGGCTCGGTCACGGTGCCACCGTATTGCGTCGCTCAGCGCGACCGGGGAGGGCACCCGGGCGCGGTACCGGGGCCGTCCGGCCCGCTGCCGGCGACGAGCCGGTCGCCGAGGTCGGAGCGGCGGTAGAGCACCGAGCGCCCGTGCCGGGCGGAGAGGAGCAGGCCGGCGGCGCGCAGCGCGCGCAGGTGCTGGTTGACCGCGGGGGTGGTGACCCCCAGGCGCACCGCGAGCTCGGTGGACGACGACGGGGTGGCCAGCTCGGTGAGCAGCCCGGCGCGGACAGCTCCGATCAGGCCCGCGAGCGCCGCCGGAGAGGTCAGCCGCCGGCTCTCCCACAGCGTGCCCACCCCGCGGGCGGCGTACATGACCAGCGGCGGTTCCTCGGGCGAGATGGGGGCGGAGGCGGTGCGCCCGAACAGCGTGGGCACGAGCGTCAGCCCCTCCCCGCTGGTCGACCGGGTGTAGCTGATCGCCGCTTTCAGGCGCACCGAGACGACGCCGTCGGCGAAGCTCACCGTCTCGCCGAGGTGGGCGAACGTGTGCGCCATCCCGCGCTGGGCCAGTTCCCGTCCGCGGTGGACGACGTCGGCCTCGAGCACCGCGCGCATCCGCGGCCACGCGTCCTCGGCGAACGATCGCTCCCAGTACCCGAGCAGCGCGTCGACGATCCGGGCGCGCACCGCCTGCGGGCTCCCGCGCAGCGCCGGCGGCAGGGGGTCGTGCAGCACGCGGAGGTCGCGGACGACGACCGCGGGGTCGGTGTCCGCCACTGCGCGGAGCTCCTCCTCGATCCGGGTCAGCGGGGAGTGCGGCCGCGGGGTGAGGAAGTCCGGCGTCCACAGCTCCTCGTTGGTCAGGGCCAGCAGCACGTCCCCGTCGAGGTCCGGGCGTGCGGCCTCGACGCGGTGCAGCCAGGGCAGGTGCAGCGGGTAGCGGCCGGGGTCGCGCCACGCCCGCAGGGAGAAGACGAGCTCGTTGAGCGGCGAGATGGCGAAGCGGACGTCCGCCAGGTCCATCCCGGCCAGCTCGTAGCGGATCATGAAGTACAACGCTACATCGATCGGTCTTCCCGTCTCCGGCTGGCAGAACTCCCCCGTGCCCTCCGCGATCGCGGCGGCGCCGGCGAGATGGTCGGCGGCCGCCTCCTCCACGCTGCGCCCGTCCGACCCGCTGGCCCGGGCGCTGACCTGGTCCACCATGGCCGGGTCGCTCAGCAGCGGGCTGTTCTACAGCGTCAGCGCGCTCTTCTTCACCCGGGTCGTCGGCCTGGCGCCCACCACGGTGGGGCTAGGACTCGTCGTCGCCGGAGCCGTCGGCGTGGCCGGCAGCTTCGGTGCCGGCTACCTCGCCGACCGCGTCGGCGCGGAACGCGTCCTGCTGGCGGCGACCGCCGCCCAGGGCGTGGCACTGCTGGCGTACGGCATCGCGACGAGCGCGGTCGCGTTCGTCCTCACCGCCTGCTGTGCGGTCGGGTTCCGCGAGGTCCAGGGCACCGCCCGCTCCGCACTGCTGGCCAGGTGCTTCCCCGGCGCGGACCGCGTCGGCGTGCGGGCGCGGCTGCGGGTGGTGACCAACGTCTTCATCGGCCTGGGCACCTGCCTGGCCGCGGGTGCGCTGCTGCACGACACCGCGGGCGCCTACCGGGCCACGCTCGCCGCGGTCGGCGTCCTCGTGCTGCTCTCCTGCCTGCCGCTGCTCGGCCTCCCGGCGCTCGTGCGGGGGCGCTGCGGCGACACCCCGGCCGTCACGCTCGCGCAGGCGCCGGGAGGTCGCTCGCCGCTGCGGGACGGGCGCTACCTGGCCGTCGCCGGCCTCAACGCGGTCCTCGCCATGCACTTCGGGTTGCAGACCGTCGGCGTCCCGCTCTGGGTGGCCGGCGGGACGGCCGCGCCCCCGGTGACCGTCTCGGTGCTCCTCGTGCTGAACACGGTGCTCATCGCGCTCTTCCAGGTCCGGGCCGCGCGCGGCACCCACGACATCCCCACCGCCGGGCGCGCCGTGGCGCTGGCCGGGGCCATGCTGGCGGTGGCGTGCGCGCTGTACGCGGCGGCCGGCCTCGGCGGCGTCGTGGTGGCGGTCGGCGTGCTGGTGCTCGCGGCCCTCGCGCACACCGCCGGCGAGATGTGGGGTGAGGCCGGCAGTTGGGGGCTGGCCTTCGAGCTGGCCGACGAGCGCCGCGCCGGGGCGTACCAGGGGGTGAGCCAGACCGGCTACGCCCTCGGTGCGATGGCCGCGCCGCTGGTGGTCACCGCGACCGCCGTCGAGCACGGCGCGGCGGGGTGGGCGGTGCTCGGTGCGATCTTCCTCGTCGCCGGGCTGCTCACGCTCGCCATCGCACGCCGGGCGGCCGACCCGGTGGAACGGTGACCGCTCGGTGCCCCCGGTGCGACTCGAACGCACACTGCGCGGGTTTTGAATCCGCTCCCTCTGCCGATTGGGGTACGGGGGCGTGCCGGCCAGGTGCGACCGGCGCCCGAGAAGAGTAGCCGGGCGGTGGGCCGGCGCCCACGCCGATAGGCTGCCACCCCGTGAGCAGCGAGCCGATCCGGGTTCTGATCGCCGAGGACGAGGCGTTGATCCGTCTCGACCTCAAGGAGATGCTCGAGGAGGAGGGGTATCTGGTCGTCGCCGAGGTCGGTGACGGCCAGCAGGCCGTGGAACGCGCCGAGGAGCTCCGCCCCGACCTGGTCATCCTCGACATCCAGATGCCGGTGCTCGACGGGCTCTCCGCCGCCGAGCAGATCGCCTCGGCCCGCGTGGCGCCGGTCATCGTGCTCACCGCGTTCAGCCAGCGCGAGCTGGTGGAGCGGGCGCGCGACGCCGGGGCGATGGCGTACCTGGTCAAGCCGTTCTCCAAGAACGACCTCGTGCCGGCCATCGAGGTGGCGCGGGGCCGGTTCGCCGAGATGACCGCGCTCGACGGCGAGGTGAAGTCGCTCGAGGAGCGGCTGGAGACCCGCAAGGTCGTCGAGCGGGCGAAGGGCCGGCTGATGGCCGACCAGGGCATGACCGAGGCCGAGGCGTTCCGCTGGATCCAGCGCACCGCCATGAACCAGCGGACCAGCATGAAGGCCCTCGCGGAGTCGATCCTGACGGCCACCGCGACGCCCGACGACAGCACCGCCTGATCCCGGACGGCGTTCCGGCAGGTCTGTCGCGCCGCAGCGTCGCCTGGCGATCACCGACCGTGCCCGCGGTTCCACCATGCGGACACCGAGGTCACGACCTCATCACGGTCCCTCTCGGGCCGGGTGCAACCTTCCGGACGGCAGCTAGGTTCTGCGCACCGATCGGCGCCCGGTCGGCGGTCGTCGCGTACGCGCGCCGGCGCCGGGCGCACTGATGACACTGGGAGTCATTTGATGCGCACTGGCACTACTGCCCGCAGCATCGCCGTCACCGGTGCCGCCCTGCTCGCGCTGACCGCCTGCGGTGGCGGCGACGAGGACGGTGGCACGTCGGCCGAGGGCGGCGGCGACAGCGGCGAGAAGCAGGTCAACGTCTACGGCACCGACGGCAACATGGGCAACGCGCTCGGGGAGTCGTTCACCGAGGAGGGCGCGCTCGCCGGGATGAAGGGCACCACGCCCCTGACCGACCTGGGTGAGGACTTCACCAACCGGCTGCTCGAGGTCGACCCGAACCTGGTCGACTTCAACTACGCCGGCGAGACCTACGACGCGATCATGATCTCCGCGATCGCCGCGTCGCTGGCGGGCAGCGCCGACCCCGCCGTGTTCGCCCCCTACATCAACGGCGTGACCTTCGGCGGGGAGACCTGCACGGACTTCGCCTCCTGTCAGGAGATCGTCAACGCCGGGGGCAACCCCGACTACGACGGCGTCTCCGGCCCGCTGGCCTTCGCCGCGCCCGGTGAGCCCTCCGTGGCCAGCTTCGGCATCCTGCAGTTCGGCGACGACAACACGATCGCCGCCGACGAGACCGAGTTCGTGCTCGCCGGCGACGAGGCGAACGCCGCGGAGGACGAGGGCCCTGCGCCGGCCCCGCCGGGCGCCACCTCCGACGACCCGCTCGTCATCGGCACCCTGCTCCCGCAGACCGGCGACCTGGCCTTCCTAGGCCCCCCGGAGATCGCCGCCGCCGAGCTGGCCGTCCAGGAGATCAACGGGGTCGGCGGCGTGCTCGGCCAGCCGGTGCAGCTCATCCAGCGTGACTCCGGTGACACCTCGACCGACATCGCGACCCAGTCGGTCGACGCCCTGCTGCAGCAGAACGTCGACGTGATCGTCGGTGCGGCGTCCTCGGCCGTCACCCGGACGGTCATCGACAAGGTCACCGGTGCCGGTGTCGTGCAGATCTCGCCGGCGAACACGTCCGACGAGTTCACCAACTACGACGACGGCGGGCTGTACTTCCGCACCGCCCCGCCGGACACGCTGCAGGCTCGCGCCCTGGCCGACGAGATCATCGCTGACGGTGTGAGCACCGTCGGGATCCTCGCCCGCAACGACTCCTACGGCACCGGGCTGGCGGAGAACACCGTCGACAACCTGGTGAGCAGCGGGCTGGCGGAGGACAGCATCGAGCTGGTCATCTACGACCCCACGGCGGCGAACTACGACGCCGAGGTGCAGCAGATGGTCGACCTCAACCCCGACGCCATCGTGGTCATCGGCTTCGACGAGTCCGCCCGGATCATCGAGGGGCTCAACGCGCAGGGCATCGGCCCGGCGCGCGGCTGAACCCGGCGAGCGGATCGCTGATCCGCTGACAGCCACCAGGGGCCCGGTACCGCATCGGTGCCGGGCCCCTGTGCGTCTGCCCGGTCGCAGTGCACACCGCTGCGCGCCGTCGCCGCAGCCGTGCGGTCGTCGCCGCGGTGGCAGACGCCTGGGGTCGCGACCACGGGCCCGGGGCCACCCGCGGCGCACCGGTCAGGACGACGACGGCGCCGGCACCCCGTGCGGGGTGCCGGCGCCGTGTGCGTGCCGAGCGGGGGTCAGTGCGCCTTGGCCAGCGTCCCGAGGTAGAGCTCGATGACCTTCGGGTCGTGCATCAGCGACTCGCCGGTCGCGGTGTAGGCGTTGCGCCCCTGGTCGAGGACGTAGCCGCGGTCGCAGATCTGCAGGCAGCGCCGGGCGTTCTGCTCGACCATGATGATCGAGACCCCGGTGGCGTTGATCCGGCGGCACCGGATGAACACCTCGTCCTGGTACACGGGGGAGAGGCCGGCCGAGGGCTCGTCGAGCAGCAGCACCGACGGCTCCATCATCAGCGCCCGGCCCATGGCGACCATCTGCCGCTCGCCGCCGGAGAGCGAGCCCGCCTTGATCCGACGCCGCTCACCGAGCATGGGGAACAGCTCGGCGACGTAGTCGAACCGCTCCTTGAACACCTTGGGCCGCAGGTAGGCGCCCATCTGCATGTTCTCCTCGATGGTGAGCGAGGGGAACACGTTGTTGTTCTGCGGCACGTAACCCACACCGAGGGACACCAGCCGGTGCGCGGGCGCGGAGGTGATGTCCTCCCCGCGCAGCGTCACCGTGCCCGAGCGCACCGGGATCAGCCCGAAGAGGGCCTTGAGCAGCGTCGACTTCCCGGCCCCGTTGGGGCCGATGATGCCGACCAGCTCGCCCTCCTGCAGGTAGAAGTCGCACCCGTTGAGGATGTTCACCCCGGGGACGTAGCCGGCGACGAGCTCGTCGGCCCGCACCAGGGCGCCCTCGGCCAGCCGGGTGTGCTCGGGCCGGGTGGCGGCGAGCTCGGCGGGGGAGACGCCGGCCGTGGGGCCGTCCTCTCCCGTGGCGACCGGCGCGCCGGTGCCCTGGTCGACCGGCCGGTCGAACTCGTACTCGGGGTTCGTGCTGGTGCGCGGGTCCCCGCCCGCGCCCGGATCGATCGTCATCGGTCGCCGCCCTTCCGGTGCGTGCCGTCGGAGCGGAGGGTGTCCCCGCCCCGGCCCTGCTGCCGCGCGATCGTGTCCTCGGCCTCGGCGAGCTGCGCGTCCTCCTCCTCGAGGCTGAGGGGGGCGTCGTGGTGGGCGCCGAGGTAGGCGTCGACCACGGCCTGGTTCTGGCTGATCGACTCCGGCGGCCCCTCCGCGATCACGTTGCCCGCGGCCATCACCACGACCCAGTCGCTGATGTCGCGGACCACGTCCATGTCGTGCTCGACGAAGATGACCGTCATGCCCTGCTCGCGCAGGTCCTTGACGTGCCCGAGCAGGCTCTGGGTCAGGGCCGGGTTCACGCCGGCCATCGGCTCGTCGAGCATGACCACCTTCGGGTCGCTCATCAGCGCCCGGGCCATCTCGAGGAGCTTGCGCTGACCACCGGACAGGGTGCCGGCGAACTCGTCCTTCTTGGCGTCGAGCTTGAACCGTCGGAGCAGTTCCAGCGCCTTCTCGGTGTTGGCCCGCTCCTGCGCCCGCCACAGCCCGGGGACGAGCGCCGAGAAGAAGCCCTCGCCCTTCTGCCCCTGGGCGCCGAGCAGCATGTTCTGCAGCACGGTGAGCCGGGAGAGCGCCTTGGTGAGCTGGAAGGTGCGCACGACGCCGAGCCGGGCCACCTGGTGCGACGCCATCTTGCCCAGCGGCCGCCCGTCGAAGGACCAGGTCCCGCTGTCGGGCTGGTCGAACCCGGTGAGCAGGTTGAACAACGTGGTCTTCCCGGCCCCGTTGGGGCCGATCAGCCCGGTGATCCCGCCGCGCTGGACCTCCAGGTGGTCGACCGACACGGCGGTCAGCCCGCCGAAGGTGCGGGTCACCCCGTCGACGACGATCGCCGGGTCGGGCTTGGCGACGCCGACTTCCCAGGGCACGTCGCGCAGCGCCTCGCGGGCCAGCATGCGGGCGCCGGACGCCGTGGCGCCGGTGGGGATGGGCTCAGCGGGCATCGAGCATCACCTCTCGTCGGTCGCCGAAGATCCCCTGCGGGCGGAACACCAGCAGCAGGATCAGCCCGAGACCGATGATGACGAAGCGGATCTGGGCGACGTCGGTCGTCGACAGCAGGCCCTCGGGGATGACGCCGGTCTCGATCATGCTCCGGAGACCGGAGTCGGCGAACTGGATGATGAAGTACATCAGCATGGCGCCCACGACGGGCCCGAGCACGCGCGCGGCGCCGCCCAGGATGAGCGCCACGTAGGCGAGGAACGTGTTGGCGTTCTGGTACTGGTCCGGGGTCGCCGACCCGGTGCCGAGGGCGTAGACCATGCCCCCGAGGGCACCGAAGACGCCGCCGAGGACCAGCGCCTGCATCTTGTAGACGTACACGTTCTTGCCGAGCGCGCGGACGGCGTCCTCGTCCTCGCGGATCGACTTCACGACCCGGCCCCACGGGCTGCGGACCAGGCCCCACACCAGCAGGCAGCCGAGGGCGACCAGCGTCCAGCCCACCGCCGTCACCCACAGGTCCGCACCGCTCCAGAAGGTGCCGAGCAGGCGGTAGCGGCGGCTGGTGTCCCACGGGGCCAGCTCCACGAAGCCGCGGTTGAAGCCGGAGATGCCGCGGGAGCCGTTGGTGACCGGCGTCGCCGACACCGAGCGGAACAGCAGCCGCAGCCCCTCCGCCGTCGCGATGGTCGCGATGGCGAGGTAGTCCGCGCGCAGCCGCAGCGTGGGGAGGCCCAGCAGGAGCGCCAGGACCACCGCGGCGGCGAGCCCGATGGCGACCCCGACCCAGAAGTTCAGCCCCCACTGGCTGACCGAGACCGCGATCCCGTAGGCGCCGACCATGGCGAAGGCGATCTGGCCGAAGTTGAGCAGTCCGGCGTAGCCGAACTGCATGTTGATGCCGAGCGCCAGGAGGGCCAGGAAGACGGCCTGGAAGCCGATTCCTGCCTTGACCGCGATCGCCAGCGCGTCGATGAACTCACCCATTGCTCAACCCACCCGAACCCGGCTGCCGAGGATGCCCTGCGGTCGGACCATGAGGATCACGATCAGCAGCAGGAGCCCGCCGACGTACTTGACGTCGTTGGGGATGACCAGCGTGGACATCTGCACGAAGACGCCCACGACGATGCTCCCGACCAGCGCGCCGTAGGCGGTGCCGAGCCCGCCCAGGGTCACCCCGGCGAACATCAGGAGGAGCAGCCGGAAGCCCATGTCCCACTGGACCTCGTCGGACAGCCCGAGCAGCACGCCGCCCAGCGCGGCCAGCGCGCCGCCCATCATCCAGACGACCAGGATCACCCGGTTCACGTCGATGCCCGACGACGCCGCGAGATCGCGGTTGTCGGCCACCGCGCGCATCGCCTTGCCCATCGTGGTCCGCTGCAGCATCAGCGCGACCAGCAGGAGTACGACCAGCGCGATGACGATCGAGTAGAGGTCCTTGTCGGTCATGTTGAACGGGCCGTAGTCGACGGCGCGCTGCCCGCGGTAGTCGGCGTACGCCTGCGAGCTGCCCCCGAAGAAGATCTGGTAGGCGTAGCGCAGCAGCAGCGAGAGGCCGATCGAGATGACCAGGGCGGCCACCAGGCCGGTGCCCCGGCTGCGCAGCGGCCGCCACAGCAGGCGCTCGTTGAGCAGGCCCACGACCGCGCCGATCACCATCGCCAGCAACGCGGCCGGGATCAGCGGCACCCCGCCCTCGACGTTGATGAACCAGGCGGCGATGGCGCCGATGGTCACCAGCTCCCCGTGCGCGAAGTTGGTCAGGCCGGTCGTCCCGAAGATCAGCGACAGGCCGACCGCGGCCATGGCGATCAGCAGGCCGAAGCGCAGGCCGTCCACCAGCAGCTGGACCCACCGGACCGTGCCGCCGCCGGAGTTCCGGCTGCCGTCGTCGAGGCCGATGATGACGCCCTGGTTGCGACCGGGGTCGACGGTGACGGTCCGGCTGTTGCCCGAGTTGAACTCGACCCCCTCGGGGAGCGCGTCCTCGGGGACGGTGACCGTGTACTCGCCGGGGCCGGGCAGCTCGACGGCGAACCGGCCGTTCTCGTCGGTCTCGTCGGTGCCGACCTCGTCGCCGTCCGGCGTGGTGACGACGACCTCGACCCCCTCGATGGGGCCGCTGAGGCTGGTGCGCAGGGTGCCGGAGACCTGCTCGCTCGCGGTCTCCGCCGGGTCCTCCGCTGCGTGCGCGGCGCCCGGGGTCAGCGTGGCGAGGCCGGCGGTGAACAGCGCGACCAGCAGCAGGCGCAGGGCCGTGAGGCCGCCGCTCCCCGGTGTGCCGGCCGGCTTCCCAGACCACGCGCGTGCGGGCCTGCATCGTCGACCGTGCCGGCGGACACGGTCCGTCGGGTGCGTCACTCGACCTCCTCGGCGGATTCGTTGAGGCAGGAACCTAACGCAGTTGCGCGGTCAAGCCGCCACCGTGCGCCGAGCTGTGACCTTTCCGCGACACGCCGTGCTGCGGGCGTTGCGGACAGTCGCGAGATGTAGACCGGGCGGGGGACGCGGCCGATCCGGCGGGCTCAGCCCCGCGCGGCCATCGACATGCAGGTCAGCCGTGCGGTGGCGGTCCGACGGCCCTGGTCGTCGGTGATGTCGATCAGGAAGGTGGAGAGCGTCCGCCCACGGCGCACCGGCGTGCAGACGGCCGTCACCGTGCCGGCCGTCGCCGCGCGGAGATAGCTGACGTTGAGCTCGATGCCGACTACCTGCCGGTCCGGGCCGGCGCCGACGGCCGCGGCCATGGACCCGATCGTCTCGGCGAGCGTGCAGGTGGCCCCGCCGTGCAGCAGACCGAAGGGCTGCTCGTTGCCGGCGACCGGCATCGTGGCGACCAGCCGGTCGGGGTTCCAGTCGGTGATCCGCACGCCGAGCTTGTCGTCGAGAGGGCTGCTGATGCCGTCGGGCAGCCAGTCCGGGGGAGGGGTGGTCACGGCTGGCACCGTAGCCAGCGGTCGGCGCCCCGGTTCTGTCGGGAGCCGCCCCTAGGATCGTCGACGATGTCCGCTCCGGTTGCCACCTCCGCGCCCGCCGCCCCCTCGAGCACGGGCACGCGCCCGCGCCTGCTCCTGCTCGACGGGCACTCGCTGGCCTACCGCGCGTTCTTCGCGCTGCCGGTGGAGAACTTCTCGACCACCACGGGCCAGCCGACGAACGCCGTCTACGGCTTCACGTCGATGCTGATCAACATCCTGCGCGACGAGCAGCCCACCCACCTCGCCGTCGCCTTCGACGTCGGCCGGAAGACCTTCCGCAGCGAGATCTACGCGGAGTACAAGGCCAACCGGGCCGAGAGCCCGACCGACTTCCGCGGCCAGGTGAGCCTCGTCCAGGAGGTGCTCGGCGCGCTCCGGGTCCCGGTGATCACCGCCGAGGGCTACGAGGCCGACGACGTCATCGCCACGCTCACCGTGCAGGCGGTGGAGCACGGCATGGACGTGCTGATCGCCACCGGCGACCGCGACGCGCTGCAGCTGGTCAACGAGCACGTCACCGTGCTCTACCCGCGCAAGGGCGTCTCGGACATGACCCGGTTCACGCCGGAGGAGGTCGAGGCCAAGTACGGGCTGAGCCCCGTGCAGTACCCCGACTTCGCCGCCCTCCGGGGGGACCCGAGCGACAACCTGCCCAGCATCCCGAGCGTCGGTGAGAAGACCGCCGCCAAGTGGGTGCGGGAGTACGGCTCCCTCGACGCCCTGGTCGACCAGGTCGACACGGTCAAGGGCAAGGTGGGGGAGAAGCTGCGCGAGCACCTCTCCTCCGTGCTGCAGAACCGGCGCCTCACCGAGCTCGACCGGCAGGTTCCCCTCGAGGTCGGGCCGCAGGACCTCGCCGTCCAGGCCTGGGACCGCAACGAGGTGCACACCCTCTTCGACAACCTGCAGTTCCGCGTGCTGCGCGACCGGCTGTTCGCCACGCTGACCAGCGCCGAGCCGGAGGTCGAGGGCGGCTTCGACGTCACCGTCGACGAGGTCCCGGCCGGCGAGCTCGGCTCCTGGCTGGACGCCCACGCCCGCACCGGGCAGACCGGCGTCATCTTCCGCGGCACGTGGGGTCGCGGCACCGGTGAGCTCACCGGGCTGGCGCTGGCCGCCGCGGACGACCACACCGCCTTCGTCGACCTCGGCCCGGCCCTGGACGTCGCCGACGAGCAGGCGCTCGCCGCGTGGCTGTCCGACGCCGAGCGCCCCAAGGTCGTGCACGAGGTGAAGGGCCCGCTGCTGGCCATCTGGGCGCGCGGGTGGGAGCTCGCCGGGGTCGTCAGCGACACCGCGCTGGCCGCCTACCTCGCACTGCCCGGGCAGCGCTCGTTCGACCTGGGCGACCTCGCGGTGCGTTACCTGCGCCGGGAGCTGAAGGACGCCGCCGAGGCCGACGGTCAGCTCACCCTGGACGGGCTCGGGCCCAGCGAGGACGACCGGGCCGCCGAGGCCGCGAAGGCCGACGTCCTCAAGGCCGTCGCGGTCAACGACCTCTCCGATGCGCTGGAGCAGGTGCTCGGCCAGCGCGGTGGCGGCCACCTGCTCGGCGAGATCGAGCTGCCGCTCACCCGGGTGCTCGCCGCGATGGAGTACCGGGGCATCGCCGCGGACCTGGAGTTCCTGCACGACCTGCAGAAGGAGTTCGCCGACGGCGTCGCCGCGGCGGCGGCCGAGTGCTACGCCGTCATCGGCCGGGAGGTGAACCTCGGTTCCCCGAAGCAGCTGCAGGCGGTGCTCTTCGACGAGCTGGGTCTGCCCAAGACCAAGAAGAACAAGACCGGCTACACCACCGACGCCGAGGCGCTGACCGGCCTGCTGGCCACGACCGGGCACCCGTTCCTGGAGCACCTGCTCCGCCACCGCGACGTCACGCGGCTGCGCACCGTCATCGACGGCCTCATCCCGATGGTCGACGACGCGGGCCGCATCCACACCACGTTCCAGCAGACGATCGCGGCCACCGGCCGGCTCTCCTCGACCGACCCGAACCTGCAGAACATCCCGATCCGCACCGCCGAGGGCCGCCGGATCCGGCAGGCGTTCGTCGTGGGCCAGGGCTACGAGTCGCTCATGACGGCGGACTACAGCCAGATCGAGATGCGGATCATGGCGCACCTCTCCGGCGACGAGGGGCTCATCGAGGCGTTCACCTCGGGGGAGGACCTGCACTCCTTCGTCGCGTCCAAGGCGTTCGACATCCCGATCGAGGAGGTCGACCCGGAGATGCGGCGCCGGATCAAGGCGATGAGCTACGGCCTGGCCTACGGCCTCTCCGCCTACGGGCTGTCCGGGCAGCTGCGCATCTCCGTGGAGGAGGCGCGCGAGCAGATGCACGCCTACTTCGAGCGCTTCGGCGGCATCCGCGACTACCTCGACGGCGTCGTGGACGACGCCCGGCAGACCGGCTACACCGAGACCACCCTGGGCCGCAGGCGCTACCTGCCCGACCTCACCAGCGACAACGGGCAGCGCCGGCAGATGGCCGAGCGGATGGCGCTCAACGCGCCCATCCAGGGCTCCGCCGCCGACGTGATCAAGGTCGCGATGCTCAACGTGGAGAAGGCGATCGCCGCCGAGGGACTGCGGTCCCGGATGCTGCTCCAGGTCCACGACGAGCTCGTGCTCGAGGTCGCGCCGGGGGAGCAGGACGCCCTGGAGGCGCTGGTCCGCCGGGAGATGGCCGGGGCCGCCCAGCTCTCGGTGCCGCTGGAGGTCTCGGTCGGCGTCGGGCCGAGCTGGGACGCCGCCGCGCACTGAGCCCCTCCCGGGCCGATGTGTCAGCTCCCGCGCTGCTGATCATGTCGGAGGCATGAGCTCTCCACGCACGCCCGGTCCCGAGCAGCAGCCGGTCCCGCCCTGGCTGGCCCGGTCGGCGGCCGTGGGTGGCCGGCTGCTCGTGCTGGCGGTCCTGCTGTGGTTGCTCGCCGGGTTCGCGGTCCGGCTCACCCTGCCCCTGGTGGCCGTGGCCGTGGCGCTGCTGCTGGCCGGTGTCGCCGCGCCCGCGGTGGGGTGGGCCGAGCGCACGGGCGTTCCGCGCTGGCTGGGTGCTCTGGGCGCCCTCGCCCTGCTGCTGGCGGCGGTGGCCGGGATCGCCGCCGGGCTGGGCGCCCGCATCGTCGATCAGCTGCCCCAGCTGCGCGACCAGTTCCAGCAGGTCACCGGGCAGCTGTCGGAGCGGTTCGGCATCCAGGTGCCGTGGGCGAACTCCTCCGGTGGCGGCTCGGGGGCCGGGGGCGCGAGCGCCGGCGATCTCCTCGGCCCCGCCCAGACCGCCGCCGAGGTGCTGATCGCCGCCTTCCTCACCGTGGTGCTGGCCTTCCTCTTCCTGGTCGGTGGGGCCGGCATGTGGAGCTGGCTGCTGGGCAAGTTGGCCGGCCGGGTGCGCGAGGACGTCGACGCCGCCGGTCGCGCCGCCTGGACGACGGTCGGCGGTTACGTGCGCGGGCTGACGGTCGTGGCGCTGTTCGACGCGGTCGGCATCGGCGCCGGGCTGCTGCTCATCGGCGTCCCGCTGGCGCTCACGCTGGCCGTGCTGCAGTTCCTCGCCTCCTACATCCCCACGATCGGCGCCTTCGTCGCCGGCCTCCTCGCGGTGGCCGTCGCCTACGGCTCCGGCGGGCTGACGACGGCGCTGTTGGTGCTGGCGCTGGTGGTGGTCGTCCAGCAGATCGGCAACGACGTCGTCGAGCCGTGGGTGATGAGGAACCGCCTGCCGCTCAACGCCGTCACCGTGCTGATCGCCGTCACGGTCGGCGGCGTCCTGTGGGGGATCGCCGGCGCGCTGCTGTTCGTCCCGCTGGCGGCCGCGATCACGGCCGCGGCGCACGAGCTGTGGGTGCGGCGCGGGCGCCCGCCCATCGCGGGGGAGCCGGCGGAGGCGTGACCGGCGCGGGGATCAGGCCGCCGGCTTCCCGCAGACGATGATCAACGTCCCGGGCACCAGCGCGCCGCGCTCGGGGGACCACTGGCCCCAGTTCTCGGTGCGCCCCGGCGTCCACTCCGGCTCGACCAGGTCCTGCAGCACCAGGCCCGAGCCGACGACGGCGCGCACCCAGTCGCCGACCGTGCGGTGGTGCTCCACGTAGACGGCCCGGCCCGCACCGTCGGTCTCCACGTACGGCGTGCGGTCGAAGTAGGAGGCCACGATCCGCAGGTCCTCGGGATCGGGCGAGTCCGGGAACGGCCAGCGCATCGGGTGGTTGACCGAGGCGACGAACCGGCCGCCGGGTCGCAGCACCCGCGCCACCTCGCGCAGCGCCCCCTCGACGTCGGCGACGAAGGGCAGCCCGCCGAACGCGGAGCACACGACGTCGACGCTCGCGTCGGCGACCGGGAGGGAGCCGACGTCGGCCTGCAGCAGCGGGACGGCGATGCCCGTGGACCGGTTCAGCTCCGCCGCGCGGGCGAGCATGCCGCCGGAGAGGTCCATGGCCACGACCTCCGCTCCGGCCGTCCGCAGCCACCGGGCGCAGGGCGCGGAGCCGCAGCCGATCTCGAGCACCCGCCGGCCGGCGACGTCGCCCAGCAGGTGCGCATCGGCCTCCCGCAGCCCCTCGGGGCACCAGAGGAAGTCGGCGTCCCCCAGGTCGGGGCCGTGCTCGGCGAGGTAGGCCGGCGCGGCCGCGTCCCACCAGCGGCGGTTGGCGCGCACCGACTCCGCGGTGCCCGCCGGGCGGCGGGCGACGCCCCCGGCGGCCGGGTAGCCGTCGCTGCCGAGGGGGAGGGGCGGGCCGGCGGAGGATGCGTCCATGACACGCCGATGGTGACACGCCGCCGACCGGGGAAGACCGCTCCCACCCAGGTGGACCGGACGCGCCCGGCGTCCGTACCATGGAGACGCGCCAGAGGTCTGTCGTGCCCTTCCCTTTCCGGGAATGCCCGCGCCGGTTCTCCCCGCTGTACCTCCCCGCGGTCCGACGGCCGCGGGTCGTCCTGTCCCTACGCATAAACCGTCCGGAGCAACCAACCACATGACCTCCACTCAGGTCCGTCCTTCCAGCACTCCCCAGGTCGCCATCAACGACATCGGTACCGCCGAGGACTTCCTCGCGGCGATCGACCAGACGATCAAGTACTTCAACGATGGCGACATCGTCGAGGGCGTCATCGTCAAGGTGGACCGGGACGAGGTGCTGCTGGACATCGGCTACAAGACCGAGGGCGTCATCCCCTCGCGCGAGCTGTCCATCAAGCACGACGTCGACCCGAACGAGGTCGTCAGCGTCGGCGACGAGGTGGAAGCCCTGGTCCTCCAGAAGGAGGACAAGGAAGGGCGGCTGATCCTCTCCAAGAAGCGTGCGCAGTACGAGCGCGCCTGGGGCACGATCGAGGCCAAGAAGGAAGCCGACGAGGTCGTCACCGGCACCGTCATCGAGGTCGTCAAGGGTGGCCTCATCCTGGACATCGGCCTGCGCGGGTTCCTCCCGGCGTCGCTGGTCGAGATGCGCCGCGTCCGCGACCTGCAGCCCTACGTGGGTCGCGAGCTCGAGGCGAAGATCATCGAGCTGGACAAGAACCGCAACAACGTGGTCCTGTCCCGCCGCCAGTGGCTGGAGCAGACCCAGTCCGAGGTCCGCAGCGAGTTCCTCAACAAGCTCGCCAAGGGTCAGGTCCGTTCGGGTGTCGTCTCCTCGATCGTCAACTTCGGTGCGTTCGTGGACCTGGGCGGCGTCGACGGCCTGGTGCACGTCTCCGAGCTGTCGTGGAAGCACATCGACCACCCGTCCGAGGTCGTCGAGGTGGGCCAGGAGGTCACCGTCGAGGTCCTCGACGTCGACCTGGACCGCGAGCGGGTCTCCCTGTCGCTGAAGGCGACGCAGGAGGACCCGTGGCGTCAGTTCGCCCGCACCCACCAGATCGGGCAGGTCGTCCCCGGCAAGGTCACCAAGCTGGTTCCCTTCGGCGCGTTCGTGCGCGTCGACGAGGGCATCGAGGGCCTGGTGCACATCTCCGAGCTGGCCGAGCGCCACGTGGAGATCCCGGAGCAGGTCGTGCAGGTCGGCGACGAGATCCTGGTCAAGGTCATCGACATCGACCTGGACCGCCGCCGCATCTCGCTGTCGCTCAAGCAGGCCAACGAGGGCGTCGTCGGCGACGAGGAGACCTTCGACCCGGCCGCCTACGGCATGGCTGCGTCCTACGACGAGCAGGGCAACTACATCTACCCCGAGGGCTTCGACGCCGAGACCGGCGAGTGGCTCGAGGGTTACGACGAGGCCCGCGAGGCGTGGGAGCGGCAGTACGCCGAGGCCCAGGCGCGCTACGAGGCGCACCGCAAGCAGATCGCCGCGGCCAAGGAGGCCGACGCCGAGGCTGCGGCGGGCGGCAGCTACTCCAGCGACGACGCTGCCGGTCCGGACGCCCCGGCCAGCACCGGCGGCACGCTGGCCAGCGACGAGGCGCTCGCCGCGCTGCGTGCCAAGCTGGCCGGCGGGGAGTGACCTGAGGGTCTGACCCGCCAGCGCTGAACGTCAGAGGCCCAGGACCCGAGCGGTCCTGGGCCTCTGGCGTTCCCGGCTGCTGTCCGAGCCCGCGCGGGTGCGTCGGCTTGGGTGCGAGCACGGCGAAGGGCCCGTGGACGGTGTCCACGGGCCCTTCGCGTCGTCGATCGACCCTGCTGGAGGGTCCTCTTTCAGAGGCTCAGGATGATGGCGAACGCCGTGCGGGGGCGGCCGCCGGAGCCGGCGAGGAAGCTCCAGGTGTGGCGGCCGGTGGTCGGCGTGGAGAACATCCAGCGCAGCAGCGAGCTGCGGTGGGCGACGGCGGGGCGCTGGTACTGCATCCGCTCGCGGACGGCGGGGATGTCGGCGCAGCGCACGCCCGAGGCAGCACCGAGCCGGTGCCGGCCGGCGGCGCGGGACGACGGGGATGCGACGGGCGTGTGACGTGACATGTTCTCGTTCTGCCTCTCTCGGCGGGGAAGATCGCCGGGGCAGACGTTAACGGTGGTGCGCGTGTGACTGCTGCGACGCGCCCGGCGCGTCGGCGGCGTGTTACCTCTCCGTGATCTGCGTCCGGGCGGTCGCTACTGTCCGTGCGTGCTGAGGATCGGACTCACGGGTGGCATCGGTTCGGGCAAGAGCACCGTGGCCCGGTTGCTGGCCGAACGGGGCGCGGTGGTCGTGGACGCCGACCGGATCGCGCGGGAGGTGCTCGAGCCGGGCACCCCGGGGCTCGCCGCGGTCGCGGCCGCGTTCGGCGACGGGGTGCTCGCGGCCGACGGCTCCCTCGACCGCGCCGCACTGGCGGCGATCGTGTTCTCCGACGAGGAGGCCCGCCGTCGGCTCGATGCGCTGGTCCACCCGATGGTGCGGCAGCGGTCCGCCGAGCTGGTCGCCACGGCGCCGGACGACGCCGTCGTCGTCAACGACGTCCCCCTGCTCGTGGAGACCGGGCAGGCGGGAACCTACGACCTCATCGTCGTCGTGGAGGCCGACCTGTCGACGCGCCTCGCCCGGCTGGTCGGGCGGGGCCTCACTGAGGCCGACGCGCGTGCCCGGATCGCCACGCAGGCGAGTGACGAGCAGCGGCGCGCGGTTGCCGACGTCGTCCTGGACAACAGCGGGTCCCTGGAGCAGCTGGCCGAGCAGGTCGGGCGCTTCTGGGCCGAGCGGGTCGAGCCGCTGCGGAGCTGAGCGCCGGCCGCCCGGGGAATCGTCGCCGTGCGGTGGTGCGAGCTCGATCACGTGCGCCGGCCACGGGCACGCCGTCCCGAGACGCAGCAGAGCCCCGGGCCGAGCCCCGGGGCTCTGCTGTCGTGGTGGGCGATACTGGGATCGAACCAGTGACCTCTTCCGTGTCAGGGAAGCGCGCTACCGCTGCGCCAATCGCCCTTTTCCGGCCTGACGACCGGACCCTCCTCCGCGCTCGTGCCCCGCGAGGAAGCGACGAGGTGGAGACGGGATTTGAACCCGTGTAGACGGCTTTGCAGGCCGTTGCCTCGCCTCTCGGCCACTCCACCGCACGCGGGCACCGATCTCTCGACCGGTGCCCGAGGTTCCGAGCGGACGACGGGATTCGAACCCGCGACCCTCACCTTGGCAAGGTGATGCTCTACCAGCTGAGCCACGTCCGCGTTACGAGAAGAACTCTAGCGGACGTCCGGAGGGGGTGTGCAGGGGGGGGTCCCCCACCCTCTTCCCCCGGGGGTCCACCGGAGCGTTCTCGCAGGTCAGTGTCCTGGCGAGTCCGGCCCGCCGTTGGACAGCAGGGCGTCGAGCTCCGCGTCCAGTTGCAGCAGTGCGCCCTCCGACCCGGACGGCACCAGGGCCTCGGTGTGGCGGAGGAAGGCGGCGACCGTCGCGCGGGAGAGCTCGAAGAGCGCCTCGCCCGAGGGGGCCCGCAGGTGCAGGTACAGCAGGTCGGCCGTGGCGCGCGCGGGCCACACCCGGACGTCGCCGTCGCCGGCGGGGTGCTCGAGGCCGGCCTGGAGCAGTTCCCGGCTCACCAGCCAGGCGATGCTCTCCTCGCCGTCGACCGCGTCGTCCGAGTCCCCGGCGTCACCGAAGGCGATGCGCACCGCGTAGGGATCGGTGGGGTCGTAGCAGAGCAGGGCCGGGACCTCCGTCCACGAGCGCGGGCCGACCAGCTGCAGGGTGACGGGGGAGATGTGGCCGGGAGTCCATCGGCTGGTCATGACAGTTCCAACGACGGCGCTTGTGAGAAGTGACGTGCTTCGTGTGCTCTGGTCACACCCGCATCATGCGCCACGGACGGGTGTTCCGAACCTGCTGGGCGTGTCGCACCGGCCGGGTCGCCACCGCCGCGACGTGCGTCGTGCGGGGGGCTCGGCGACCCGGTGGCGCTCGCCACGTGCGACGTCATGCGGTCACAGATCGAGATCGGCGCCGTAGGCTCCCAGGTGACCGGCCTCGACGGCTTCCCCCGGATACGGCATCTGCTCGAGCCCGGTCGGCAGGCTCCGTCGGCACCGACGGAGGTAGTCGCGACCGGGCAGGTGACCAGCTGAGCGGATCAGAGACCACGGCGGCACCGGCGGCGGGCGTGCGCCAGCACCCGGAGACCCCGGACGAGCGACGCGCGCGCTACGACGCCGATGACGTGCACAGCCTGCGCGAGCGCGTGGCCGAGGCGCGCTGGCGGAGGCGGCTGGCCGTGCGCCGGAGCGTCAACCACGGCTACCGGGTGGGCGTGGGGATCGTCGGCGGCCTCATCGTCGCCATCGGCCTGGTCACCATCCCGCTGCCCGGACCGGGGTGGCTGACGGTCATCGCGGGCCTCTTCATCCTCGCCACCGAGTTCACCTGGGCCGAGCGGCTGCTCGAGTTCACGAAGCGCCACGTCGCGCGCTGGACCGACTGGGTCGCCGCGCAGCCGGTCTGGGTGCGGCTGCTACTCGCGCTGGCGACGGCGGCCCTCGTGTACGGCATCCTCGTCGTCAGCCTGCACCTGGTGGGCGTCCCCGACTGGGTTCCGGGGTGGGTACCGCTCTGGCGATGAGCGTCTGGCACAATCAGAGGCGCAACGGGCGATTGGCTCAGTGGTAGAGCGCTTCGTTCACACCGAAGAGGTCACTGGTTCGAACCCAGTATCGCCCACCGCACGCGAAGGGCCAGGTCACCCAGGCAGGGGACCTGGCCCTTCGGCGTTCCGCGGCGACCCGGCCCGGATCGCGGGACGATGGGTGCGATGAGCGCCCAGCCCGACCGCGCCGCCCGGCTCCAGCTGCTCCTGGACCGCGACGGGCCGACCTGCATGTGGTGCGGGCGCCGGTTCTCCCCGCTGGTCCGCCCCACCACCGAGCACGTCGTGCCCCGCGTCAAGGGCGGACCGTCGTGGCTGGAGAACGAGGTCGCCGCCTGCTCGCGCTGCAACGGCGAGCGGGGCCACCGCAGCCCGGTCGAGTGGCTGGAGGAGTGCCGCCGCCGGGGCTGGCCGGCCGACGAGGCGCGCCTGGCCCGAGCCCTGGGCGACCTCGCCGCCGCGATCACCCGGACCGGTGGGCAGCGGCGCGCCCGGCCCTACCTGGACGCGCAGCTCCGCCGCCTGCGCCGCTCGCGGTCGGCGGCCTAGGGTCGGGCCGTGACGACGACCGGGCGCGTGGCGCGGATCTGGATCTACCCCGTCAAGTCCCTCGGCGGCACGGCCCGGAACTCCGTCCGCGTCGGGTGGGCCGGCCCGGAGGGCGACCGGGCCTGGACGGTCGTCGACGCGGAGAGCGGGGAGGTGCTGCGCGGCAAGCACGCACCCGGCCTCGCCGCGCTCACGCCCACCGGTGCTCCGGAGGCCGACGCGGCGGCGGTGAGCGGTGCGCTGGGCCGGCCCGTGCGCATCGAGCGGGCACCCGGGGGCTCCGGTGCCGACGCGGCCCCCGTGCACCTCGTCTCCCGCCAGGCGATCGACCGGGCGGCGGCCGGCGACGTCCCCGAAGGCTGCTCCGCCGACGACCCGCGCGCCAACGTGCTCCTGGACCTGCCCGACGACGACGAGCGGAGCTGGGTGGGCCGCACGGTGCGGATCGGCACCGCCGAGCTGGCCGTGGTCCGCACCCCCAAGCACTGCCTCGGCGTCTACGCCGAGGTGCGACAGCCCGGCGAGCTGACCGTCGGCGACGCCGTCCTGCTCTAGCGTCGGCGCCATGCGTCGCTGGGGGGCCGCCGGGGCGGCCGTGCTCCTGCTGGCCGGCTGCGGTGGCGGGGCCGGTGCGCCCGCCGAGCCGGCCGGCGTCTCCGGGCCCGGGGCGTCCGCTGCGGCCCCGGAACCGCCGCCCGAGCCCGAGCCCGAGAGCTTCACGCTGCTCGCGACCGGCGACGTGCTGGTGCACCAGGGCCGGGCGCTCACCTCCGGTGCCCGGCAGCCCGACGGCTCGTACGACTTCAGCGGGGTGTTCGCGCCCGTCGCCGACCTGGTCGGCGACGCCGACCTGGCCATCTGCCACCTGGAGACGCCGGTCGCCCCGGAGGGTGGCCCGTACCGCGGCTACCCGAGCTTCAGCGTCCAGCCGGAGATCGTCGACGCGCTGGCCGGCGCGGGGTACGACCTGTGCTCCACGGCGTCCAACCACTCGCTGGACGCCGGCTTCGACGGGCTCACCCGCACGATCGACACGCTGGCGGGGGCCGGCATCGGGCACACCGGCACCTACCGGAGCCGGGAGGAGAGCGGCCGGCCGACGCTCGTCGACGTGGACGGCGTGCGCGTCGGCCACGTCGCGGCGACGTTCAGCCTCAACGGCGTGCCGCTGCCTGCCGGCCGGGAGTGGTCGGTGGACGTCGCCGCCCTGCCGGACGTGCCCGGCATGCTGGCCGCCGCGGCGCGGGCGCGGGCGGCGGGCGCCGAGGTCGTCGTCGCGAGCCTGCACTGCTGCCAGGAGTACGACAACGACCCGACGCCCACCCAGGAGGCGGCCGCGCGGGCGCTGCTGGGCTCCCCGGACGTCGACCTCGTGCTCGGCCACCATGCGCACGTGGTGCAGCCCTTCGAGCGGATCGGCGGCGAGTGGGTCGCCTACGGCCTCGGCAACCACCTCGCCGAGCACGCCACCCGCGGGTACCCGACCGAGGACTCGGTGGCCGCCCGCTTCACCTTCACCCGCGGCGCCGACGGCCGGTTCGCCGTCTCCCGGGCGGAGGCGGTGCCGCTGCGCATCGAGCTGGGGGAGGACGCCGTGCGGATCGTCCCGGCCGACCCCGAGAGCTTCGCGCGGATCGCCGGCGTCCTCGACCGGCGGGGTGCGGTGGCCACGGGGCTGGGCATCGTCCCGGGGTGAGCGCGGGGGCGCACTAGGCTCAGGGCGCCCGTTCCTCGATCCCCTGGAGCATGCTCGTGTCCACCCAGCCCTCGCCCACCGCCGTCGGACCGATCCGGGTGCCGGCCGGGACGACGGCCCAGGACGCGCTCAAGGCCGCCGGCGTCCCGCTCAAGGGCCCCGACGGTGCCGTCGTCGTCCGCGACGTGGCCACCGGTGACCTCAAGGACCTCGCCTGGGCCCCGGACGCCGACGCCGAGGTCGAGGCCGTCGCGGCGTCCAGCGCCGACGGGCGCGCGGTCATCCGGCACTCCGCCGCTCACGTGCTCGCCCAGGCGGTGCAGGACCTCTTCCCGGGCACCCGTCTGGGCATCGGCCCGCCGGTCGAGAACGGCTTCTACTACGACTTCGACCCCGAGCGGCCGTTCACCCCCGAGGACCTGAAGGCGCTCGAGAAGCGCATGCAGGAGATCGTGAAGGCCGGGCAGTACTTCGCCCGGCGCGAGATCAGCGACGACGACGCCAAGGGGGAGCTCGCCCACGAGCCGTACAAGCTCGAGCTCATCGGGCTGAAGGGCGGCGCCGGCGACGACGTCGGGGCCGCGGCCGAGGGCGCCGACGTCGAGGTCGGCGGCGCGCAGCTGACGATGTACGACAACCTCGACCCGCGGTCGGGCGAGCGGGTCTGGACCGACCTGTGCCGCGGCCCGCACCTGCCGCGGACGTCGAGCATCCCCGCCTTCAGCCTCACCCGGAGCGCAGCGGCGTACTGGCGGGGCAGCGAGAAGAACCCGCAGCTGCAGCGCGTCTACGGCACCGCCTGGGAGAGCAAGGAGGCGCACAAGGCCTACCTGGAGCACCTCGCCGAGGCCGAGCGACGCGACCACCGCCGGCTCGGCGTCGAGCTGGACCTGTTCAGCTTCCCGGACGAAATCGGCTCCGGGCTGCCCGTCTTCCACCCCAAGGGCGGGGTGATCAAGCGGGAGATGGAGGACTACGTCCGGCGCCGGCACCTGGAGGAGGGCTTCGACTACGTCGGCACCCCGCACATCAGCAAGAGCGGGCTGTTCGAGACCTCCGGGCACCTCCCGTACTACGAGGAGACCATGTTCCCGGGCATGGACCTGGACAACGCGAAGTACTACCTCAAGGCCATGAACTGCCCGATGCACAACCTGATCTTCCGGTCGCGCGGGCGGTCCTACCGCGAGCTCCCCCTGCGGCTGTTCGAGTTCGGCTCGGTCTACCGCTACGAGCAGTCCGGCGTCGTGCACGGCCTGACCCGGGTGCGGGGCTTCGCCCAGGACGACTCGCACAGCTACGTCACCCCCGAGCAGGCGCCCGGGGAGATCCGGCACCTGCTGGCGTTCGTGCTGGGCCTCCTGCGCGACTTCGGGCTGGACGACTACTTCCTGGAGCTGTCCACCCGCGACGAGTCCGACAAGTTCATCGGGTCCGACGAGGAGTGGGCGGTCGCCACCGCCGTCCTCGAGGAGGCGGCGCAGGAGACCGGCCTGGAGCTGGTGCCGGATCCGGGCGGGGCGGCCTACTACGGGCCGAAGATCTCCGTGCAGGCCCGCGACGCCATCGGCCGGACCTGGCAGATGTCGACGATCCAGTACGACTTCAACCAGCCGGCCCGCTTCGGCCTGGAGTACACCTCCGCCGACGGCGGCCGCCAGCAGCCGGTGATGATCCACTCGGCGAAGTTCGGCTCGATCGAGCGCTTCTTCGGCGTCCTGACCGAGCACTACGCGGGCGCCTTCCCGGCGTGGCTGGCCCCGGTCCAGGTCGTCGGCATCCCGGTCACCGACGAGCAGGTGCCCTACCTCACCGACGTCGCGCTGAAGCTGCGCGCCCGCGGCCTGCGGGTGGAGATCGACGACTCCGACGACCGGATGCAGAAGAAGATCCGGACGGCGAGCAAGCAGAAGGTCCCCTTCGTCCTCATCGCCGGGGCCACCGACGCCGACGCCGGCGCGGTCTCCTTCCGCTTCCGCGACGGCAGCCAGCGCAACGGTGTGCTGGTCGACGACGCCGTCGAGTTCGTCGCCGCCTGGGTCGCGGCCCGCACCAACGCCGACCCGACGGCGGACACCGCGGCGGTCCCCGGATGACCGGAGAGCCGCACGAGCCGTACCGGGTGGCGGTCTCCTCCGACGACGGCGGTCCGGCGACGGTGTTCGAGCACCTGTGGACGCCCTACCGCATGGCCTACATCCGCGGGGAGGGGAAGCCGACGGGCGCGCACGACTGCCCGTTCTGCGTCATCCCCACCCTGGAGGACGCCGCCGGGCTGGTCGTGGCGCGGGGGGAGACGGTCTTCGCCGTCCTCAACCTGTACCCCTACAACGCCGGCCACCTCATGCTGGTGCCGTACCGGCACGTGCCCGACTACACCGACCTCACGCCGGCGGAGGTCGCCGAGCTCGGCGCCTTCACGCAGACGGCGATGCGGGTGGTGCGGGCGGTGACCGGTGCGCACGGCTTCAACATCGGGATGAACCAGGGATCCGTCGCCGGCGCCGGCATCGCCGACCACCTGCACCAGCACGCCGTGCCGCGCTGGGGCGGGGACACCAACTTCATGCCGGTCATCGGGCTCACCCGCGTGCTCCCGCAGGTGCTGGGGGAGACGCGCGCCCTGCTCGCCGCCGCCTGGGCGGACCACCACGCCACGAGCCCGGAGGCCTGAGTGCTCGGCGTCAACGCCCGCCCCGTGGTGGCCAAGGTGGTCAACCCGCTGGCCGTGCGGCTGGCCCGGCTCGGGGTCACCCCGGACATGGTCACGATCACCGGGACCGTCGGGGCGATCGCCGGCGCCGCCGGGCTCATCGCGACCGGGCACCTCTTCTGGGGGGCGTTCACCGTCACGCTCTTCGTGCTGCTGGACATGCTCGACGGCGCGCTGGCCCGCCTGCGCGGCGGCGGCTCGGTCTTCGGTGCCGTGCTGGACTCCACCGGTGACCGCGCCGCCGACGCCGCCATCTTCGGCGCGCTGATCTGGTGGTTCGCCGGGAGCGGGGACAACCGGCTCCTCGTCCTGCTCGCGCTGCTCTGCCTGGTGCTGGGCGTCCTCACCTCCTACATCAAGGCGCGGGCCGAGGGGATGGGGCTGTCCTGCGACGTCGGCGTCGTCGAGCGGACGGAGCGGCTGATCCTGGTGCTGACCGGCACCGGCTTCACCGGGCTGGGCATCCCGTACGCCGTCCACGTGGCGTTGTGGGTGCTGCTGGCCGGCAGCGCCGTCACGGTGGCCCAGCGGGTGCTGGCGGTGAAGCGGTCCGCGGACGGACGGCGGATCGAACCGTGAGCGGCGCTCGGGAGCGGCTGGCCGGTCGGCTGTCCGACGCGGGGTACGCAGCGGGGTGGCGGGCGGTGCGCATGCTCCCGGAGCCGGCCGCGCGGTCACTGTTCGACCGGGCGGGGGAATGGGCCGCCGGTCGCGACGGCCGGGGCGTCCGCCAGCTGCGCGCCAACCTGCGGGTGGTGACCGGCGGGCGGCTGTCCGAGCCGGAGCTCGCGGAGCTGACCCGCCGGGCGATGCGGTCCTACGCCCGCTACTGGCAGGAGGCCTTCCGGCTGCCGACGCTGACCGCGGAGCGGATCCGGCGCGACAGCGTGGTCCCCGGGATCGAGCACATCGCGCGCGCCCGCGCCGAGGGGCGCGGGGTGGTCGCCGCCCTGCCGCACAGCGGCAACTGGGACGCGGCAGGCGCCTGGTTCACCGATTGGCTGGACGGCCCCTTCATGACCGTCGCCGAGCGGCTGCGCCCCGAGTCGCTGTACCGGCGGTTCCTCGACTACCGCGAGTCCCTGGGCTTCCGGGTGGTGCCGCTCACCGGTGGGGAGCGGCCGAGCTCGGAGGTCCTGCGCGAGTGGCTGGCCGACGGCGGCGTGGCCTGCCTGCTGGTCGACCGCAACCTCGGTGCCGGCGGCGTCCCGGTGACGTTCTTCGGCCGGACGGCCACCATGCCCGGTGGCGCGGCGCTGCTGGCCGAGCGCACCGGTGCCGCCCTCGTGCCGGCGGTCTGCCAGTTCACCGCGACCGGGTGGCGGATGTGCATCTCGCCCGAGGTGCCGGTCCGGGGCCCCGGCCGGCTCGCCGACCGGGTGGGGACGGCGATGCAGCAGGTGGCCGACGCGTTCGCCGCCGGGATCGCCGAGCGTCCCGAGGACTGGCACATGCTCGGCCGGATCTGGCCCGACGTCCCGGCCGATCCGGTCGCGCCCGGCCGGGGGGTCGCGGGCTGATGCGCATCGGCCTGGTCTGCCCCTACCGCTGGGACGTCCCCGGTGGTGTCCAGTACCACGTGCGCGATTTCGCCGTGACGCTGCGCGGGATGGGCCACCACGTGGAGGTGCTCACGCCCGCGCAGCACGAGGAGTCGGTCACCGACCCCTTCGTCACCTTCGCCGGCCGCACCGTCCCGGTCCCGTACAACGGCTCGATGGCGAGCCTCCAGTTCGGCCCCGTGTCGGCCGCGCGGGTGCGCCGCTGGCTCCGGGAGGGCCGGTTCGACGTCGTCCACGTGCACGAGCCGGCGACCCCGTCGGTGTCCCTGCTGGTCTGCATGATCGCGACCGGGCCGATCGTGGCGACCTTCCACGCGGCGACGACCCGCTCCAAGTGGCTGGCTGCCGTCGGCCCCATGACGCGGCCCTGGCTGGAGAAGATCAGCGGCCGGATCGCCGTCTCCGACTTCGCCCGGCGCGTGCAGGTCGAGCACCTGGGGGGCGACGCCGTCATCATCCCCAACGGCGTGCACGTGCCGTTCTTCGCCGACGGGCCGCCGCTGCCCGGCTACGGCCGGGGGACGGGCGCCCCGCCCACCATCGGCTTCGTCGGGCGGTTCGACGAGCCCCGCAAGGGGCTGCCGGTGCTGCTGGCGGCGCTGCGCACCGTCGTCCGGACCCACCCGGCGGTGCGGCTGCTCATCGCCGGACGCGGTGACGCCGACCAGCTGTGGTCCATGGTGGGCACCGAGCTGCGGCCGCACGTGACCCTGCTCGGGGAGGTCTCGGAGGCGGACAAGGCGGCGCTGCTGCGGAGCGTGGACGTCTACTGCGCACCCAACCTGCTCGGTGAGTCGTTCGGCGTGATCCTCATCGAGGCGATGGCCGCCGGGGCGCCCGTCGTCGCCAGCGACCTGGACGCCTTCGTCCGGGTGCTGGACGACGGGGCCGCGGGAGTCGTGGTGCGACGCGACGACCCGGCCGCGCTCGGCCGGGCGCTCGCGGACCTGCTCGCCGACCCCGCCCGGCGCGCCGAGCTCGCCGCGCGCGGCTCCCAGGTGGCCGCGCGCTACGACTGGCAGGTGCTCGCCCGCCGCGTCCTGGCGGTGTACGAGACCGTCCTGCCGCCCGGCGGCGGCGTGGTGACCGCGGCGCCCGAGGACGAGTTCCCCGGCGTGCCGCCGACAGGCACCGCGGCCGGACCTCCCCGCATACGGCGGCCGCGCCGCTAGCCTCGGGGACCGTGACGTCTCTGGCCTGGTTGCTGCTCGCCGCCGGAGTGCTCCTGCTCCTGGTGGTCTGGACCGGCTGGACGCTCACCCGGCTGCGGCGGCTGGACGCCCGGGTCGACCGGGCCTGGGCGACGCTGGACGCCCAGCTGCAGCGCCGCGCCGGGCTCGCCGAGGAGCTGGCCCGCCATCACCCAGCGGCCCTCGCCGCCGAGGTCCGGCTCGGCCTGGTGTCGCACGCAGCGGAGGCGCGCGCGGCCCGCGACGCGGGGGACCGCGAGCTGGCGGAGAACGCGCTCGGGCACCAGCTGCGCGAGCTGCCGCCCGGCCTGCCGGGCGTCCCCGCGGCGCTGCGCGCGGACCTGGCGGGCACCCAGACGCGGGTCGCCCTGGCCCGCCGGTTCTACAACGACGCCGTGCGCGACACCCGCGAGCTGCGCGGCCGGCGCTTCCCCCGTTGGGCGGGCCTGCACCGCACGCGCCCGCTGCCGCGCTACTTCGACATCGACGACCGCCTGGGCGACGTGACCAAGGACGCCGACGTGGCCGGCCGCCTCGCCGGCTGACGCCCGTAGGGTGGGGGACCCCCCGTTCTCGACCCCAAGGCGGAAACCTGTGACGACGCAGCCCTACCCGTCCGTCGCCCGGACCGGTACCGACCGCGTGAAGCGCGGCATGGCCGAGCAGCTCAAGGGCGGCGTCATCATGGACGTCGTCACGCCGGAGCAGGCCCGGATCGCCGAGGACGCCGGCGCCGTGGCGGTGATGGCGCTGGAGCGGGTGCCGGCCGACATCCGCGCCCAGGGCGGCATCGCGCGGATGAGCGACCCGGACATGGTCCAGGGGATCGTCGACGCCGTCTCCATCCCCGTGATGGCCAAGGCCCGCATCGGCCACTTCGTCGAGGCGCAGGTGCTGCAGTCCCTCGGTGTGGACTACATCGACGAGTCCGAGGTGCTCACCCCCGCGGACGAGGCGCACCACATCGACAAGCACGCGTTCACCGTGCCGTTCGTCTGCGGCGCCACCGACCTCGGCGAGGCGCTGCGGCGCATCTCCGAGGGCGCGGCGATGATCCGGTCCAAGGGCGAGGCCGGCACCGGCAACGTCGTGGAGGCCACCCGGCACATGCGGTCGATCCGGGCCGGCATCAAGGCGCTGGGCACCCTCGACGAGAGCGAGCTCTTCGTGGCCGCCAAGGAGCTGCGGGCGCCGTACGACCTGGTGGCCGAGGTGGCCCGGCTCGGCAAGCTGCCGGTGGTGCTGTTCACCGCCGGTGGCATCGCCACCCCGGCCGACGCGGCGATGATGATGCAGCTGGGCGCCGAGGGCGTGTTTGTCGGCTCGGGCATCTTCAAGTCCGGCGACCCGGCGCAGCGGGCGGCGGCCATCGTGCAGGCGACGACGTTCTCCGACGACCCCGACGTGATCGCCAAGGTCTCGCGCGGGCTGGGCGAGCCGATGGTCGGGATCGACGTCTCGACGCTGCCGGCGGCCGAGCGCTACGCCACCCGCGGGTGGTGACCGCCCCCGTCATCGGGGTGCTGGCGCTGCAGGGCGACGTCCGCGAGCACCTCGCGGTGCTGCGGGCCGAGGGGGCCGAGCCGCGGCCGGTGCGCCGGCCGGAGGAGCTGGCCGGCGTCGACGGGATCGTCGTCCCCGGCGGGGAGTCGACGACGATGGGGACCCTGGCCGGGCGGTTCGGTCTGCTCGAGCCGCTGCGCGCGGCGGTGCGCGCGGGGCTGCCCGCCTACGGGACCTGCGCGGGCATGATCCTGCTCGCCGACCGGCTGGTCGGCGCCCCGCCGGGGCAGCCGACCGTCGGCGGGCTGGACGTGACCGTCCGGCGGAACGCCTTCGGCCGGCAGGCCGACTCCTTCGAGACCCGGGTCGAGCTGGACGGGCTCGGCGGGGGCCCGCTGCACGCCGTCTTCATCCGCGCGCCGTGGGTGGAGGAGGCCGGCCCGGGGGTGCAGGTCCTCGGGCGGGTCGTGGGCGGTGCGGCCGACGGTAGGATCGTCGCGGTCCGCCAGGGCGACGTGGTGGCCACCAGCTTCCACCCCGAGCTGACCGGGGACCGCCGGGTGCACGCGCTGTTCGTCGACATCGTGCGCGCTCACCTGGCCGACGCAGAGAGGGGAGAGCCGTGAGCGGCCACTCCAAGTGGGCGACGACCAAGCACAAGAAGGCCGGGATCGACGCCAAGCGCGGCAAGCTCTTCGCCAAGCTGATCAAGAACATCGAGGTCGCCGCCCGCACGGGCGGCGGTGACCCCGCCGGCAACCCGACGCTCTTCGACGCCATCCAGAAGGCGAAGAAGAGCTCGGTGCCCAACGACAACATCGACCGTGCGGTCAAGCGCGGATCGGGCGCCGAGGCCGGTGGCGTCGACTACCAGGGCATCACCTACGAGGGCTACGCGGCCGGCGGTGTCGCGGTGCTCATCGAGTGCCTCACCGACAACAAGAACCGCTCGGCCATGGAGGTCCGCACCGCCATGACCCGCAACGGCGGGTCGATGGCCGACCCCGGCTCGGTCTCCTACCTCTTCTCCCGCAAGGGCGTGGTCGTGGTGCCGAAGTCCGGCGACGTCGACGAGGACAGCGTGCTGATGGCGGTGCTGGACGCCGGCGCCGAGGAGGTGCGCGACCTGGGCGACACGCTCGAGGTCATCTGCGAGCCCGGTGACCTGGTGGCCGTGCGCACCGCGCTGCAGGAGGCCGGTATCGAGTACGACTCCGCCGACGCGGGCTTCCTGCCCAGCGTCCAGGTGGAGCTCGACGAGGACGGGGCGACCAAGGTCTTCAAGCTCATCGACGCCCTCGAGGACCTCGACGACGTGCAGAACGTCTACGCCAACTACGAGGTGCCCGACGACGTCATGGAGAAGGTCACCGCCGACGCCTAGAAGGACCCCGGTGCCCCCACCGCTCGCTGCGCTCGCGGCGGGTCCCTGCCCCGGGGCCGATTCGTCAGATCACCTGGCGTGTTGACGGGGTCCGGTCGGGGGCTGCGGTTAGCCTCGGTCGAACACCAGTTCGGCTGACGGGAGCGTGACGATGCGGGTGCTCGGTATCGACCCGGGCCTCACCCGGTGCGGGTGGGGCGTGGTCGACGGGCGCCCGGGGGCGCGGCCGACGGCGGTCGGCGTCGGCGTGGTCCGCACCATGGCCGAGCTCGACCTCGAGCTGCGGCTGCTCGAGCTGCACACCGCCGTCACGGCGCTGTTGCGCGAGCACCGTCCCGACGTCGTGGCGATCGAGCGGGTGTTCACCCAGAACAACAAGGGCACGGCGACGGGCACGGCGCAGGCGGCGGGCGTCGCCGCGCTGGCCGCCGCCCAGGCCGACCGCCCGGTCGCCTGGCACACGCCCAGCGAGGTGAAGGCCGCGATCTCGGGCAACGGCCGCGCGGACAAGGAGCAGGTCACCCTCATGGTCACCCGGGTCCTGGGGCTCGCCACCGCCCCCAAGCCGGCCGACGCCGCCGACGCCCTGGCGCTGGCGGTCTGCCACGCGTGGCGCGGCCCGGCGCAGCAGCGGCTGCGGACCGCCGCGATCGCCGGTGGGATCGGCGCGCCGGTGCGGTCCACCGGCACTTTGCCCCGGTGGACGGGGGTGGCGGCCCGATGATCGCCAGCGTGCACGGCCGGGTGGCCGCGGTGGGGCCCGACGGCGCCGTCGTCGAGGTCGGCGGGATCGGCCTGGCGGTGCAGTGCACCCCGGGGACGATCGCCCGGCTGCAGGTGGGGGAGGCCGCCCGGCTGGCCACCAGCCTGGTCGTGCGCGAGGACTCGCTCACCCTCTACGGCTTCGCCGACGACGACGAGCGCCAGCTGTTCGAGCTGCTGCAGACGGCGAACGGCGTCGGGCCGCGGCTGGCCCAGGCGGTGCTGGCCATCCACCCGCCGCGGGAGGTCCGCCGCGCCGTCTCGATGGCCGACGTCAAGGCGCTCATGCAGGTCCCCGGCATCGGCAAGAAGGGGGCCGAGCGGCTCATCCTCGAGCTGCGCGACCGCCTCGGCTCGACCAGCACCGACACCTCGCTGGACGCGCCGGCGCCCGCCGGGCTGCCGTCGGTCACGCCGGTGGCCCCGTGGCGGGACCAGCTCACCTCGGCCCTCGTCGGGCTGGGGTGGAGCGGCAAGGAGGCCGAGGGGGCGGTCGCCCAGCTGGCCCCGGTGGCCGACGAGCAGCTCGCGGCGACCGGGAGCGTGGAGGTCGCGGTGCTGCTGCGGCGGGCGCTCCAGCTGCTGGGTAGGTCGTGACCGCGCCGTTCGACCGGTCGCTGACCGGTGAGCTGGCCGCCGAGGCGGCGCCGGAGTGGTCGGTGTCGCCGCAGGCGGGGGACGAGGAGCGGGTCGTCGAGTCGGCGCTGCGCCCGCACTCGCTCGACGACTTCATCGGCCAGCCCAAGGTCGCCCGCCAGCTGGCCCTGGTGCTCGAGGGGGCGCGCCGCCGTGGCCGCACGCCCGACCACGTCCTGCTCTCCGGCCCGCCCGGGCTGGGGAAGACCAGCCTGGCGCTGATCATCGGCTCCGAGCTGGGCACCTCGGTGAAGATCACCAGCGGGCCGGCGATCGAGCGGTCCGGCGACCTCGCCGCGATGCTGTCGAACCTGGCCCCCGGCGACGTCCTCTTCATCGACGAGATCCACCGCATCGCCCGCCCCGCCGAGGAACTGCTCTACATGGCGATGGAGGACTTCCGGGTCGACGTCGTCGTCGGCAAGGGCCCCGGGGCGACGGCGATCCCGCTGGAGATCAACCCGTTCACGCTGGTCGGCGCCACCACCCGCGCCGGGCTGCTCACCGGCCCGCTGCGGGACCGGTTCGGCTTCGTCGGCCAGATGGAGTTCTACGAGCCGGCCGACCTGCAGCGGGTGCTGGCCCGCAGCGCGGCGCTGCTCGGGGTGGAGCTGACCGACGAGGGGTCGGCGGAGATCGCGGGGCGCTCCCGCGGGACCCCGCGCATCGCCAACCGGCTGCTGCGCCGGGTGCGCGACTACGCCGAGGTGGAGGCCGACGGCCGGGTGACCCGCGAGGTCGCCGAGGCCGCGCTGGCCCTGTACGACGTCGACCACCTGGGCCTGGACCGGCTGGACCGGGAGGTGCTGGACGCGCTGGTCGGCAAGTTCGGTGGCGGGCCGGTCGGCGTCGCCACCCTGGCGGTGGCCGTCGGCGAGGAGCCGCACACGGTCGAGGAGGTGTGCGAGCCGTTCCTGGTGCGCGCCGGGCTGCTGGCCCGCACGCCGCGCGGGCGGGTCGCGACCGAGGCCGCCTGGGCGCACCTCGGCCGGCCGCTGCCGGCCGGCGGCGTCGCGCTCGGCCGGGTCACAGCAGACCCACAGGCACCGGGGTCGTCGTCAGAGACCCTGTTCGACGCCTAGACTCCCGGACGCTGGCGCGCAACTCGCAGGCCGGGCCGTGCGCGTCCCGCCTGGTCGCCGTGCGTACGGCAACCGATGCACCCGAGCGGTCCCGTCCCGGGCCGCACCCACCGCGAGCAACCAGTCGCGGAAGAGAGGCACACCTGTCGTGGAGTACTTCCCGCTGATCATGCTGGCCCTGCTGGCCGTCGTGCTGTTCGTGCTGCCCGCGCGACAGCGCAAGAAGATGCAGGAGCAGCACGCGGCTCTGCTGGCCTCCCTGACCGTCGGCACCCCGGTCATGACGACCAGCGGGATGCACGGCACGGTGGCCGGGGTCGGTGAGAGCACCATCGACCTCGAGATCGCGCCGGGTGTCGTGGCGACCTTCGCCCGCCAGGCGATCCTCGAGGTCCGCCGCCCGGCCGGGGCCGCGCCGTCCGACGAGGACCCCGCGCGCCCGGCCGACGGCACCGTCTGACCCGGGGGACCTCCGTGGCCAACCGCACCCTCCCCGCGGGGCGCTACTTCGGCGCGTTCGTGCTGATCGTCGCCCTGCTCTACGGGCTGGTCTTCTTCACCGGGGACACCCGGACGCCGCAGCTCGGCCTCGACCTGCGCGGCGGTACGACGGTGACCCTGACCGCCCGCACCCCCGACGGCCAGGCGCCGGCCCAGGAGGACCTGGAGCTGGCCCGGCGGATCATCGAGCAGCGGGTGAACGGCCTCGGCGTCGCCGAGGCCTCGGTGGTCACCGAGGGCGACTCCAACATCGTCATCTCGGTGCCCGGGGACGACGGCGAGCAGGCCCGGGAGCTCGGTGCCACGGCGCAGCTGCGCTTCCGGCCCGTGCTGGAGGTGGCCCCCGCCGGCCCCGCCGAGGAGGAGCCCGGCACCGACGCCGAGGCGACCGAGGGGGAGACGGCCGACGGGAGCGCCGCGGAGGACACCGGCGACGCGGCGGAGGACCCGGCGACCGGCGACGGCGCCGTCGCCGACCCCACGCTGCCGGACCCGGACGCCCCCGCCGTCACGCAGGAGGAGGCCGCCGCCGAGTTCGCGACGCTGACCTGCGACGCGGAGGAGCTGCTGGGCGAGGTGACCCGGCCCGAGGACTTCGTGGCCGCGTGCAGCGAGGACGGCACCGTCAAGTACCTGCTCGGGCCCACGATCATCGAGGGCACCGAGATCGACGACGCCAGCGCCGCCACCGACCCGACCGACGGCAGCTGGATCGTCCTGCTCGACTTCCGGTCCGGCGGGCGGGAGACGTGGGCCAACTACACCGCGGCCAACGTGGGGTCGAACGTGGCGTTCACCCTGGACGGCCGGGTCGTCTCCGCGCCCACCATCCAGGGCGCGATCAACGGCCAGACCACCATCCAGGGCAGCTTCGACCAGGAGTCGGCCACCGAGCTGGCCAACCAGCTCCGGTACGGCGCCCTGCCGCTGACCTTCACCCAGGCGACCGCCCAGTCGATCTCCACCGAGCTCGGCGAGGAGCAGCTGGAGGCTGGCCTCATCGCGGGCGCCCTCGGCATCGCGCTGGTCTTCGTGTACGCGCTGGTCTACTACCGGCTGCTCGGCCTCGTCATGATCGCCAGCCTGATCCTCTCGGCGGTGGTCGTCTACGCCTGCCTGATCCTGCTGGGGCGGGAGATCGGGTTCACCCTCAGCCTCGCCGGCATCGCCGGGTTCATCGTCTCGATCGGCATCACCGCCGACTCCTTCGTCGTGTACTTCGAGCGGCTCAAGGACGAGATCCGGGAGGGCCGGTCGCTGCGGTCGGCGGTTCCCCGGGCCTGGGTCCGGGCGCGGCGCACCATCCTCTCCGCGGACGCGGTCAGCTTCCTGGCCGCGGCGATCCTGTACCTGCTCGCGATCGGCGACGTGAAGGGCTTCGCCTTCACCCTCGGCATGTCGACGGTGCTCGACCTCGTCGTCGTCTTCCTCTTCACCCACCCGCTCATGGCCGTGCTCTCCCGGTTCAAGAACTTCGGCAAGAACCGGTTCTCGGGCCTCGGCCGGGTGGAGCACACCCGTCGCACGGGCCCCGCCGCACCGGCGCGGGAACTCGTCGGTGCCACCGCCGCGGTCGGCGGCCGGCAGGACAGGAGCACCTCATGACCCGCCCGACGGACCCGGCCGAGCCGACCTCCGAGCAGCCGCCGGTGAGCACCGGCGAGGAGGCGCTCGCCGACGCCGGGTTGCCCCAGGACCCGGGCAGCGACGACGACGCCGCCACCCCGGCCGCGCCCGGCGGACGCGGCGGACGCGGCGGACTGGCCCACCGGCTCTACAACGGCGAGGCCGGCCTGGACGTCGTCGGTCGCAGCCGCCTGATCTACCGGATCACCGCAGTCGTGGTGCTGCTGTGCCTGCTCTCGATGGTCTTCCGCGGGTTCAACTTCGGCATCGACTTCGAGGGCGGCAACAGCTTCCGGCTGCCCGGCACCGAGCAGCAGCTGCAGGAGGCGCGCGCCGCGGCGGAGGACGCCGGCGCCAATGTCGCCTCCGCCCAGGTCGTCGGCGGCAACACGCTGCTCATCCGCACCTCGCAGCTGGACAACGAGACCGAGCGCGCCGTGGTGGAGGAGATGGCCGAGGCCGTCGGCATCGCCCCGCAGCAGGTCAGCCCGGAGTCGGTCAGCGCGGAGTGGGGCCAGGACATCACCGACCAGGCGCTCGTGGCGCTGGCGGTCTTCCTGGTCGCCGTCGTGCTCTTCCTCGCCGTGCGCTTCCAGCCGAAGATGGCCGTCGGCGCCATGGCCGCGCTCGCGCACGACATCGTCGTCACCGCCGGGGTGTACGCCCTGGTCGGCTTCGAGGTCACGCCGTCGACGGTCATCGGCTTCCTCACGATCCTCGGCTTCTCCCTGTACGACACCGTCGTCGTGTTCGACAAGGTCGACGAGAACACCCGCGACCTGGAGCGCAGCGCCCGCATGACCTGGGGCGAGGCGGCCAACCTCGCCGTCAACCAGACGTTGATGCGGTCGATCAACACCTCGGTCATCGCGCTGCTCCCGGTCGCCGGGCTGCTCTTCGTGGGTGCCGGCCTGCTCGGCGTGGGCACCCTCAAGGACCTGGCCCTCGTGCTCTTCGTGGGCCTGGCCGCCGGTACCTACTCGTCGATCGTGCTCGCCACGCCGATCGTCGCCGACCTCAAGGAGCGCGAGCCGGCCCAGCAGGCGCTGCGCCGGCGGGTGCTGGCCAGGCGCTCCTCGGCCGCGCGGGCCGACGGCGCCGCCGTCCCGGCCGGCCCCGTGGCCAGTGCCCGCCGGCGCCGGAGCACCGGCGCGGCCGCGGCCTCCGAGCTGCCCGGTGCCGTCACCGCCGACGTCGTCGTCGAGTCGCCGCCGTCGGTGCGGCCGGACGCGCCGCGGGGCGCCAGCGCCGCCCCGCGGCCGGGTGCCCGCCCGCAGCGCCCCGGTTCCAGCCGGCCGTCGGGCAAGCGGCGCCGGTGAGCGCGGCCCCGGTCGAGCAGCCGCTCGACGAGCTCATCGCCTCCCTCACCGTCGACGTCCCCGACCACCCGGAACCGGGCATCGTCTTCCGCGACCTGACCCCGGTCTTCGCCGACGGGCCCGCCTTCCGGCGCATGGTCGACGGGCTGGCGGCGCCGCACGGGTCCGGTCCGCGGCCGTTCGACGTCGTCGCCGGGGTGGAGGCGCGCGGGTTCCTGCTGGCCGCGGCGGTGGCGCTCGACGCCGGGGTCGGCGTGGTGCCCATCCGCAAGGCGGGCAAGCTGCCGCGCGAGCGGGTGTCCGCCGACTACACCCTGGAGTACGGGACGGCGACGCTGGAGCTGCACGCGGACTCGGTCCGCCCCGGTCAGCGGGTGCTGCTCGTCGACGACGTGCTCGCCACCGGCGGCACGCTCGGCGCCGCCGTGGCCCTGGTCGAGCAGCTCGGCGGCGTCGTGGCGGCGGTCTCGGTGGTCGTCGAGCTGGCGGCCCTCGGGGGGCGGCAGCTCCTGGCACCGCACCCGGTGCACGCACTCTGGACCACCTGACCGAGGGAGAACCCGCTCGCCGCCCGGGCGGCGGCGGGCGCGGTCCGGCTAGCATGGTGGGGGTCCCCCCTCTGCCAGCCGCAGGAGTCGCCCGTGGCCTCCGAAGTAGCCGCCGACGCGGCTGTGGCGCGGCCTGGTGCGGTCTCCGGTGGGGCCGTCGCCGATGCGGTGGGTGAGGCGCCGGTCCGCAGCCCGCTGCCCGAGCGGCCCGCGGTCCGCCGTCCCGACGACGTCGGCGCCGACCCGCCCGACGCCGACTTCGGCACCCCCCGCCGGCGGGTGCGCGACCGCCTCGCCCGGCGGATCGTCGCCGGGCAGCGCAGCGGCCTGGTGCGCCCCGTGCTCGAGCCACTGGCGTCGCTGCACCGGCAGAGCCACCCCAAGGCCGACCTGGCGCTGCTGCAACGCGCCTACGACGTCGCCGAGACCGCGCACAGCAGCCAGAAGCGCAAGAGCGGCGACCCCTACATCACCCACCCGCTCGCCGTCGCCACCATCCTCGCCGGCCTCGGGATGGACACGACCACCCTGATCGCGGCGCTGCTGCACGACACGGTCGAGGACACCGGCGTCACCCTGGAGACGATCACCACCGACTTCGGCTCGGAGGTCGCCCACCTGGTCGACGGGGTCACCAAGATCGACAAGGTGAAGCTGGGTGACGCCGCCCAGGCCGAGACGATCCGCAAGATGATCGTGGCGATGTCCCGCGACCCGCGGGTGCTGGTCATCAAGCTGGCCGATCGGCTGCACAACATGCGCACGCTGCGCTTCCTCCCGCCCGAGAAGCAGGAGAAGAAGGCGCGCGAGACGCTCGAGATCCTCGCCCCGCTGGCCCACCGGCTGGGCATGAACACGATCAAGTGGGAGCTGGAGGACCTCGCGTTCGCCACGCTCTACCCCAAGCGCTACGACGAGATCGTGCGGCTGGTGGCCGAGCGGGCCCCCTCCCGCGACACCTACCTGGCCGAGGTCGCCGCGTCGGTGACCGAGCAGCTGAAGGCGGCCAAGATCGACGCGGTCGTCACCGGGCGGCCGAAGCACTACTACTCGATCTACCAGAAGATGATCGTCCGCGGCCGGGACTTCACCGACATCTGGGACCTCGTCGGCATCCGCATCCTGGTCGACTCGGTGCGCGACTGCTACGCCGCGCTCGGCATCATGCACGCCCACTGGCAGCCGGTGCCGGGCCGCTTCAAGGACTTCGTGGCGATGCCGAAGTTCAACATGTACCAGTCGCTGCACACGACCGTCATCGGGCCGCAGGGCAAGCCGGTCGAGCTGCAGATCCGCACCCACGACATGCACCGCACCGCCGAGTACGGCATCGCGGCGCACTGGAAGTACAAGGAGAAGGCCCGCGCCGGGGGCAAGCCGGCCGCGGGGGAGAGCGGTGCGCCGCCCAAGGCCGGCTCGCCCGACGACATGCTGTGGCTGCGCCAGCTGCTGGACTGGCAGCGGGAGGCCCAGGAGCCGGGGGAGTTCCTCGAGACCCTGCGCTACGACCTGGGGCCGCAGGAGGTCTTCGTCTTCACGCCCAAGGGCGACGTGGTGAGCCTGCCCGGGGACTCCACGCCCGTCGACTTCGCCTTCGCGGTGCACACCGAGGTCGGCTACCGCACCATCGGCGCCCGCGTGAACGGCTCGCTCGTGTCGCTCGACAGCAAGCTCAGCAACGGCGACGTCGTCGAGATCTTCACCTCGAAGTCGCCCACGGCCGGCCCCTCGAAGGACTGGCTCACCTTCGTCGGCTCCTCCCGCGCCCGCACCAAGATCCGCCAGTGGTTCACCAAGGAGCGCCGCGAGGACGCCGTCGACGCCGGCAAGGAGTCGCTGACCCGCGCGATGCGCAAGGCCGGGCTACCGCTGCAGCGGCTGCTCGGCGGCGAGGCGCTGTCGACGCTGGCCAAGGACCTGCGGTTCGCCGACGTCACCGCCCTCTACGCCGCGGTGGGGGAGAACCAGCTCTCCGCGGCCTCCGTGGTCGAGAAGCTCATGGCCGCGCTCGGCGGCAGCGAGGGCGCGACCGAGGACATCGCCGAGACCGCGATCCCCACCCGCCGGCCGGTGGCGCGCCGCTCGGCCGGTGGGGACCCGGGCATCGTCGTGCACGGCATGACCGACGTCTGGGCCAAGCTCGCCAAGTGCTGCACCCCGGTCCCCGGCGACGACGTCCTCGGGTTCGTGACCCGCGGCGGCGGCGTGAGCGTGCACCGGACCGACTGCACCAACGCCGGGGACCTGCGCAGCAAGCCTGAACGTCTGGTCGAGGTCGAGTGGGCGTCGTCGCCGGGGTCGGTGTTCCTCGTGGCCATCCAGGTGGAGGCCCTCGACCGGCACCGGCTGCTCTCCGACGTGACCAAGGCGCTGGCCGACGAGCGGGTCAACATCCTCTCGGCGTCGGTGCAGACCAGCCGCGACCGCGTGGCCATCAGCCGGTTCACCTTCGAGCTGGCGGACCCGGCGCACCTGGGCGCGGTGCTGCAGACGGTGCGCAACGTGGACGGCGTCTTCGACGTCGAGCGCGTCACCGCGTAGCCGCAGCCCGCACGGCGACCGCCGGACCGGGTCGTCCCCTGATGATCAGGTCACCTGATCGTTCGGGGTCCTGGCTCACTGTCGACGCTGAGCCAGGACCCCGCCAGGTGAGCCAGGACGTGCCGGCGCCCGACGGCGGCGCCGCGCCTCAGCCGACGACGGCCATGTCCTCGATCGTCACGGGGATGTTCGGCGCGCCGTCGCCGGGGCCGTCCGCGCCCTGGACCCCACCGGCGGCCACCTCGTCGAGCACGGCCAGCCCCGCCTCGTCGATCGAGCCGACCACGGTGTACTCCGGCGGCAGCTCGGTGTCGACGAAGGTCAGGAAGAACTGGCCGCCCGTGCTGTTGGGCGCGGCGGTCTTCGCCATGGCGACGGTGCCCCGCGGGTACGTGGTGTCCGGGGTGACCTCCTCGGCGTACTTGTAGCTCGGACCGCCGGCGCCGGTGCCGGTCGGGTCGCCGCACTGCAGCACCCCGAACGTCTCGGCGTTCACCAGCCGGTGGCAGGAGGTGTCGTCGTAGAAGCCCTGCTCGGTCAGGTACACGAAGCTCGCCGCCGCGCACGGGGCCTGCGCCCGGTCCAGCGTGAGGGTGAGATCCCCCTGGTTCGTGCTCATCAGGAGGGTGGCGGTGCCCTGCGTGGGGGTGGCCTCCGGGTTCGGCGGCGTCCCGACGTCGGTCAGGTTGGTGTTCCCCGACTCGTCGGGCAGGTACTCGCAGGTGACGGTGCCGTCGGCGTTGGTGGTGCGCGCCGCTGACGAGGTGGCCGTCGGGGTCGTCGGGTCGGCCGCCAGGTCGTCGGTCTCCTCGTCCCCGCCGAACACGTTGGTGATGAGCAGCGCGGCGCCCACGATCGCGACGACGGCGATCGCGGTGAGCAGCAGCCCCAGGTTGCGGCGGCGCTTCTTCGCCTGCTCGGTGCGGCGCTCCAGCTGGCGCTGCAGGTGGCGCTGCGCGGCTTCCCGGCGCTGCTTGTTCGTGGGCACGGGGGCGGACTCCTCGGGCGGACGGGGCGCGGTGCACGGCCGGGTGCGGCGGGCGGCGGCGCTGGTCGGGGTGCGAGTCTAGGTGCCGCGGCTGGGCGATCCCTGGCAGCGCCGGGTGCGGCGGGGAGCCCCGCGTAACCTGCACGGGTGCTCATCCGCTCGTTCCCCGCCGGCGCGTTCGGCACCAACTGCTACGCCGTCGCCTCCGGGCCGGGCCAGGAGTGCGTCGTCGTCGACCCGGGCATGGACGCCGTCGAGCCCCTGGCCCGCATGCTCGCCGATGACGGTCTCAAGCCGGTCGCGGTCGTGCTGACCCACGGGCACCTGGACCACACCTTCTCGGTGCTGCCGGTGTGCGACGGCTACGACATCCCCGCCTACCTGCACCCCGACGACTTCGGGATGCTCTCCGACCCGGTGCGCTGGCACGGGCCGCAGCTGGCGCCGCTGATCACGGGGGTCCGGCTGCCGGACCCGTCGGAGGTGCGCGCGTTGGACGACGGCGCGGTGCTGTCGCTGGCCGGGGTGGATCTCACCGTCCGGCACGCGCCCGGGCACACCCAGGGCTCGGTGATGTTCTCCCTCGACCTCGGTGAGGCGCCCGGGCTGCTGGCCGGGGACGTGCTGTTCGCGGGCTCGGTGGGCCGCGTCGACCTGCCGGGCGGCTCGTGGGACGCGATGCTGCGATCGCTGCGCGACGTCGTGCTGCCGCTGGACGACGAGACCGTGGTGCTGCCCGGCCACGGCCCGGCGACCACGATCGGTCGGGAGCGGGCGACCAACCCCTACCTGGCCGAGGCCGCGCAGGCGCCGAAGGGGCGCGGGCTGTGAGCGGGCTGACCGCCCCGAAGGGCACCTTCGACACGCTGCCGCCGGACTCGGCACGGTTCCTCGCCGTCCGGGACGCGCTGACCGCGCCGCTGCGCCGGGCCGGCTACGGGTACGTCGAGACGCCGGTGTTCGAGGAGACCGCCGTCTTCTCCCGCGGGGTCGGTGAGTCCACCGACGTCGTGACCAAGGAGATGTACACGTTCGAGGACCGGGGCGGCCGGTCGCTGACCCTGCGCCCCGAGCTGACGGCCGGGCTCATGCGGGCGTTCATCGAGCACCGGCTGCACGCCGCCGCACTGCCGGCGAAGCTCTGGACCGTCGGCTCGGCCTTCCGCTACGAGCGGCCGCAGGCCGGCCGCTACCGGCACTTCACCCAGGTGGACATGGAGGCGCTCGGCGTCGACGACCCCGCGCTGGACGCCGAGGTGGTGGCGCTGGGCGTGCAGGGGTTCCGCGACCTCGGGCTCACCGACTTCGAGCTGCTGCTGACCTCGCTGGGGGACGCCACCTGCCGGCCGCAGTACCGCGAGCTGCTGGTGGCCTACCTGGCGAAGCTCGACCTCGACGAGGAGACCCGGCGCCGGGCGGCGATCAACCCGCTGCGGGTGCTCGACGACAAGCGGCCCGAGGTGCAGGCCCAGCTCGACGAGGCCCCGCTGATGGTCGACCACCTGTCGGACACCACGAAGGCGCACTACGACGCCGTCCGCCAGCACCTCACCGACCTCGGCGTGACCTGGACCGAGGCGCCGCGGCTGGTGCGCGGGCTGGACTACTACACGAAGACGACGTTCGAGTTCGTGCACAACGGCCTCGGCGCGCAGTCGGCCATCGGCGGCGGGGGGCGCTACGACGGGCTCTCGGCCGCGCTCGGCGGCCCCGACGTATCCGGCATCGGCTACGCCGTCGGGGTGGACCGCACCCTGCTGGCCGTCCAGGCCGAGGGGCTCGACGTCGGCGCGGTCGCGGGCGTGCAGGCGTTCGTGGTCCCGCTGGGCGCCGAGGCGAAGCGGGTGGCCGTGCGGCTGGTCGGTCAGCTGCGCGCCGCCGGGGTCGCGGCCGACACGGTCTACGGCGACCGCGGCCTCAAGGGCGCGATGAAGGCCGCCGACCGGTCGGGTGCCTCGCACGTCGTCGTCATCGGGGAGCGGGACCTCGCCGACGGCGTGGGCCAGCTCAAGGACATGCGCACAGGTGAGCAGGTCGCCGTCCCCGTGGGTGAGCTGTTCGACCGGGTGCGTGCGAGTGTGGAGGGGTGACTTCTTCGATGGAGCAGCGACCGCTCGGGAAGACCGGGGCCGACGTCAGCGTGATCGGGCTGGGCACGTGGCAGCTCGGCGGTGACTGGGGCGACGTCGACGAGGACACCGCCGCCGAGGTCCTCGACGCCGCGCTCGACGCCGGGGTGACCCTGCTCGACACCGCCGACGTCTACGGCGACGGCCGCTCGGAGGAGCGCATCCGCAAGGCGCTCGCGCCCCGGGCCGACCGGCCGTTCGTCGCCACCAAGGCCGGCCGCCGTGCCGACCCCTTCACCGCGGAGCAGTACACGCCCGAGAACCTGCGCGCGTGGATCGACCGGTCGCGCCGGAACCTGGGCGTGGACACCCTCGACCTGGTCCAGCTGCACTGCCCGCCGACCGCCGTCTACTCCGACCAGCGCGTCTACGACGCCCTCGACGGGTTCGTGGCGGACGGCTCGATCGCGGCCTACGGCGTCTCGGTCGAGACGGTGGCCGAGGGTCTCACCGCGCTGCAGCACGAGGGGGTGGCCACCATCCAGGTCATCCTGAACATCTTCCGGCGCAAGCCGCTGGAGGAGCTGCTGCCCGCGGCTGCCGACGCCGGCGTGGGCATCCTGGCCCGCGTTCCGCTGGCCAGCGGCCTGCTCAGCGGCAAGTACGACGAGTCGACGACGTTCCCGGAGAACGACCACCGGAACTTCAACCGGCACGGCGAGGCCTTCGACGTGGGCGAGACCTTCGCCGGCGTGCCTTTCGACGTCGGTGTCGCGGCCGCCCGCGAGGTGGCCGAGATCGCCGGCGACGCCGTGCCCACCGCGGCTTTCGCGCTGCGCTGGGTGATCGACCAGCCCGGCGTCACCACCGTCATCCCGGGCGCGCGCAACGTCACCCAGGTGCGCGGCAACGTCGCCGCAGCCACCATGGCGCCGCTGTCGGACGCCCAGCTCGCCGACCTCGAGCGGGTGTACGACGAGCGCATCCGCGCCCACGTGCACGACCGCTGGTAAGCCACCCCCTCCTTCCGCTCCACCGAAAGGCCCGACGTGCTCCGCACCCACGACGCCGGAACGCTGCGTGCGTCCGATGCCGGCACCACCGTCACCCTCGCCGGCTGGGTCGCCCGCCGCCGCGACCACGGCGGCGTGGTCTTCCTCGACCTGCGCGACGCCTCCGGCTACGTGCAGGTCGTCGTCCGCGAGGAGGAGGCCCACCACCTGCGCAACGAGTACTGCGTGCTCGTCACCGGCGAGGTGCGCCGGCGGCCCGAGGGCAACGAGAACCCCGAGCTGCCCACCGGCGAGATCGAGGTGGCCACCTCCGAGCTGCGGGTGCTGTCGACGTCGGCCCCGCTGCCGTTCCCGATCGAGACCGACCAGGCCGCCAGCGACGACGTCCGCTACCGGTACCGCTACCTCGACCTGCGCCGTCAGGGCCCGGCGCGGGCGATCCGGCTGCGCTCGGAGATCAGCCGCATCGCCCGCGGCGTGATGGCGGAGCACGGTTTCGTCGAGGTGGAGACGCCGAACCTCACCCGTTCCACGCCCGAGGGCGCCCGGGACTTCCTCGTGCCGGTGCGGCTGCAGCAGGGCAAGTGGTACGCGCTGCCGCAGTCGCCGCAGCTGTTCAAGCAGCTGCTGATGATCGGTGGGCTGGAGCGCTACTACCAGATCGCCCGCTGCTTCCGGGACGAGGATTTCCGCGCCGACCGGCAGCCGGAGTTCACCCAGCTGGACTTCGAGATGAGCTTCGTCGAGCGCGACGACGTGCTCGCGATCGCCGAGGACGTCGTCCGCTCGCTGTGGCGGGAGCTGGCGTCGTACGAGATCCCCGAGATCCCGCGGATGACCTACCGCGAGGCGATGGACCGGTTCGGCTCGGACAAGCCGGACCTGCGGTTCGGCGTCGAGCTGACCGAGCTGACCTCCTACTTCGCCGACACGCCGTTCCGCGTCTTCCAGGCGCCGTACGTCGGCGCCGTCGTGATGCCCGGCGGCGGGTCGCAGCCCCGGCGGGCGTTCGACGCCTGGCAGGACTGGGCCAAGTCCCGCGGTGCCCGCGGGCTGGCCTACGTGACGATCGCCGAGGACGGCACGCTCGGCGGCCCGGTGGCCAAGAACATCTCCGACGCCGAGCGCGAGGGTCTCATCGAGGCCGTCGGTGCCAAGCCGGGCGACTGCGTCTTCTTCGCCGCCGGGGCCCGGCGCTCCTCCCAGGAACTGCTCGGCGCCGCGCGCAACGAGATCGCCAAGCGCCTCGACCTGATCGAGCCCGGCACCTGGTCGTTCCTGTTCGTCGTCGACTTCCCGATGTTCGAGGAGACCGAGGACGGCGACTGGACGTTCATGCACCACCCCTTCACCTCGCCCACCCCCGAGTGGCGGGACCGGTTCGCCGAGGACAAGGGCGCGGCGCTGTCCGACGCCTACGACATGGTGATCAACGGCAACGAGGTCATGAGCGGGTCGGTGCGTATCCACGACGCCGAGCTGCAGGAGGGGGTGTTCGAGACCCTGGGGATGTCGCGCGAGGAGGCCCGCGAGCGGTTCGGGTTCTTCCTCGAGGCGTTCGCCTACGGCCCGCCGCCGCACGCCGGTGCCGCGCTGGGGTGGGATCGGCTGTCGGCGCTGCTGTCGGGGGTGGAGTCGATCCGCGAGGTCATCGCCTTCCCGAAGACCGGCGCCGGTTTCGACCCCCTGACCGGCGCGCCGACGCCGATCACCGAGGCGCAGCGCAAGGAGGCCGGGATCGACGCGAAGCCGGAGGAGCCGCCGCTGCCCGGTGAGCCCGGGGCGCCCGGGCCGTCCGACCCGACGAAGTAGCGGCCGATCGCCCCGGCGGTGACCGGGCCCGCGCCTCCGGGCGCCGGTAGCGTCGCGGGCATGTCGCTGCGCGCCCGCACCCTGCTCGGACCCGGCCCGTCCAACCCGTACCCGGAGGCGCAGGTCGCGCTGGCGCAGCCGCTGTTGGGCCACCTCGACCCGGAGTTCCTGCGGATCCTCGACGAGACGTCCGACCGGCTGCGCCAGGTGTTCGGCACGGCGAACCGGCGCACGCTGCCGCTGTCGGCCACCGGGTCGGCGGGCATGGAGGCGGCGTTCGTCAACACCGTGGGGCCAGGAGACGTCGTCGTCGTCGCGGTGAACGGCCTGTTCGGCCAGCGGATGACCGACGTCGCCGCCCGCTGCGGCGCCGAGGTGATCGCGGTGGAGCACGAGTGGGGGCAGCCGGTCGACGCCGAGCGCGTGCTGGCCGCCCACCCGTCGCCGAAGCTCATCGCCGCCGTGCACGCCGAGACCTCCACGGGGGTGTGCTCCGACCTCCAGCCGCTGGCTGCCGGCAAGGGTGACGCGCTGCTGCTGGCCGACTGCGTCACCTCGCTCGGCGGCATCCCGGTGCAGCTCGACGAGTGGGGGGTGGACCTCGCCTACTCCGGGTCGCAGAAGTGCCTGGGCGTCGCGCCGGGGCTCGCGCCGTTCACGATCAACGACCGCGCGTGGGAGCGGCGGATCGAGAAGCCGCAGAGCTGGTACCTCGACCTGGGCATGCTCGGCGGGTACGCGGGCGAGGCGGCCGGGTCCGGTGGCCGCACGTACCACCACACCGCGCCGACCGGGATGGTCGTGTCGCTGCACGCGGGGCTCGGCCGGATCCTCGACGAGGGGCTGGACGCGGTGCACGCCCGGCACGCCGACGCCGGCCGGCTGCTGCACGAGGGGCTGCAGGAGATGGGCCTGGAGCTCTTCGCCGCCGAGGGCTCCCGGCTGCCGGAGCTGACCACGGTGAAGGTGCCCGACGGCGTGGACTCGGCCGCCGTCCGCCGCGAGCTGCTGGAGCGCTTCGACCTGGAGATCGGCGGGGGAGTGGGCGCGTACGCCTCGACCGTCTGGCGGATCGGCCTGATGGGCCCGAACGCGGCCCCCGCGAAGGTGGCGTTCGTGCTGTCGGCGCTGAAGGCGGTCCTCGGGCGCTAGGGTCCTGGGGCGTTCCGCAACCAGGAGGTGCCCGTGGCCCAGGTCGTCCCCGCGAACCGGGCCAGGCGGCGGTTGCCCTGGTGGGCGCTGGTCCCGCTCGCGGCCGCCGTCTGGTGGGTCGGCGGCTACCTGTCCTGGTTGCTCGACGGCCTGCGGATGGTGCCGGTCGGGGCCCGGACCGCGCTCCCGCTGCTGCCCTCGATGATCGGTGCTCTCGTGCTGGGGGCCCTGGTCGGGGGCGTGGCCGCGGGGCTGCTCGCCCGGGCCGCGGAGCGCCGTGCGGCCGGGGTGCTGGCCACTGCGGCGGGGATGGCGCTGGCCGTCGGTCTCGCCCTGGTGAGCACGGCGTCGACGCTCCGGACGAACGCGCCGGACACGTTCGAGACGGACCCGGCGGTCGTCGGAGGCCTGAGCGTGGTCGTCGTGCTGGTCTCGGCGGCGGGCTGGACGCTGGGCGCGCCGGCCGCCCTCGGTGCCGCCGCTGCCGCGCCGGGGCTGGCGGTGCTCGCCGGTGCCGCCTCCTGGTGGGTGTCGCAGGTCGTGCTCGCCCTCGTCGGTGTCGGCGGTGCGGGCTCCCTGGGGCGCCTCGGGTCGTGGCTGGGTGCCGCGCTGCTCGGAACGGCCCTGGTGGTGGTGGGTGCCCGGCCGGTCGCCCGGCTCGCGTGGTGGCCGGCCGTGGTGCTCCTCGCGTGGTTCGTCGCCCCGGCCCTGACCGCGGTGAGCTACCTCGAGCAGCTGCTGCGGCCAGGCGCCGGGTTGCCGGCCACGCTGCCCGACGCGCTCGACGCGGCCTGGCATGTGTTCGGCCTCGCGTCGCTGCCGGCGAGCCGGGACCTGGTGCCGTGGCTGGCCGCCATCGCGGGAGCGGCGGCGGTGGCCGTCGTCCTCCCGCGGCTGCGACCGCCGGCGGGCTGGCGGGCCGATCAGCCGCAGGAGCTCTCCGCCCGGCCCGGCTGACGCTTCGGGCTCACCACTGGGCGCCACGCCTCCGCAGTGCGCCGGCTGCACGGTCGACGACGGTGTCCAGGCGGCCCAGGTGGCGGCCGGCGAACCGGAGGACCAGCCACCCGCCGGCTGCCATGAGCGAGTACCGGTCGATGTCGCGGCCGAACTGCTCGCGTTCGGCGTGCTGCCGGCCTTCGTACTCCAGCGCCACCCTCCAGCGCTCCCACCCGAGGTCGGCGTGCGCCACCACGCGGCCCGCCCGGTCGAGGATGGGGACCTGCACGCGGGGGTGGGGGAGTCCGGCGCTGACCAACGCATACCGGACCAGGCTCTCCGGGCGGGAGGCGGCGAACGGCGAGAGCAGCGGCGCCAGCTCCCGGGCGAGGACGATGCCCCGCGTGCCACCGGCCCGCTCGAGCCGGGAGGCAGCGCCGCGACGAGGTCGAGCCAGGTCTGGGTGCCGCTGGTCACCGGGATGCCGCGGTGCCGCACCACGTCGGCGGCTTCGAGCCGGCGTACGTGCGTGATGCGCTCCCGTCTGGGTCGTGTCGACCCGGGCGGGACGCTGACAGACAGGGGCCACTCGTGCGGCACGGGTGCGCCGAGCAGGCCGGCTGCGGTCCGGTGGGAGAACGTCACGTCCGGTGGCAGCACCGGCAGGGCCGCCGCGCAGGCCGTTCGGAGCGACAGCGGTACGGCCCGGGAGACGTAGGCGCCGCGAGTCACCCGCACGCCGTCGTCCCGGAGGTGCGCGCGGGTCAGCCCGGCGGCCAGCGCCTGGCCCCGGGTGTAGGTCGGGGAGAGCTCGGTCCGGTCCACCGGCGGAGCGTCGGGCGTGGTGCGCCCGTCGCGATCGTCGCGGCGCCATCCGTGGACGGCGCCCATCCTGTGGACGGCGCCGAGTGCGTGGTCCTTGTCGCCGCCGCCGGAGTGTCGGCGCGTGTCGGCGGCAGCAACTGCGCACTCGGCGGTCGGGATACCGCCGGCCGGCCCGTCAGGCGGCGTTCAGGCGGGCGAGCTGGTCAGGGGAGAGGGTCAGGTCGGCGGCGGCCGCGGAGTCGACGATCGTCGCCGCCCGGGACGCCCCCGGAATGGGGACGACGGCCTCGCTCTGCGCGAGGTGCCAGGCCAGCGTCACCTGGTAGACCGACACCCCGAGCTCCCGGGCCACCTCCGCGAACGCCGGTGCCGACGAGCCGAGGGAGCCCGCGGCGCTCACCCCGCCGAACGGGCTCCACGGGAGGAACGCCAGCCCGAGCTCGGCGCAGTGGGCCAGCTCGTCGGCGGAGGAGCGCCAGCCGGGCGAGAACTGGTTCTGCACGCTCACCAGCGCGTCGCCCACGATCGACCGGGCGACGTCGATCTGCCCCACGTCGGCGTTGGAGATGCCGACCATCCGCACCAGCCCGTCGTCGGCGAGCTGTCGCAGCGCCCCCATCGACTCCTCCCACGGGGTCGCGGGATCGGGCCGGTGGAACTGGTACAGCCCGATGGCGTCGACCCCGAGCCGGCGCAGCGATGCCTCGCACGCCCGCCGCAGGTAGGCCGGCGACCCGTCGAGCTCCCAGTCGGTGCCGCGGCGGGTGTGCCCGCCCTTGGTCGCCACCAGGACGTCGCCGCCGCCGATGGAGCGCAGCGCCTCGGCGACCAGCTCCTCGTTGTGCCCGAACTCGGCCTCGTCGCGGGCGTAGGCGTCGGCGGTGTCGATCAGGGTCACGCCGGCGTCCAGGGCGGCTCGCACGACGCCGACCGCCTCCTCGCGGGAGGGCCGGTCCTGCTTGGTGGACAGGGGCATCGCCCCCAGCCCGATCGCGCTGACCGTCGCGTCCCCGATGCGTCGCTGCTGCATGGGAAGCGTCGTGCCCCGCGGGTAGCGTCCTCACCCGTGAGTTCGCTGTTCGACCCCGCTCCCGAGGAGGACGGCGCGCCGGTCGTCGACCCGGGGGCGCCGCTGGCGGTGCGGATGCGCCCGCGCGCGCTCGACGAGGTGGTCGGGCAGCAGCACCTCCTGGGTGACCGCGCCCCGCTTCGCCGGCTGGTCGAGTCCGACGAGCCGATGTCGCTGGTGCTCTACGGCCCGCCCGGTACCGGCAAGACGACCCTGGCCCACGTGATCTCGCTGGCCACCAAGCGCCAGTTCGTGCAGCTGTCGGCCCTCGACTCGGGGGTGAAGGAGGTGCGGGCGGTCATCTCCAGCGCCAAGCGCGAGCTCACCTACGCCGGCCGGCGCACCGTGCTGTTCATCGACGAGGTGCACCGGTTCTCCAAGACCCAGCAGGACAGCCTGCTCTCCGCGGTCGAGGACCGGATCGTCAGCCTCATCGCCGCCACCACCGAGAACCCGTTCTTCTCCGTGGTCAGCCCGCTGCTGAGCCGCAGCCTCGTCCTGGCGCTGCAGCCGCTCACCGACGACGACGTCCGCGCGCTGCTGCACCGCGCGCTCACCAGCGAGCGCGGGCTGAACGGGGAGGTCACGCTCACCGACGAGGCGCAGGAGCACCTCGTCCGGATCGCCGGCGGCGACGGGCGCAAGGCGCTCACCGCGCTGGAGTCCGGCGCCGGGGCGGCGCGGGCCGTCGGCGCGACGGAGATCGACCTCGCCACCCTGGAGACGGCGGTGGCGCAGGCGGCGGTGCGCTACGACCGGCAGGGCGACATGCACTACGACGTCGCCAGCGCGTTGATCAAGTCGATCCGCGGCAGCGACGTGGACGCCGCGCTGCACTACCTGGCCCGCATGGTGGAGGCCGGGGAGGATCCGCGCTTCATCGCCCGCAGGCTGGTGATCAGCGCCAGCGAGGACATCGGCATGGCCGACCCGACGGCCCTGCAGGTCGCGGTGGCCGCGATGCAGGCGGTGCAGTTCATCGGCATGCCCGAGGGGCACTTCCCGCTGGCCCAGGCCGTCGTGCACCTGGCGACCGCCCCGAAGTCCAACGCGGTCACCGTGGCCATGGGCGAGTCGGTGGCCGACGTCCGCGCGGGCCTGGCCGGCCCGGTGCCGGCGGGGCTGCGCGACGCGCACTACGCGGGGGCCAAGAAGCTCGGCCACGGGAAGACCTACCAGTACCCGCACGACCACCCCGACGGGATCGTGCCGCAGCAGTACCCGCCCGACGCGCTCGTGGGCAGGGACTACTACCGCCCGACCAACCGCGGCGTGGAGGCGCGGCTGGCGGAACGGCTGGGCAAGCTGCGGGCGATCCTCCGCCGAACCCGCTGACGCTCCGGCGGGGGACGGACGGCGGGGCGGGCCCGCGACTAGTGTGGCGTGGCCGGAACGTCGCTTCCCGGCGCCGATTCCCCTCAGAACAGGAGCACGCGTGTCCGTAGGAGAGATCGCCGGGCTGATCGCAGCCGGGGCCCTGGTGCTGCTGGTGGTCCTGGTGGCCGTCCCGCTGCTCAAGCTCGGCCGGACGCTCGACGAGACCACCCTGACCATCCGCCAGGTCCGCGAGCAGAGCGCGCCGATCCTCGGCCAGGCCAGCACCACGGTCGCGCACGTGAACAGCAACCTGGAGCGGGTCGACGACATCACCGGCAACGCCGCCAACGTCTCCAGCAACGTCGCCGCGCTCACCAGCGTCGTCGCCGCCACCCTGGGCAGCCCGCTGATCAAGGTTGCCGCGTTCAGCTACGGCGTGCGCAGCGCCGCGAAGAAGAAGCGGGAGGGCCAGGCCATCGCCGACGCCGCCCGTCGCGACAAGGAGGCGCGCCACGCGCGCCGGGCCGCCCGGCGGGCCGCCTGATGCGCCGGCTGTTCTGGCTCGCCATGGGGATCACCATCGGGGCGCTCGTCGTCCGCAAGCTCTCCGCCGCGGCGGAGAAGATGACACCTGCGGGGATCGGGGCCTCCATCGCCGAGGGGCTGCGCGACCTCGCCGACGCGATCGGCGACTTCGGCGCCGACGTCCGCGAGGCGATGAGCGAGCGGGAGCTGGAGCTGCGTGCCGGCACCGGCCTGGACGCGCCCCTGCCCGACGCAGGTGACGCCGCGGCCCTGCGCCGCGGATCGCACGCCGCCGACCTCTGACCCCCCGGCCCGCCGCACCCGTGGCGGGCCCCGCAGAACTGAGTAGACGATGCAGACCGCCGAGATCCGCCGCCGCTTCCTGGAGCACTTCGCCCAGCGCGGGCACACCGTCGTGCCCAGCGCCTCGCTGGTGTCCCCCGACCCGTCGCTGCTGTTCACCGTCGCCGGCATGGTGCCGTTCATCCCGTACCTGACCGGCCGCGAACCCGCGCCGTTCCCGCGGGCCACCAGCGTGCAGAAGTGCGTGCGCACCCTCGACATCGAGGAGGTGGGCAAGACGACCCGCCACGGCACGTTCTTCCAGATGAACGGCAACTTCTCCTTCGGCGACTACTTCAAGGAGGGGGCGATCCAGCACGCCTGGGAGCTGATCACCGGGCGGCTGGAGGACGGCGGGCTGGGCTTCGACCCCGACCGGATCTGGGTGACCGTCTACCTCGACGACGACGAGGCTGCCGACGCCTGGCGCCGCATCGCCGGCCTCCCGGTCGAGCGGATCCAGCGGCTGGGGAAGAAGGACAACTACTGGCACACCGGGGCGGCCGGCCCCGGGGGCCCGTGCTCGGAGATCTACTTCGACCGCGGTCCGCAGTTCGGTCCCGACGGCGGCCCGCTGGTGGACACCGCCGGCGACCGGTTCCTGGAGATCTGGAACCTCGTCTTCATGCAGTACGAGCTCACCGACGTCCGTGGCAAGGAGGAGTTCACGGTCGTCGGCGAGCTGCCGAAGAAGAACATCGACACCGGGATGGGCCTGGAACGGGTCGCGTACCTGCTGCAGGGCGTCGACAACATGTACGAGATCGACGAGGTCGCCCCCGTGCTGCGCCGGGCCGCCGACCTCGCCGGGGTCACCTACGGCAAGGACGTCGACGCCGACGTCCGGCTGCGGGTGGTGGCCGACCACGTGCGCAGCGGGCTGATGCTGATCGGCGACGGCGTGACCCCGGGCAACGAGGGGCGCGGCTACATCCTGCGCCGGCTGCTGCGCCGCGCCGTGCGCTCCATGAAGCTGCTGGGCGTCGACGAGTCGACGCTGCCGGAGCTGCTCCCGGTGTCGAAGGACGCCATGCAGGCCAGCTACCCCGAGCTGGACACCGACTTCGCCCGCATCTCGTCGGTGGCCTACGCCGAGGAGGAGGCGTTCCGCCGCACCCTCACGTCGGGGACGGCGCTGTTCGACACCGCGGTCAAGCAGGCCAAGCAGGCCGGCGCCCCGACCCTCTCCGGCGAGCAGGCGTTCTCGCTGCACGACACCTACGGCTTCCCGATCGACGTCACCCTGGAGATGGCCGCCGAGCAGGGCGTGACCGTCGACGAGGAGGGCTTCCGGGCCCTGATGAAGGAGCAGCGCGACCGCGCCCGCGCCGACGCCCGGGCCAAGCGCACCGGCTCGGTCGACGTCCTGGCCTACCGCCGGCTGCTGGCCGAGCACGGGCCCACCGACTGGCGGGCCTACGAGACGCTGCGCACCGACTCGCGGGTGCTGGGCATCGTGGCCGAGGGTGACGACGAGGGCGAGCGGCCGGCCGGCCCCGGGGAGATCACCCGGGTGGTGCTGGACCGGACGCCGTTCTACGCGGAGTCCGGCGGCCAGGTGGCCGACGCCGGACTCCTCACCTGGGACGGCGGCCGGGCCGAGGTCATCGACGTCCAGCGCCCGGTGAAGGGTCTGGTCGCCCACCAGGTGAGGGTGCTCGAGGGCGAGCTCTCCCGTGGTGCGGAGCTCACCGCCGAGGTGGACCGGGAGTGGCGCCTGTCCGCCTGCCAGGCCCACTCGGGCACGCACGTGGTGCACGCGGCGCTGCGGCAGGTGCTCGGCCCGCAGGCCCTGCAGTCCGGCTCCTACAACCGGCCGGGCTACCTGCGGCTGGACTTCGCCTGGCAGGGCGCGCTGACCCAGCAGCAGCGCACCGACATCGAGGACGTCGCCAACGCCGCCGTCCGGGCCGACCACACGGTCACCGCCTCGTGGATGACGCTGCCGGAGGCGCAGGCGTTCGGCGCCCTGGCGCTGTTCGGCGAGACCTACGGCGAGCAGGTGCGCGTCGTGGAGATCGGCGGCCCGTGGTCGCGCGAGCTCTGCGGCGGCACCCACGTGCGGGGGAGCGCGCAGATCGGCACCCTCGCCCTGACCGGTGAGTCGTCGGTGGGCTCGGGCTCCCGCCGGGTCGAGGCCGTCGTCGGGCTCGAGGGGTTCCGGTACCTCGCGCGCGAGCGCGACCTGGTGCGCCAGCTGGCGGACATCCTCAAGGCGCCGCAGGACGGCCTGGTGGAGCGGGTCAGCGGCATGGTCGCCCGGCTGCGCGACCTGGATCGCGAGCTGGCCGACCTGCGGGCGCAGCAGACGCTCGCCGCCGCCGGCGAGCTGGCCGCCTCGGCCCGCGACGTCGGAGGCGTCGCCGTCGTCACCGGGTCCCCGGCCGGCCTCGGCGGCGGCGATCTGCGCACGCTGGCCCTCGACGTCCGCGGGCGGCTGGGGTCCGACCGGCCGGCCGTCGTGCTGCTGGCATCGGAGTCCGGTGGCAAGGTAGCTCTGGTGGCCGCACTCAACCCGGCCGCGGTCTCGCAGGGGCTGTCGGCCAACGACGTCCTGAAGGCGGCCTCGGCCCCCGTCGGGGGCCGCGGTGGCGGCAAGTCCGACGTCGCCCAGGGAGGCGGAACCGATCCCGCGGGTATCCCCGCGGCGTTGCAGGCCGGCGAGCAGGCGGTCGCGGCCGTCACTGGGAGGTAGAGCATCGTGTCCGGATCCGAGCACAGCCCCGAGGACACCGGGCCGGTCGGCGGCCGGCGGCGGGAGCTGCCCGCCGTCCCGCCGGCGCGTCCGCGCCCGGCCACGGGGGAGCAGCCGACGCACCACCCGACCACCGAGATCGACCTGACCCAGGGGTTCCCGCCGGTCAAGCACGAGACCACGGAGATCGACCTGTCCGGTGGCTGGCCGCAGCACCTCAAGATCCCGCCGCGCCGCCCCGGCGCGCCGCGCGCCCGCGGCCGGGTCCTCGGCGTCGACGTCGGGACCGTCCGGGTGGGCCTGGCGCTGTCGGACGCCACGGGCACGCTCGCCAGCCCGCTGGAGACCCTCCGCCGGGCCAAGGACAAGGCAGACCTCGACCGGCTCGCCGCGCTGGTGGTGGAACACGAGGTGACAGAGGTGGTCGTGGGAGAGCCGGTGCACCTGTCGGGCGCGGCCGGTGTCTCCGCGCAGGATGCTGCCGATTACGCACAGGAACTGGCCGACCGCATCCCGGACGTGCCGGTGAACCTGATCGACGAGAGGCTCTCGACCGTGACCGCAGCCAGCCACCTCCGGGAGGGCGGCATCGACAGCCGTCGCCAGCGGGCGGTGATCGACCAGGCCGCGGCCGTGGTGATCCTGCAGCAGTACCTGGACAGCCGGAAGGCGCCCTCGTGACGGCGCCCGGCGGACGGCCGCCGCGGGGGAGGCACGCGTTCGACGACGGGACCGGTGGCATGCCGTTCCCGTTCCCGACCGGCTCCGGTTCCCCTGTCGGCGGCTTCCCGCCGGGCCGCACCGCGTACCCGCGGCACGCCGGCGACCAGACCGGGCCGCTGGGCGCATCCGGCTGGACGTCGCCGGGGTTCCCGATGACCTCCCGGCACGGGGACGGGGACGGGCACGGCTACGGCGCCCAGCACCCGTCCGCCCCGCTGCCGCCGCTGCCGACCGGTGCGTGGGGTCGGCTGCGGCCGCGCGAGGACGCCGTGGGCGACGACGCCACCGTCGCCGCGCCCCGGCTGTCCACCGGACCCGACGACACCCCGGACGAGACGCCGGCCGCACCCGGCCCCGCCTCGGCGGACGACCCGACCGGCGGGCTGGACGTGATCGGCGCGAACGTCGACGACGACCGGACGGGCTGGCAGGACGACGACGCCGCCCACGGGGCCACCGCGGTCGACGGGGACCACCTCGACGACGGCGCCCTGCTGCACGACGACGAGATCCCGATCGCGCCCTACGACTCGCGCAGCGACCGGGACCGGCGTCGCCGGCGCCGCCGCCCGCTGGCGATCGCGCTGGTCGTCCTGGTGCTCGGCGGCATCGTCGCCGGCATCGTCGTCGGCGGCCAGCAACTGCTCTCCATGCTCGACCCGGCCGCGCGCGACTACACCGGCACGGGCAGCGGCAGCGTGGACGTGCGGGTGCAGCAGGGGGACACGCTCACCGACATCGCCCGCACCCTGGCCGACGCCGACGTCATCGCCTCCACCGGGCCGTTCGTGAGCGCCGCCCAGGAGAACCCGGCGGCCACCTCGATCCAGCCCGGTGTGTACACCCTCCGGGAGCAGATGAGCGGCGAGGCCGCACTGGAGCTGCTGCTGGACCCGGCCTCCCGGCAGATCTCCCGCGTGACGGTGCCCGAGGGGTTCACGGTCGACCAGATCCTCGCCCGGCTCGCGGAGCAGACCGGCACACCGCTCCCGGAGCTGGAGGCGGCGGCCGATCCGGCGGCGTTGCCGCTGCCCGTGCACGCGGGTGGGCAGCTGGAGGGCTACCTCTTCCCGGCCACCTACGACTTCGAGCCCGGCACCACGCCGCAGCAGATGCTGCAGCGCATGGTCGAGACCTTCAACCAGACGGCCGCCCGGCTGCGGCTGGAGGAGCGGGCCGCCGCCCTCGGGCGGACCCCGGGCGAGATCGTGACGGTCGCCTCCATGGTCCAGTCGGAGACCCGGCTGGACGAGGAGCGGCCCGACGTCGCCCAGGTGATCTACAACCGGCTCGACGCCGGCATCGCGCTCGGCATCGACGCGACGCTGGCCTACGGGCTGGACAAGAGCGGCAACGAGCTCACCGTCACCGATCTCCAGACCGACAGCCCGTACAACACGCGCACGCGCCAGGGGCTGCCGCCCACCCCCATCAGCTCGCCGGGGGAGGCCAGCCTGGAGGCGGCGCTGGCCCCGAGCAGCGGCGACCTCCTGTACTACGTGCTCGAGTCGGAGGACGGGTCGCACTTCTTCACCAGCGACTACGCCGAGTTCCAGCAGGCCCGCCAGCGGTGTGCCGACGCCGGTCTCGGGTGCGGTGGCTGAGCGGCCGCAGCGGGCAGCGGTCCTCGGGCGGCCGGTCGGCCATTCGCTCTCGCCGCTGCTGCACCGCGCCGCCTACGCGGCGCTCGGGCTGGCCGACTGGTCCTACGACGCGCTCGACGTGGGTGCCGGGGACCTGCCCGAGCTGCTGGCCGGGCTGGGCGAGGAGTGGCGCGGCTTCTCGGTGACCATGCCGTGCAAGCAGGCCGCGGTCGAGGTCGCCGACGAGGTGGAGCCGCTCCCGCGGCTGCTGGGCGCGGCGAACACCCTGGTCCGCACCGGGGCCGGCTGGCGGGCCGAGAACACCGACGTCACCGGCGTGGGCACCGCCCTGCAGGTGGCCGGGGTCGACCAGGTGGGGCACGCCGCGATCCTCGGCGCCGGGGGGACCGCGGCTGCCGCGGCGGTGGCGCTGGCCTCGCTGGGGGCCGACCGGGTCGACGTCGTCGTGCGCGAGCCCGCCCGCGCCGGTGAGGTGGTGCGGGTCCTCGACACCCTGGGCGTGCCCACGCGGGTGCTCCCCCTGGCCGGGGTGCGCGTCGAGGCCCCGGTCGTCGTCAGCACCGTTCCGGTCGACGGTCAGCCTGCCGTCGCCGCGCTGGAGTGGCGCGGAGGGCAGACGGTGCTCGACGTCCTCTACGCACCCTGGCCCACGCCGCTGGCCGAGCGCGTCTCCGCCGCCGGCGGCGCGGTGATCAGCGGGCTGGAGGTGCTGTTCTGGCAGGCCACCGTGCAGGTGGAGCTCATGACCGGCCGGCCGGCCCCCATCGGCGCGATGCGCGCGGCGCTCGACGCGCGCTGACCTCCCCGCCGTGGACGTCTCCCGCCCCGTCCTCGCCGGGGTCGCCGTGCTGGCCGGGCTCCTCGTCGGGCCGGCGCTGGCGCGCAGCACCGTCCGGCTGGCCACCCGCGACGACGCGGCGGCGCCGTCCGGCTCCCGCACGGCGCTGACCGCTGCGCTGACCTCGGGCCTGCTCGCCGCCGCCGTCCTGCTCGGGGGTGGCCGCCCGGCCACCGCCGCGCTGGTGTGGGCCGCGGGCGCGGCGGTGGTGCTGGCCGGCGTCGACCTCGCCGCCCACCGGCTGCCCGACCGCGTCCTCCTCCCGGCGGCCGTCGTCTGCGGCGCGGCCCTGCTCGTCGACGCCGCCGTCCTCGGCACGTGGGGGGCGCTGGTCCGGGGCGTCGCGGCGGGGGCCGCCGCGCTGGCCGTCTCCGGTGCGGCACGGCTGGCCGCCCCGGCCGCCCTCGGTCTCGGTGACGTCAAGCTGCTCGGCCTGCTGGGGCTGGTGCTCGGGTGGTCCGGCTGGGGGGTGCTGATCGCCGGGCTGTTCCTCGGCCTGGTCACCGGCGCCGCGGTGTCGGTGGTCCTGGTGGCCACCGGGCGGGCGGGGTGGCGCAGCACCGTGCCGTTCGGCCCGCCGCTGCTGGTCGGTGCCGTCCTGGCGCTGGCGGTCGGCGGCGTCCCAGCCCCCTGACGGCCACCCTTCCGGGGCCCGCCCGAGCCCGCGAGGGAAGGGGGGAAGGGTGGTCCTTCTAGAATTGCCGGCATGTTGCGCTGGCTGACCGCCGGTGAGTCGCACGGCCAGCAGCTCACCGCCATCCTCGAGGGGCTCCCGGCCGGGGTCGAGGTGGCGACCGCCGACCTCGACCTGCAGCTCGCCCGCCGCCGGCTCGGGCACGGGCGGGGCGCCCGCATGTCCTTCGAGCAGGACGTCGTCACCCTCACCGGCGGGGTGCGCCACGGCCGCACCCAGGGCGGCCCGATCGCGGTGCAGGTGGGCAACACCGAGTGGCCCAAGTGGCAGACGGTCATGTCCGCCGACCCGGTCGACCCCGAGATCCTCGCCGGCCAGGCGCGCAACGCGCCGCTCACCCGGCCCCGCCCCGGTCACGCCGACCTCGCCGGCATGCAGAAGTACGGCTTCGACGACGCCCGCCCGGTGCTGGAGCGTGCCAGCGCCCGCGAGACGGCCGCCCGGGTGGCGCTCGGCGCGATCGCCCAGGCGTTCCTGCGCCAGGCGCTCGGCGTCTCGGTGGTCAGCCACGTCGTCGGCATCGGCCCGGTCGTCGCGCCCGACGGCATCGTCCCCGGGCCCGACGACAACCCGCGTCTCGACGAGGACCCGGTGCGCTGCGCCGACCCGGGCACCAGCGCACGCATGACCGCCGAGATCGACGACGCCCGGAAGAACGGTGACACCCTCGGCGGGGTCATCGAGGTCGTCGTCCACGGGCTCCCGCCGGGCCTGGGCAGCCACGTGCACTGGGACCGCCGCCTGGACGCCCGGCTGGCCGCGGCGCTGATGGGCGTGCAGTCGGTCAAGGCCGTCGAGGTCGGCGACGGGCTGGAGACCGCCCGCCGCCGCGGCTCGGTCGCCCACGACGAGATCGTGCTCGCCGACGCGGACGCCGGCGCCGGCGTGCAGCGGGTGCAGCGGCTCACCGACCGGGCCGGTGGCATCGAGGGCGGGATGACCAACGGCGAGGTGCTGCGCGTGCGCGCCGCGATGAAGCCGATCAGCACCGTGCCGCGCGCGCTGCAGACCGTCGACGTCGCCACCGGGGAGGCCGCGGTCGCGATCAACCAGCGCAGCGACGCCTGCGCGGTGCCCCGCGGCAGCGTGGTGATGGAGGCGATGGTGGCGCTGGTGCTGGCCGACGCGGCGCTGGAGAAGTTCGGCGGGGACTCGGTGGCCGAGACCCGGCGCAACGCGCGGGCCTACCTCGACTCCCTGCCGTACCGGTGAGCGGGCCGGCCCTGGTCCTCGTCGGCCCGCCCGCGTCGGGGAAGACGACGGTCGGCACGGCCGTCGCCGATGCGCGGGGGCTGGCGTTCCGGGACACCGACCGCGACGTCGAGGAGGCGACCGGGTCGACCGTCGCCGACCTGTTCGTCCAGCACGGTGAACCGCACTTCCGCGCGCTGGAGGAGCAGGCGGTCGCGCGGGCGCTCGCCGACCACACCGGGGTGCTGGCGCTCGGCGGCGGGGCGGTGACCAGCGCCGCCACCCGCGAGCTGCTGGTCACCCACGGCAGCGCCGGCGGGGCCGTGGTCTGGCTCGACGTCGACGTCGCCTCCGCCGCGCGGCGCGTGGGGCTCTCCCGGGACCGGCCGCTGCTCGCGGTCAACCCGCGGGCCATGCTGCGCACCATGCTCGAACAGCGTGCGCCGCTCTACACGGAGGTGGCCACGCACCGGGTCGCCACCGCGGGGCGGTCGCCGGAGGAGGTCGTCGCCGAGGTGCTCGCCGTCCTGACCCCGGAGGAGGCCCGGTGAGCCGTCGCGTCGCGGTCGCGGGGGAGCAGCCCTACGAGGTCGTCATCGGTGCCGGCGCCCAGACCGAGCTGGCGCTCGTGCTGGCCGGCACGGCGAAGGTCGCCGTCGTCCACGCGCCACCGCTGGCCGCCGCGGCCGGCGCCGCGGTCGAGACGCTGCAGACCGCCGGTGTGGCCGCCGAGGCGGTCGTCGTCCCCGACGGCGAGGCCGCGAAGACCGCGCAGGTCGCCGCCGAGGTGTGGGAGGAGTTCGGCCGGCTCGGGCTGACCCGCTCCGACGCCGTCGTCGGGGTGGGTGGGGGCGCGGTCACCGACCTGGCCGGTTTCCTGGCCGCCACGTGGACCCGCGGCATCCGCGTCGTGCAGGTGCCCACCAGCCTGCTCGGCATGGTCGACGCGGCCGTGGGCGGCAAGACGGGCATCAACACCGCCGCCGGGAAGAACCTCGTCGGTGCCTTCCACCCGCCGGCCGCCGTGCTGGCCGACACCGACCTCCTGGCCGGGTTGCCCGAGGCGGAGTTCCGCGCCGGGCTGGCCGAGGTGGTCAAGTGCGGGTTCATCGCCGACGGCCGCATCCTCGAGCTGCTGGACGCCGATCCGACCGGCCGCCGGGACACCGAGGAGCTCATCGAGCGTGCGGTGCGGGTGAAGGCCGCGGCGGTGGGGGAGGACCTGCTCGACACCGGGGTGCGCGAGTTCCTCAACTACGGCCACACCCTCGGCCACGCGATCGAGCGGGTCGAGGACTTCGGCTGGCGGCACGGCGAGGCCGTCGCCGTCGGCCTCGTCTTCGCCGCCGAGCTGGCCGGGCAGGCGGGCCTCCTGACCCCGGCGGAGGTCGCGCGGCACCGCACGCTGATCGCGGCGATGGGGCTGCCGACCAGTTACGCCGGGGACTGGGCGCGCCTGCAGCAGGTGATGCGGGTGGACAAGAAGGCGCGAGGCGCGTCGCTGCGGTTCGTCGTCCTCGACGGGCTCGGCCATCCCAGGATCCTGACCGGCCCGCAGCAGGCCTGGCTCGATGCGGCGTGGGCCGCAGTATCGGAGACGCCATGACCATCCAGGTGCTCAACGGCGCCAACCTCGGCCGGCTCGGCACGCGCGAGCCCGAGGTGTACGGCACGACGACCTACGCGCAGCTGGTCGAGCTGGTGGAGACCGCGGCGCGGGAGCTCGGCGTCGACGTGCTGGTGCGCCAGACCGACGACGAGGGCCAGCTGCTGCGCTGGATCCACGAGGCGACCGACGCCGGTGACCCCATCGTGGTGAACCCCGGCGGCTGGACGCACACCTCGGTGGTGCTGCACGACGCGCTGGCCGCGGTGGGCGCACCGGTGATCGAGGTGCACATCAGCAACATCCACCGCCGCGAGGAGTTCCGCCAGCACTCCTACGTCTCCCGGGTCGCCGACGGGGTGATCGCCGGGCTCGGCGTGCACGGCTACGTGCTGGCGCTGCAGTGGATGACCCTGCGAGGCGTGTCGTGAGCCGGGACACCGCGCGGGAGGCCGCCCGGCGTGACGCGCTGCGGACCGCCGCGGCCGGGCGCGGCCTGGACGCGGTGCTGGTCACCAACCTGCTCAACGTCCGGTACCTGACCGGCTTCACCGGCTCCAACGGCGCCCTGCTGCTGCGGGTGGACGGCGGGGACGTGTTCGGCACGGACGGGCGCTACACCACCCAGGCCGGCGCGCAGGTGCCCGACGTCGAGCTGCTCGTCGACCGGGCCACGGTGCCGGCCCTGGCCCGGGAGGCGGTGCGGCGCGGCGCGGGGCGGATCGGTTACGAGTCCCACGACCTCACCGTCGACGGGCTGCACGGCCTGGAGCGGGTGCTGGCGGACGCCGCCGCGGGTGGCACGATCCCGGAGCTGGCCTCCGTGCGGCGGGCGGTCGAGGGGCAGCGGGCGATCAAGGACGACACCGAGGTCGAGTACCTGCGCCGCGCGTGCGCCGTCGCCGACCAGGCGCTGGCCGAGCTCGCCGCCGAGGGGTCGCTGCGGCCGGGGCGCACCGAGCTGGAGGTCGGCCGCGAGCTCGACGCGCGCATGCTGGCGCTCGGCGCCGAGGCGCCGTCGTTCGAGACGATCGTCGCCACCGGCGCCAACTCGGCGATCCCGCACCACCGCCCGGACTCGACCGTCCTGCGTGAGGGCGACTTCCTCAAGCTCGACTTCGGCGCCACCGTGGACGGCTACCACTCCGACATGACCCGCACCCTGGTGCTGGGCCACGCGGCCGACTGGCAGCGGGAGATCTACGAGCTCGTCGCCGCCGCCCAGGCCGCCGGCCGGGCCGCGCTGGCGGTGGGCGCCGACGTCGTCGCGGTGGACGCCGCCGCCCGCGACGTGATCGTCGCCGCGGGCCACGGGGAGCACTTCACCCACGGCCTCGGCCACGGGGTGGGGCTGGAGATCCACGAGGCGCCCGGCATCGGCCCCCAGGGCGCGGGTAGGCTTGCCGCCGGTATGGCCGTCACCGTGGAGCCAGGCGTGTACCTGCCCGGCCACGGCGGTGTCCGGATCGAGGACACCCTGATCGTCACCGACGACGCGCCCGAGTTGTTGACCCTCACGAGCAAGGAACTGCTGGTCCTCTAGATGGCTACCACCAACGACCTGAAGAACGGCATCGTCCTCAACCTGGACGGCCAGCTCTGGACCGTCACCGACTTCCAGCACGTCAAGCCCGGCAAGGGCGGGGCCTTCGTGCGCACGACGCTGAAGAACGTGCTGTCGGGCAAGGTCGTGGACAAGACCTTCAACGCCGGCACCAAGGTCGAGACGGCCAACGTGGACAAGCGGTCGATGACGTATCTCTACAAGGACGGCACCGACTTCGTCTTCATGGACGGCGACACGTTCGACCAGATCTACGTGCCGGCGGAGACGGTCGGCGGGGGCGCGGACTACCTGCTCGAGAACACCGAGGTCATCGTGGCGGTGCACGACGGCACCCCGCTGTACGTCGAGCTCCCCGTCACCATGGAGCTCGTCGTCGAGCACACCGACCCGGGGCTGCAGGGCGACCGCTCCACCGGCGGCACCAAGCCCGCCACGTTGGAGACCGGCGCGCAGATCCAGGTGCCGTTGTTCATCACGACCGGCGAGAAGCTGAAGGTCGACACCCGCGACGGCCGGTACCTCGGCCGCGTCAACTGAGCGCGGGCCAGACGCGTGGCTGCACGGTCCAAGGCCCGCAAGCGCGCCGTGGACGTCCTGTACGAGGCCGACGTCCGGGGGCAGGACCGGCTGGAGCTGCTCCGGGAGCGGGTCGCTGACGGCAACCCGCCGGTCCCGGAGCACACCATCCGGCTGGTCGAGGGCGTCGAGGAGCAGGGCGCGCGCATCGACGCGCTGATCGAGGCGCACACCTCCGGCTGGTCGCTGGAGCGGCTGCCCGACGTCGACCGCGCGATCCTGCGGATGGCAACCTTCGAGCTGCTCTGGGTCGACGACGTGCCCGACGCCGTCGTCATCGACGAGGCGGTGGAGCTGGCCAAGGCGCTGTCCACCGACGAGTCGCCGAAGTACGTGAACGGCGTCCTCGGCGCCATCCTCGCCGCCGAGGTCCCCACGGCCTAGCGAGGGCGCACGGCCGACGAGGTGGGCCCGGAGGGTCCGGCGAGGAGCGCGCGGACACGCTCGTCGCCGGTCGGGAACGGCCATTGGCCGCGGTGTCGTCCGGAGGACGACGATGTCATTGCAGGTCGCGGCGGGCGAAGAGCCAGATGCCGACGCCGAGGATCACCGTGGCGAACGCGCCGACGACCAGGCCGCCCTGCAGGTTCGTGACCAGGTAGGTCGGCGGTCCCTCGGGCCCGGTGCTCATGACGCTGTAGTCGACGACCGGGACGCCGCCGGGGACGACGAGGGCGACCGCGTTGGTCGACAGCAGCCAGCGCTCGAGCATGGGGTCGTAGATCCGCAGCGCGGTCTCGACGATCGCGAAGTAGACGAACCCGATGCCGAGCGCCGCCCCGGTGTTGCGCACCAGGTTGGCCAGCCCGAAGCCGATCAGCGCGACGAGGACGCCGAGCACGACCCCGCGCCCCTGCGCGGCCAGCAGCTCTCCCCAGAACCCTTCCGGCAGAGCCTGGTCGGTGCCCACGAAGGTCCGCAGGACCCAGGCCATGACCAGCCAGGCGACCTGGGCCGCCACGCCGATGACCAGCGCGGCCAGGACCAGGACGCCGATCTTCGTGCCGATGACCCGCAGCCGGTTCGGCACCCAGAACAGCAGCGCCACGATGGTCCGGGTGGACCACTCCGCGCCGATCCAGGTGGCGCCCACGAGGAAGGCGAGCACCGCGGCGGCGGCCGCGAAGCCGATCGCGCCGGGCTCCCCGAGCGCGCCGAGGTCGAAGGGGGCCTTGTCGAGGAAGTCCTCGACGCGCCAGGCGGAGGCATCCAGCGGTGGGCCGCAGAACTGGTCGACCGGCTCGCCGACGTTCTCGGCCTCGATCGCGCAGTCCGCGCGCCAGGCCTCCTCGCTGGCGATGATCTCGTCCATGCGCTCGCGGGCGGCGGCGTAGTCGGCGTCGGTCGGCTCGCCGAACTGGACCAACCCGATGACGATCGCAGCCAGCCAGCCGAGGACGGCCAGCCCCAGCAGGACCTGGATGAACCGGCGGGCGGTGAACCGGTGCAGCTCGGCCCGGAACAGGCTGCCGCCCCGCCGGGCCGACGTCGGCTCGGGCGAGGCAGTCGGCTGCTCGGTCACCGCGCTCATGCCTGGCCCCCGGTGATGGCGAGGAACGCGCTCTCCAGGTCGGGGGTCACGCGGACCAGCTCCTCGACGTAGTGGCCGTGCTCGGCGAGCACGCGGGTGATCTCGCCGGTGGCGGGCGCGCCGTGCACCAGCACCTGGCCGTCGGGCGCAGGAGAGAGGCTGAACCCGGCGGCGCCGAGCACCGCGGCCGCGGCCGCCGGGTCGGGGACCGCCACGCGGACGTCGCCGGTGCCGGCCTGGGAGAGCACCGAGGCGACCGGCCCGGAGGCCACCCGCCGGCCGCGGGCCAGGATCGTCACGGAGTCGCACACCTGCTGGATCTCGGCGAGCAGGTGGGAGGAGACGAGCACCGTCGTGCGGCCGTCGGACCCCAGGCGTCGGATCAGCTCGCGGACGTCGCGGATGCCGGCGGGGTCCAGCCCGTTGCTCGGCTCGTCGAGGATCAGCAGCCGGGGCGCCTTGAGCAGCGCGGCGGCGATGCCGAGGCGCTGCTTCATGCCGAGGGAGTAGCCCTTGAACCGGTCGTCGGCCCGCTCGCGCAGGTCGACCAGCTCCAGGCACTCCTCGACGCGGGCCCGCGCGACGCCGGCGGTCTCGGCCAGCAGGCGCAGGTTGCGCCGGCCGGAGAAGCCGGGGAAGAACAGCGGTGTCTCGACCAGGGCTCCGACGTCGCCGATCACGCCGGACAGGCCGGCGGGCACCGGGCGGTCGAGCAGTTGCATGTCACCGGCGTCGATGCGCACCAGCCCGAGCAGCGCCCGGATCGACGTCGTCTTGCCCGAGCCGTTCGGGCCGAGCAGGCCGTGGACGCCGCCGGACTGGACGGTCATGTCCAGCCCGTCGAGCGCCTGGTGCGGCTGCCCGCCCTTCCCGCGGTAGGTCTTGGTGACCCCCGCCATCTGCACCGCCGGCATGCGGCCTCCCTGCTCATCCGGGCCGGGCACCCGGCTGGCAGCACAGTGGCACACGTGGTGCTGCGGGACCAGTGTCCCGACCTGCGTGTCGAGACCGGGCCGGGCCGTAAACGACGAGGGCCCCCGCCGATCGGCGGGGGCCCTCGTGACTCGCTGGGTGGAGCCGGTCGTCAGCGGGGGGCGCGCCGGCGGTCGCCCCAGGCGGAGTCGTCGACGTCCTCCTCGAGGTCCTCGTCGCCACCGGAGCTGACGATGCCCTCCATGCCGGGCGAGAGCACGCCCCACTCGATCAGCCGGGAGGTGAGCTCGTCGGGGCTCATGTCGTAGATGATCGCCAGCGACTTGAGGTCCTCGGCGCGGATCGAGAGGACCTTGCCGTTGTAGTCGTGCCGCTGGGCCTGGATGGTCGAGGCGTAGCGGGCCAGCGGGCCGGCCTCGTCCGCGGGCAGGGAGCCCAGCGACTCCAGGTTCAGGACGATCTTGTTCGTCGAGGTGACCGCGGAGCTGGGCCGCGGGTCGGGCAGCAGCTCGGAGACCGGGACGCCGTAGAAGACGGCGAGCTCGGAGAGGCGCTGCACGGTCACGGCGCGGTCCCCGCGCTCGTAGGAGCCGACCACGACCGCCTTCCAGCGGCCGTGCGACTTGTCCTCCACACCCTGCAGGGAGAGGCCCTGCTGGTTGCGGATCGCGCGAAGCCGGGCGCCGAGGGCCCGTGAGTAGTCGGTGCTCATCGCTGTCTGCTCACTGTCCGTCGTCTCGGATCGGGGTTGTTCGTCACGCAGCGTACGTGCGAAGCGGGGATCACAACAGGCGGGTGGACGTGAAAGCGCAGGTTGGTGCCGGGGCGGGCGCTGCCGCGGGCACCGCGCCGGGCGACCGCGCCGGGCACCGGGCCGGGCGCCGGCGGGACGCGAGCGGGCGTGCAGTACCGTCGACCGCGGTCCGACCACTCCTTTAACGACCCGTCCAGTGAGGCGGGGAAGGAGGCCTCATGGCCCGCTCACCCGAGCCTGCCCGCAGCCCGTCTCCCGGCAGCGCCCCCGGCACCCTGCTCTCCTCCGCCGACGTCGCCCGCGTCGTCGACCGCATGGCCCACCAGCTCATCGAGCGGGCGGCGAGCCTCCGGGCCGACGACGGCGCCGACCACGCCGACGGCGGGCTCTCCGACCTGGTCCTCGTCGGCATCCCGACCCGCGGGGCCCCGCTCGCCCGCCGCCTCGCCGCGCGCATCGAGGCGTTCACCGGCACCGCGGTGGACGTCGGTACCGCCGACATCACCCTGTACCGCGACGACCTGCGGCTGCGCGGCGTCCGGGCCCTCGAGCCCACCGTGCTCCCGGACGCCGGCATCGACGGCCGGCTCGTCGTCCTCGTCGACGACGTGCTGTTCTCCGGGCGCTCGGTCCGGGCGGCGCTCGACGCGCTGCGCGACCTGGGCCGCCCGCGCGGCGTCCAGCTGGCGGTGCTGGTCGACCGCGGGCATCGGGAACTGCCGATCCGGGCCGACTTCGTCGGCAAGAACGTGCCGACCGCACGCAGCCAGCAGGTCAAGGTGCACCTGCAGGAGGTCGACGGCATCGACGAGGTCCTGCTGACCGAGGGGGAAGGCGCGTGAAGCGGCACCTGCTGGAGGCCGCGGACCTCGACCGGGACGACGCGACGCTGGTGCTGGACACCGCCGCCCAGATCGACGCCGCCCTGGCCGGCCGCGAGGTGAAGAAGCTCCCGACGCTGCGCGGGCGCACGGTGGTCAACCTCTTCTACGAGGACTCCACCCGGACCAGGATCAGCTTCGAGCTCGCCGCCAAGCGCCTCTCCGCCGACGTCATCAACTTCTCGGCCAAGGGCAGCAGCGTCTCCAAGGGGGAGAGCCTCAAGGACACCGCGCTCACCCTGGAGGCGATGGGCGCCGACGCCGTCGTCGTCCGGCACTCGGCCTCCGGTGCGCCGCACCGGCTGGCGAACTGGGTGCGCGGCAGCGTGGTCAACGCCGGCGACGGCACCCACGAGCACCCCACCCAGGCGCTGCTGGACGCCTACACGATCCGGCAGCGTCTCGGGCGGCTCGACGGCGTCCGAGTGACGATCGTCGGCGACGTCCTGCACAGCCGGGTGGCCCGCTCCAACGTGGGGCTGCTGCACACGCTGGGAGCGCAGGTCACGCTGGTCGCGCCGCCGACGCTGCTGCCGGTGGGCGTGGGCAGCTGGCCGGCGGAGGTGGGCTACGACCTCGACGCCGTGCTCCCCAAGAGCGACGTGGTGATGATGCTGCGGGTCCAGGCCGAGCGGATGAACGCCTCGTTCTTCCCCAGCGCCCGTGAGTACAGCCGCCGCTACGGCCTCGACGCGCCGCGGATGGCCGCGCTGCCCGACGAGGCGATCGTCATGCACCCCGGCCCGATGAACCGCGGCATGGAGATCGCCGCGGAGGTGGCCGACTCCGTCCGCTCCACGATCGTCGAGCAGGTCGCCAACGGGGTCTCGACCCGCATGGCCGTGCTCTACCTGCTGCTCGGAGGCAACGCATGAGCACCTTCCTGATCACGGGCGCCCGGCCGCTGGGCGGCGACCCTGCCGACATCCTGGTGACCGACGGCCGGATCGCCGCGGTCGGCGCGTCGCTCGACGTCCCCGGCGCCGAGGTGGTCGAGGCCGCCGGTCTGGTCGCGCTGCCCGGCCTGGTCGACCTGCACACCCACCTGCGCGAGCCCGGCCGGGAGGACGCCGAGACCGTCGAGACCGGCAGCCGCGCCGCCGCGCTGGGCGGGTTCACCGCGGTGCACGCGATGGCCAACACCGATCCGGTCGCCGACACTGCCGGCGTCGTCGAGCAGGTGTGGCGGCTGGGGCAGGAGGCCGGGCTGGTGGACGTCGTCCCGGTCGGCGCCGTCACGGTCGGGCTGGCGGGGGAGCGGCTGGCCGAGCTCGGCGCGATGGCCGACTCCGCCGCCCGGGTGCGGGTGTTCTCCGACGACGGGCATTGCGTCGCCGACCCGGCGCTCATGCGGCGGGCGCTGGAGTACGTGAAGGCGTTCGACGGTGTGGTCGCCCAGCACGCGGAGGAGCCGCGGCTGACTGCCGGCGCGCAGATGCACGAGGGCGACCGCTCGGCCCGGCTCGGGCTGACCGGCTGGCCGGCCGCCGCGGAGGAGGCGATCATCGCCCGCGACGTGCTGCTGGCCGAGCACGTCGGTGCGCGGCTGCACGTCTGCCACGTCTCGACCGCCGGGTCGGTGGAGATCCTGCGCTGGGCGAAGTCCCGCGGCGTGCAGGTGACCGCCGAGGTCACGCCGCACCACCTGCTGCTCACCGACGCCTGCGCCGAGTCCTACGACCCGGTCTTCAAGGTCAACCCGCCGCTGCGCACCGACGCCGACGTCGAGGCACTCCGGGCGGGCCTGGCCGATGGCACCATCGACGCCGTCGGCACCGACCACGCCCCGCACGCGGTGGAGGACAAGGAGAGCGAGTGGGCGCAGGCCCGGCCCGGGATGCTCGGGCTGGAGCAGGCGCTCTCGGTGGTGATCGAGACGATGGTCGAGCCCGGTCGCCTGGACTGGGCCGGCGTCGCCGACCGCATGTCGGTCCGGCCCGCCGCCATCGGCCGCCTCGGTGAGCACGGCCGGCCGATCGCCCCCGGCGAGCCGGCCAACCTGGTGCTCGTCGACCCGGCCGCCCGCGCGGTGGTCGACCCCGCGGCGCTGGCCAGCCGCAGCCGCAACAGCCCCTATGCCGGCCGGGAGCTCCCCGGCCGGGTGGTCGCGACGTTCCTACGGGGGACGCCGACCGTTCTGGACGGAAAGGCAGTCAAGTGACAGAAGCGCTCCTCGTGCTCGAGGACGGGCGCACGTTCCGGGGCGAGGCCTACGGAGCGACGGGGACGACGGTCGGCGAGGCGGTGTTCGCCACCGGCATGACCGGCTACCAGGAGACGCTGACCGACCCCAGCTACGCGGGCCAGATCGTCGCGATGACCGCCCCGCACATCGGCAACACCGGGGTCAACGGCGAGGACGACGAGAGCAGCCGCATGTGGGTGGCCGGCTTCGTCGTGCGCGACCCCGCCCGCCGCCCGGCCAACTGGCGGGCCACCGGCACCCTCGACGACGAGCTGGTCGCGCAGGGGGTGGTGGGCATCAGCGGGATCGACACCCGCGCGCTCACCCGCCACCTGCGCGAGCGCGGCGCGATGCGCGCCGGCATCAGCACCGAGCTGACCGCCGAGGAGCTGCTGGCCCGCGTCACCGCGGCCGAGGGCATGACCGGCGCCGACCTCGCACCGACGGTGAGCACCGGCGAGCCCTACGTCGTCCCGGCGGTGGGGGAGAAGCGGTTCACCATCGCCGCGCTCGACCTGGGGATCAAGACGGCGACCCCGCGGCACCTGGCGGCGCTCGGCGTGGAGACCCACGTGCTGCCCTCGACGGCGACCGCCGAGGAGCTGCTGGCGGCCGGCCCGGACGGGGTGTTCCTCTCCAACGGCCCCGGCGACCCGGCGGCCGCCGACTACGCCGTCGAGGCGGTGCGCGGGGTGCTCGACGCCCGCCGGCCGCTGTTCGGCATCTGCTTCGGCAACCAGATCCTCGGCCGCGCGCTGGGCCTGGGCACCTACAAGCTGCGCTTCGGGCACCGCGGGCTCAACCAGCCGGTGCTCGACCGGGTCAGCGGGACCGTCCGGGTGACCAGCCACAACCACGGGTTCGCCGTGGACGCCCCGCTGGACCGGCCCACCGACACCCCCTACGGGCAGGTCGAGGTCAGCCACGTGGGCCTCAACGACGACGTCGTCGAGGGCCTGCGGCTGCTCGAGACGCCGGCCTTCAGCGTGCAGTTCCACCCGGAGTCGGCGGCCGGCCCGCACGACGCCGCACCCCTGTTCCAGCGCTTCGTCGACCTCATGCAGTCCGCCCGCGACGGCGAGGCCCGCGCCGGCGGGCCGGCACCGCAGGTCCAGTCCAGCACGGGGGAGAAGAACTGATGCCCAAGCGCACCGACATCGAGCACGTGCTGGTGATCGGCTCGGGGCCGATCCTGATCGGGCAGGCCGCGGAGTTCGACTACTCCGGCACCCAGGCCTGCCGGGTGCTCCGGGCCGAGGGGCTGCGGGTCAGCCTGGTGAACAGCAACCCGGCGACGATCATGACGGACCCGGAGATCGCCGACGCCACCTACATCGAGCCGCTGACGCCGGAGTTCGTCGAGAAGGTCATCGCCAAGGAGCGGCCCGACGCGCTCCTGGCCACCCTCGGCGGCCAGACCGCGCTCAACATCGCCATCGGCCTGTACGAGAACGGCGTGCTGGAGAAGTACGGCGTCCGGCTCATCGGGGCCGACGTCGCCGCGATCAACCGCGGTGAGGACCGGCAGCTGTTCAAGGACATCGTCCGCTCGATCGGCGCCGACGCCCCGCGGTCGCGGGTCTGCGGCACCGTCGAGGAGGCGCTGGAGACCGCCGAGGAGGTCGGCTACCCGGTCGTCATCCGGCCGAGCTTCACCATGGGCGGCCTCGGGTCCGGCTTCGCCACCGACGAGCCGATGCTGCGCCGCATGGCCGCCCACGGGCTGGCCGACTCCCCGGTGCACACGGTGCTGATCGAGGAGTCGGTGCTGGGCTGGAAGGAGTACGAGCTGGAGCTGATGCGCGACCGCAGCGACAACGTGGTCGTCATCTGCTCCATCGAGAACATCGACGCGATGGGCGTGCACACCGGCGACTCGGTGACCGTCGCCCCGGCGATGACCCTCACCGACGTCGAGTACCAGCGGATGCGCGACGTCGGCATCGCGGTGCTGCGCGAGGTCGGCGTCGACACCGGCGGCTGCAACATCCAGTTCGCCGTCAACCCGGTCGACGGCCGGATGGTCGTCATCGAGATGAACCCGCGGGTCTCCCGCTCCAGCGCGCTGGCGTCCAAGGCGACCGGCTTCCCGATCGCGAAGATCGCGGCGAAGCTCGCCATCGGTTACACGCTCGACGAGATCACCAACGACATCACCGGCGTCACCCCGGCGGCGTTCGAGCCGACGCTGGACTACGTCGTGGTGAAGATCCCGCGGTTCGCCTTCGAGAAGTTCCCCGGCGCCGACCCCCGGCTGACCACGACGATGAAGAGCGTCGGCGAGGTCATGGCGATGGGGCGGAACTTCCCGGAGGCGCTGGGCAAGGCGATGCGCTCCACCGAGACGAAGGTGGCCGGCTTCTGGACGGGGGCGCCGGATCCCCGTTCGGCCGAGGAGCTGCTGGAGGCCCTGCGCACCCCGGTCGACGGCCGGCTCTACACCGCGGAGCGGGCGCTGGCCGCCGGGGCCACCGTGGAGCAGGTGGCGGAGGCCAGCGGGTTCGATCCGTGGTTCGTCGACCAGATCGTGCTGGTGCAGGAGGTGGCGGCCGAGGTCCGCGACGCACCGGCCCTGACACCGGAGCTGCTCCGGCGGGCCAAGCGGCACGGCCTCTCCGACCGGCAGATCGCCGCGCTGCGGCCGGAGCTCGCCGGCGAGGACGGCGTCCGGGTGCTGCGCTGGCGACTGGGCGTGCGGCCGGTCTACAAGACCGTGGACACCTGCGCCGCGGAGTTCGCCGCCCGCACGCCGTACCACTACTCGTCCTACGACGAGGAGACCGAGGTGCAGCCGCGGGAGAAGCCGGCGGTGCTGATCCTCGGCTCGGGCCCCAACCGGATCGGGCAGGGCATCGAGTTCGACTACTCGTGCGTGCACGCGGTCATGGCGCTGCAGGACGCCGGCTACGAGGCGGTGATGGTCAACTGCAACCCGGAGACCGTCTCCACCGACTACGACACCGCCGACCGGCTGTACTTCGAGCCGCTGACGTTCGAGGACGTCCTCGAGGTGGTCGAGGCCGAGCGCGCGGCCGGCCCGGTGGCCGGGGTCATCTGCACCCTCGGCGGGCAGACCCCGCTGGGGCTGGCGCAGCGGCTCAAGGACGCCGGGGTGCCGGTGCTGGGCACGTCGCCGGAGGCGATCGACGACGCCGAGCACCGCGGGGCGTTCTCCCGGGTGCTGGCCGACACCGGCCTGCTCGCCCCGAAGCACGGCACGGCGACGACGTTCGCCGAGGCGCACGAGGTCGCCTCCGGCATCGGGTACCCGGTGCTGGTGCGACCCTCCTACGTGCTGGGCGGGCGCGGCATGGAGATCGTGTACGACGACGCCACGCTCGAGGCGTACATCGCCAAGGCCACCGAGGTCAGCGCCGACCACCCGGTGCTGGTCGACCGGTTCCTGGAGGACGCGGTCGAGATCGACGTCGACGCTCTCTACGACGGCACCGACCTCTACCTGGGCGGGGTCATGGAGCACATCGAGGAGGCCGGCATCCACTCCGGTGACTCGGCCTGCGCCCTGCCGCCGATCACCCTCGGCTCCGCGGACCTGCTGAAGATCCGCGCGGCGACGGGGAAGCTGGCCGAGCGGATCGGCGTCCGCGGGCTGATGAACGTCCAGTACGCGATCAAGGACGACATCCTCTACGTCATCGAGGCCAACCCGCGGGCCAGCCGCACGGTGCCCTTCGTCTCCAAGGCGACGGCGGTGCAGCTGGCCAAGGCGGCCGCGCGGATCGCCGTCGGCGAGTCCATCGCCGACCTGCGCGCCGCCGGCGTGCTCCCGGCCACCGGCGACGGCACCGACCTGCCCGACGACGCGCCGATCGCGGTCAAGGAGGCGGTGCTGCCCTTCCACCGTTTCCGCACCGTCGAGGGGTTCGGGGTGGACACCGTGCTGTCCCCGGAGATGAAGTCCACCGGCGAGGTCATGGGCCTGGACGCGCAGTTCGGAACGGCGTTCGCCAAGTCGCAGGCCGCCGCCTACGGCTCGCTGCCGACCGAGGGCACGGTGTTCGTGTCGCTGGCCAACCGGGACAAGCGCTCCGCGGTCTTCCCGATCAAGCGGCTGGCCGACCTGGGCTTCCGCCTGCTGGCCACCACCGGCACGGCGCAGGTGCTGCGCCGCCACGGGGTGGCGGCCGAGGTGGTCGGCAAGTTCAGCGAGGGCCCGGGCAACATCGTGGAGCTCATCCAGGCCGGCGACGTCGACCTGGTGTTCAACACGCCGTTCGGTGCGCCGGGCAACAGCGGCCCCCGCCTGGACGGCTACGAGATCCGCACGGCCGCGGTGAGCGCCGGCATCCCGTGCATCACGACGGTGCAGGGCATGGCGGCCGCGGTCCAGGGCATCGAGGCGCTGCGGCAGGGCGGCATCGGCGTGCGCAGCCTGCAGGAGGTGCACGCGGCGCTGGCCGGCGGCACGCGCGGCGGGCCGAGCAGCTTCGCCGGGACGGGGGCGTGACGACGCCGTCGCCGGGTGCGGTCCAGGGGCTGCGCGACGACCTCGTCGCGCGCGGCCTCCTGGAGGGGCTGCCGGCGGCGTTCGCCGCGGGGGTCACCCGGTTCGGGCAGCCCCCGCGGCCGGAGCTCGACGCGCTGACCGGCGCGGCCACCGACCTGGCCGCCCGGCTGGCCTCCGGGGCGGCCGGCGAGGACGACCTGCCGCTGCTGACCCGGGTGCTCTTCTTCGCCCGGCAGCCCGAGCTGCTGGCCGCCCACGGGCTGCCCACGCCGGCGTACGACGTCCTCGGGTCCTTCCGGGAGAACCTCGACCGGCCGCTCGGCCCGCGGCTGCCCGAGCGGCCGACAGCAGGCAGCCGGCGCTGGCAGCTGCTGGGGCGCACCGTGGGCTTCCCGATCGGCGTGCCCGCCTGCGTGCTCAACGGCAGCGAGGCGTGGGTGCGGCACAACGCGGCCAACGGCTGGAACGTGCTGACCTACAAGACCGTCCGCGGCCGCGCCCACCCGCCCAACGAGCAGCCGAACTGGGTGTTCGCCGCCCGGGAGACCGCCGGCCTCCCGCCGGGAGCGGACGCCGACGTGGTCGCCGACCCCTGGGACTGGGTCGCGCCGGGCTCGCCGGCGGTCAGCAGCGTCAACTCCTTCGGCGTCCCCTCCCCGGCGCCGGAGGAGTGGATGCCCGACCTGGCGCGCGCCGTCGACGCGGTCGGCGACGAGCAGCTGCTGCTGGTGAGCGTCATGGGGGAGGGGAACGGGCTCGACCTGGTCGAGGACTTCGCCCGGACCGCACGCCTGGCGCAGGAGGCCGGGGCGTCGGTCGTCGAGCTGAACCTGTCGTGCCCGAACACGCTGTCGGCCTCCGGGAGCGGCGTGAAGCCGCCGCTGTGCCTGGACCCCGACGCGACCGTCGCCGTGGTGGAGGCGGTGCGCCGGGCGCTGGACGACCGCACCGGGCTGGTGGCGAAGCTGTCCTGGCTCGACGAGGCCCGGCTCGCGGCCCTGGTGCCGCGGCTCGCCCCGCTGGTCGACGGCATCGCCGGGATCAACACGCTGCAGAGCCGGGTGCGCCGCAGCGACGGCAGGCCCACCTTCCCCGGCCGCGAGCTGGCCGGGCTCTCGGGCATCGCGGTCCGCGACTCCGCGCTGGACTTCACCCGGCGGCTCGTCGCGCTGCGGGAGGCCGGCGGGGTGCCCTTCGACGTCCTCGCCATGGGCGGGGTCACCGACCCGGCGTCCTTCGAGGCGATCTTCACCGCCGGCGCCGACGCGGTGCAGTCCGCGGCCGGCGCGTTCGCCGACCCGTTCCTCGCCCAGCGGTGCGTCGCCGCCCTGGGGGAGACCCTGCCCCGAGCCGTGGAGGCCCCGTGACCGACCCCTTCGGGCAGCGCCTGTCGGCCACCGTCGCCGAGCGCGGCCCGCTCTGCGTCGGCATCGACCCGCACGAGCAGTTGCTGCTCGACTGGGGGGTGGGGAACTCGCTGGACGGGCTCCGCCGCTTCACCGACGCGGTGGTCGAGGCGCTCGCCGGCACGGTGTCCGTGCTGAAGCCGCAGCTGGCCTTCTACGAGCGCTTCGGCTCCGCGGGGATCGCGGTGCTGGAGGAGGCGGTCACCGCCAGCCGTGCCGCGGGCGCCCTGGTGCTGCTCGACGCCAAGCGCGGCGACATCGGCTCGACGATGGCCGCCTACGCCGACTACCTGCGCCCCGACCACCCGCTGGCCGTGGACGCGATGACGGTGAGCCCCTACCTCGGGCCGGAGTCCCTGGCGCCGGCGGTCGCCACGGCGAGCGCCGCCGGCGGCGGGCTGTTCGTCCTCGCCCGCACGTCCAACCCCGACGCGGCCGCCCTGCAGCACGCCGTGGTGGGGGAGCGGTCGGTCGCCCAGGTCGTCGTCGACACCGTCCGCGGCTGGAACGGCTCCGGCGGGACGGCGGACAGCGGATTCGGCCCGGCCCTGGGGTCCTTCGGCGTCGTCGTCGGCGCCACGCTCGAGCGGCTCGACGTGGACCTCGACGGGCTCCGCGGGCCGATCCTGGCGCCCGGCCTCGGCGCCCAGGGGGGCACAGCGGCCGACCTGCGCCGGCTCTTCGGCGCCGGGCGCGCCGTCGTGCCGACGGTCTCCCGCGACGTGCTCGGCGCCGGTCCGGACCCGGCCGCACTGCGCGCCGCCGCGGAGCGCTGGGCAGAGGCGCTGGCCGCGTGAGGCGGGTGCGGCCGTGGGCCTCCGTCGGGTGAACGCCCTGCTCCCGGCCGCCTCGACCGCGCAGCGGTCCGCCTATCCTCGGCGATCGTGACCACGACCCCGACCAGCGTGGCGGACGCCGTCGCCCGCGTGGAGGAGGTGGCGCGGACCGTCGCGCTGCCCCTGGTGGAGCGGACCGACTCCGGGGTCTGGCCGGCCGAAGCGGTGCGCGCGCTGCAGGCTGCCGGGCTGGGTGGGCTGGCCGCGCCCCGGTCGGTGGGCGGCTCCGGGCTGGGCCTGCGCGGGGTGGAGGCGGTCTGCGAGGCGCTGGGCCGGGTGTGCGCGTCGACGGCGCTGTGCTTCGGCATGCACTGCGTGGCCACCGCCGTGCTGTCGGCCAAGCACACCGACCGGCAGCGGAGCGAGTTCCTCGACGCGATCGTGGCCGGTGAGCACCTCACCACCCTGGCCCTGTCCGAGCCGGGCACTGGAGCCCAGTTCTGGTTGCCGCAGACCCGGATGACCCGGGACAGCGAGGGCCTGCTGGTCGCGGGGGAGAAGTCGTTCGTGACCAACGGGGGCAGGGCCGACTCCTACGTCGTGAGCACCGTGGCAGCCGACCCCGGGGCCCCGGTGGGCGAGTTCTCCTGCGTCCTGGTGCCGGCGGACGCCGAGGGCGTGGCCTGGGGGCACGAGTGGACCGGCATCGGGATGCGCGGCAACTCCTCCCGGGGCATGCGGCTCGACGACGTCCGGCTGGCCCCCCAGCACCTGCTCGGCACCGAGGGCGACCAGATCTGGTACGTCTTCGAGGTCGTGGCGCCGTACTTCCTGATGGCCATGGCGGGCACCTACGTCGGCGTGGCCCAGGCGTCGCTCGACGAGGCCACCGCGCACCTGTCCCGCCGGGCGCACGCGCACACCGGCCGCCGGCTGGCGGGCGAGCCGCTGCTGCAGCACCGGCTCGGCGTCCTCTGGGCGCAGGTGGAGCGCACCCGCCGGCTGGTCCACTGGGCGGCCGAGGAGGCCGACGCCGGCGGACCCGCGGCGCTGCCGGGCCTGACGTCGGCGAAGGCCGAGGTGGCCCGGTGCGCCGTCGAGGTGACCAACGAGGCCATGACCCTGGTCGGTGGCATCGGCTACCGGGACCGGTCCCCGCTGGAGCGTCACCTGCGCGACGCCCGGGCGGCCGACGTGATGAGCCCGACGACCGACATCCTGCGCACCTGGACCGGCCGGGCGGCGCTCGGCCTGCCGCTGCTGGGCGAGTGACCGGCCCCCCGGACGGCGCGGGCCGCTGGGTCCTGGTCGAGCCCTCCACCACCGACGTCGAGCTGCTCCGGGCGCTGCCCGGCATGGACCACGTCGCCCCCGGGGAGCTGGAGGTCCGCCTCGTCGACCCGCCCGAACCGGTCGACCTGGTGGTGATCGGCTCGCTGGCCGCCGCTCCGGTGGCGCTGGTGCAGCGCGCGCACCGGCTGGCGCCCGGGGCGGCCGTGGCCGTGCTGTCGACCACCCCGACGACGCTGCGGCGCGAGACGTCGTACGCCCCGGGGGTGCCGCTCGAGCTGCTGGTCGCTTCGCCAGGCGAGCCGGACCTGCCCGAGCGCCTGCGCGCCATCCGCCGGGCGGCCGTCGACCGGCGCCGGCACAGCGCCGTGCTGGCCGCAGTGGCCCGCCGGGCGGCCGGTGCGGTCCAGGACGCCCCGCGCGGCCCGGCGGAGGTGGGCGGGGTGCTCGAGCACGCCCCCATCGCGGTGCTCGTCGTGGACCCGGCCGGGGCGCTGGTGGGCTGGAACCGCCGTGCCGAGGTCCTGTTCGAGCTCGTCCGCACGCCCACCGGCCGGCCGGTGGACACCGTGCTCCCGGGCGCCGCCGCCTTCCTGGCGCCGGTCCTCGCCAGGGCAACCTCCGGCAGCGAGCTCCCGGAGGCGACCCCGACGGCGGCCCACGTCCTCGTCGGCGGCCGCGTGGACGTGGAGCTGACCGCGGTCCGCAGCCAGGCCGAGGACGGCCGGCCCGTGGCGCTCCTCCTGGCGGTCGACGTGACCGCCCGTCGGGAGGCGGAGCGGGAGCGGGACCGGCTCGCCGGTCAGGTCAGCCTGCTCGCGCGGGTCTCGGAGTCGCTCGCCGGCTCCCTGGACGTCACCGAATCGATCGCCCGGCTGGCCGAGGCGGTGGTCCCCGCGATGGCGGACTGGGCGAGCGTCCAGGTGCGCGAGGAGCACGACCGGCTCGCCGCCCACGTCGTCCGGCAGCGCGACCCGGCGCTGGCGCCCGTGGCCCGCCGGGTCGAGGCGCTCGTGGCCGCGCGGGGTACGGGGAGCGGGCTCGGCCGGCGGGCGGCGGCCGGGGAGGCGGTCCTGCTGCCGGTCGTCGACGCCGGCACCCTGGCCGAGGAAATGCCCGACGTCGAGCTGCGCGGTCTCGTGGAGCGCCTGGGTGCGGCGAGCGCGCTGGCGGTGCCGGTGCCCGGGCGGTCCGGCATCCTGGGCTCGCTGCTGCTGGCCCGCGGGGCCGGTGCCGCGCCCTTCGGGGACCGCGACCTGTCCCTGGCGCGGGAGATCGGCCGGCGGGCGGGCATCGCGCTCGACAACGCCCGGCTCTACGCCGGCCAGCGGCACCTGGCCACCGAGCTGCAGAACAGCCTGCTCACCGCCCCGCCGGACCTGCCCTTCGCCCGCGTCGCGGTGCGCTACGTCGCCGCGGCGCGGGAGGCCCAGGTGGGTGGCGACTGGTACGACGCCTTCCGCCGGCGCACCGGTGACCTGACGGTGGTCATCGGCGACGTCGTGGGGCACGACACGCGGGCAGCGGCGGCCATGGGCCAGCTGCGGTCGCTCGTGCGCGGCATCGCCTACACCACCGCGGGCGCGCCCGACCAGGTGCTGACCGCGGTCGACGAGGCCGCCGAGGGGCTGGAGCTCGCGACGATGGCGACGGCGATCCTCGCCGAGCTGTCGCCGACGGGTGCCGGTGGCGGGGGCGGCGCACGGCTGCGCTGGTCCAACGCCGGCCACCCCCCACCGGTCCTCCTCGACCGCGACGGCACCGCCCGGCTGCTCACCTACCGCGCCGGGCGGCCCGATCTGCTGCTGGGCGTCGACCCGGCCGCGCGCCGCCGCACCGAGGAGACCACCCTGCCGCCCGGGTCGACCCTGCTGCTGTTCACCGACGGTCTCGTCGAGGACCGCGGGCACACGCTCGACGACGGGCTGGAGCTGCTGCTCGCGACCGTCGGCCACCACGCCGGGGCGGAGCTGGAGGACCTCTGCGACGCCGTGCTCGCGCGGATGGTGCCCCGCGGGGGTCAGGACGACGTGGCCATCGTCGCCGTCCGGCCGGGCCCCTGAGCAGCGCCGCATCCCTGCCGGGCGTGTCGTGTCGTCGGCGTGTCGGGGGCGGGCGCGCCACCTGCGCCGGGAGCCGCCCCGGCGAAACCAGACCGTCCGGATACCGGGGCTGACCAGGCATGATCACACCGAGTGACCCAATGGGCGGCTATCGTGCGGACCCGGGGTCGTCCGGCTCCGCGACCGCCCTGCTCGTTCGTGCGTGACCAGCGGATTTGCCGGGAACCAACGCGACGGTGAGGCTCGCAGCGGGGGCGCGGTGCGTCCCCGCGAACCGAACGACCGCCGGCCGGAGCACGGTCGACGAACGACACGATTGGGTTGCACCATGCCCCTGCCTGACCTGTCCCCGGAACAGCGGGCCGCCGCTCTCGAGAAGGCGGCCGCCGCCCGCAAGGCGCGCGCCGAGCTGCGCGAGCGACTCAAGAGCAAGGGCGCCACGGTCGGCGACGTCCTCAAGCAGGGCGAGACCGACGAAGTGATCGGCAAGATGCGGGTCTCCGCCGTCCTGGAATCCCTGCCCGGGGTCGGCAAGGCCCGGGCTGCGAAGATCATGGAACGCCTGGAGATCTCCCCCACGCGACGCGTGCGGGGGCTGGGCGCCAACCAGCGGCGGGCGCTGGAGGCCGAGTTCGGCGGCGAGAAGGTCGACGCCGAGCAGGTTCCCGCTGACGGCTCCGTCTGAGGAGGGGCCGCCGGCACCGCCGACGACCCCGGGCGAGGACGACGAGTGGCTGCAGCGACACCGGCACGGCTGACCGTGCTCTCCGGACCCTCCGGGGTCGGCAAGGGCACCGTGATAGCCGAGGTCCGGCGGCGGCACCCCGACGTGTGGGTGTCGGTGTCGGCCACCACTCGTCGTCCCCGGCCGGGTGAGGTCGACGGCGTGCACTACCACTTCGTCTCCGACGCGGAGTTCGACCGGCTGATCGCCGAGGACGGGCTGCTGGAGTGGGCCGAGTACGCGGGCAACCGCTACGGCACCCCGGTGGCGCCGGTCCGGGCCCAGCTGGCCACCGGGCGGCCGGCGTTGCTGGAGATCGAGCTGCAGGGTGCCCGGCAGGTGCGGGCGCGGGCGCCGGAGGCGCAGCTGGTCTTCCTGGCCCCGCCGTCCTGGGCCGAGCTGGTCAGCCGGCTGGCCGGCCGGGGGTCGGAGCCGGTCGCCGTGCAGGAGCGGCGGCTGGCGATCGCGCAGGCCGAGCTCGGCTCGTCCGGGGAGTTCGACGTGGTGGTCGTCAACGACGACGTGTCCCGCGCCGCGGACGAGTTGGTAGGCTTGCTGACTGCGCCGTCACCCGGTCTCGTTCCGGGCAGCGGCGCCCACGAGTGAGCCCGCCGGTCAGCCGGCCCGCCCGCTCCCACGAAAACGATCGAGGAGACCCGTCCGACCGTGTCCGGAGTCGCACCCGCCCCCGAGGGCATCACCAACCCGCCGATCGACGAGCTGCTCGAGCGCACCAGCAGCAAGTACGGCCTGGTCATCTTCGCCGCCAAGCGCGCGCGCCAGATCAACGCCTACTACAGCCAGCTCTCCGAGGGCCTGCTGGAGTACGTCGGCCCGCTGGTCGACACCGCGCCCCAGGAGAAGCCGCTGTCCATCGCGCTCCGCGAGATCAACGAGGGGCTCCTGGCGCACACCGCCGGCGAGAACTGAGGAAGGACCCCGTCGCCCCCCACGCCTCGCACGCTCGGCGCGGGGCCCTGCGACGGGGCCGACGGCTGGTGACGTCCCAGTCGTCTCGCTCGTTGTGATGGCGCCCCCGGCCTGTGCCGGGGGCGTCGTCGTGCGTGGGGGAGGATGAGCGCATGAGCCGGATCGTGCTGGGCGTCGGGGGCGGCGTCGCCGCCTACAAGGCCGCGCTGCTGCTGCGGGCCTTCACCGAGGCCGGGCACGACGTCCGCGTCGTCCCCACGCCCGGCGCGCTGCACTTCGTCGGCGCCGCGACCTTCGAGGCGCTGTCGGGCAACCCGGTCACCACCGACGTCTGGTCCGACGTGCCCGAGGTCGCGCACGTGCGCATCGGCCAGACCGCCGACCTCGTCGTCGTCGCCCCCGCCACCGCCGATCTGCTGGCGCGTGCCGCCGCGGGCCGGGCCGACGACCTGCTGACCGCGACCCTGCTCACCGCCCACTGCCCGGTGGTGTTCGTGCCGGCCATGCACACCGAGATGTGGCTGCACCCCGCCACCCAGGAGAACGTGGCCACGCTGCGCCGGCGGGGAGCGGTCGTGCTGCCGCCGGCCGTCGGCCGGCTCACCGGTCCCGACTCCGGCCCGGGCCGGTTGCCCGAGCCGGCCGACGTCGCCGCGCTGGCCGCGGTCGTGCTCGAGGGCGGGGGCGGCGCGCTGCCCCGGGACCTCACGGGCCGTCGCGTCGTCATCAGCGCCGGTGGCACCCGCGAGCCGCTGGACCCGGTGCGCTACCTGGGCAACCGTTCCTCGGGCAGGCAGGGCTGGGCGCTGGCCCGGGTCGCCGCCGCCCGGGGCGCCGACGTGGTCCTCGTCGCCGCCAACGTGGAGCTGCCCGCGCCCTTCGGCGTCCGGGTCGTGCCGGTGGGCACCGCCGAGGAGCTGCGCGGTGCGATGCTCGCCGAGAGCGCGGACGCCGACGTCGTCGTCATGAGCGCCGCCGTCGCCGACTTCCGGCCCGCGGACGTCGCCGCCACCAAGATGAAGAAGGGGGCGGCCAGCGAGCCGACGTCGGTGCCGCTGGTCCGCAACCCCGACGTCCTGGCCGAGCTGGTCGGGAGCCGGCCCGCCGGGCAGCTGGTCGTCGGCTTCGCCGCCGAGACCGGGGACGCCGAGGCCGACGTGCTCACCCACGCCCGGGCGAAGCTCGCCCGCAAGGGCTGCGACCTGCTGGTGGTCAACGACGTCTCCGCGGGGCAGGTGTTCGGCCGGTCGGAGAACGCCGTCGTGGTGCTCGCGGCCGACGGTCCCGAGACCGAGGTCCCGCCGGGGAGCAAGGATGCCGTGGCCGCCGGCATCTGGGCCGCCGTGGCGGCGCGGCTCGGTCCGTCGCCCCGCTCCTGAGGCACGCCGTCGTGCCGGCCGTCCCGGGCCGCCGGTAACGTGCGCACCCGGTGCCCGCGCACCGAACGACCCCGAGTTCACGTCCTCGATCCCAGGGAGTACCGAGTGCCACGCCGCCTCTTCACGTCCGAGTCGGTGACCGAGGGCCACCCGGACAAGATCGCTGACCAGATCAGCGACGCGATCCTGGACGCGATGCTCACCCAGGACCCGCGCAGCCGGGTCGCCGTCGAGACGCTGATCACCACCGGCCAGGTCCACATCGCCGGCGAGGTGACCACGGCCGGCTACGTCGACATCCCGGCGATCGTCCGGGAGACCGTCCTGCGGATCGGCTACGACTCGTCGCGCAAGGGCTTCGACGGTGCCTCGTGCGGCGTCAGCGTCTCCATCGGCGCCCAGTCGCCGGACATCGCCCAGGGCGTCGACATCGGTTACGAGTCGCGGACGCAGGCCCAGGTCCGCGACCAGGACCAGGCCGTCGAGGACGCGATCGAGCGCCAGGGCGCCGGCGACCAGGGCCTGATGTTCGGGTACGCGACCGACGAGACCCCCGAGCTCATGCCGCTGCCGATCGCGCTGGCCCACCGACTGTCCCGCCGGCTCTCCGCGGTGCGCAAGGACGGCTCGGTGCCCTACCTGCGTCCCGACGGCAAGACCCAGGTGACCGTCGTCTACGAGGACGACCGCCCGGTCGCCGTCGACACTGTCGTCGTCTCCTCCCAGCACGCCGAGGACATCTCGATCGAGACGCTGCTGACCCCCGACATCGAGGAGCTCGTCGTCGAGCCGGAGCTGGCCGCGCTCGGCCTGCCCACGACCGGTCACCGGCTGCTGGTGAACCCCACGGGCAAGTTCGTGATCGGCGGCCCGATGGGCGACGCCGGGCTCACCGGCCGCAAGATCATCGTCGACACCTACGGCGGCATGGCCCGCCACGGCGGCGGCGCCTTCTCGGGCAAGGACCCGTCGAAGGTGGACCGCTCCGCGGCCTACGCCATGCGCTGGGTCGCCAAGAACGTCGTGGCCGCAGGGCTCGCCCGGCGCTGCGAGGTGCAGGTCGCCTACGCCATCGGCGCCGCGCACCCGGTTGGCCTGTTCGTCGACACGCACGGCACCGGGACCGTCGCCGACGAGGTCCTCGAGAAGGCGATCACCTCGGTGTTCGACCTCCGCCCGGGCGCGATCGTGCGGGACCTGGACCTGCTGCGGCCGATCTACGGCCCCACCGCCGCCTACGGCCACTTCGGCCGCGCGGACCTCGATCTGCCGTGGGAGCGGCTGGACCGCGTCGAGGCGCTGCGCTCGGCCGTAGCTTAAGGACCCCGCTGCCCCCCGAGAAGGACCCCGTCCTCCTCACCCCTCGCAGGCTCGGGGCGAGCCTCGGGACGGGGCCGACCGAGCTCGGCGCGGGCCCCTGCAGCCGGGCCGCCACCGAGGTCCTGTCGGTATGAACGCGGAGACTGGACCGGTGCAGGTGGCCCGGGTAGTCGTGGACGTGCCGCTGGCGCACCTGGACCGGCCGTTCGACTACGCAGTCCCGGAGAAGTTCGCCGACACGGTGCGGCCGGGGTGCCGGGTGCGGGTCCGGTTCCGCGGCCGGCTGGTCGACGGCGTGGTGTGGGAGCTGGCGGACAGCACCGAGTTCGCCGGCAGTCTGCAGCCGCTCTCGCACGTCCCCTCGGGGGAGCCGGTGCTCACCCCGCAGGTCGCCCGGCTGGTGCGCGCCGTGGCCGACCGCTACGCGGGCACCGCGAGCGACGTGCTGCGGCTGGCGCTGCCGCCGCGCCGGGCGGCCGCGGAGAAGCGGCCCACGCCCACCCCCGAGGAGCTGCCCGCCCCGCCGGATCCGGTCGGCTTCGCCCGGTACCAGGCCGGCCCCGCGCTGCTGGGTGCCCTGGCCGAGGGGCGCCCGGCGCGCGCCGTCTGGACGGCGCTGCCCGGTGAGCACTGGCCCACCCGGTTGGTCGAGCTCTGCCGCGCCGCGCTGTCGGGCCGACGCGGGGCCCTGGTCGTCGTGCCCGACGGCAAGGACCTGGACCGGCTGACGGCGGCGGCGGAGCGGCTGCTGCCGGAGCACTCGTTCACGGTGCTGCGGGCCGACGACGCGCCGGAGAAGCGCTACCGCCGCTTCCTCGCGGCCTCCCGCGGCGCCGCCCAGGTGGTGCTGGGCACCCGGGCGGCGATGTTCGCCCCCGTCCGCGACCTCGGTCTGGTGGTCGTGTGGGACGACGGCGACGACCTGCACTCCGAGGAGCGTGCCCCCTACCCGCACGCCCGCGACGTGCTGGTGCAGCGGGCCTGGCTGGACTCCTGCGCCGCGGTCGTCGCGGGGACCTCGCGCACCGCCGAGGCCGCGCTGCTGGTGGAGTCCGGCTGGGCGCACGAGCTGGTCGCCGACCGCGCGGTGCTGCGCGCCGCGGCTCCCCGGGTGCAGGCGCTCGGGGACGACTTCGAGCTGGCGCGCGACGCAGCGGCCCGCACCGCCCGGCTGCCCTCGCTGGCCTACGACGCGGCGCGCAGGGCGCTGGCCGCCGGCGCCCCGGTGCTGGTGCAGGTGCCCCGCCGCGGCTACGTCCCGTCGCTGTCCTGCGCGCGCTGCCGGGCGCCGGCACGGTGCGCCCACTGCGCCGGTCCGCTGGGCATCTCCCCGCGGCCGGGCCCCGGCGGCACCCGGATCCCGGCCTGCCGCTGGTGCGCCCGCCCGGCCGCCACCTTCGACTGCCCGCACTGCCACGGCACGAAGCTGCGGGCCGCGGTGGTGGGGGAGTCGCGCACCGCCGAGGAGCTCGCGCGGGCGTTCGCGGGCACGACCGTGCGCACCTCCGGCAGCACCTCCGGCGTGCTCGCCACGGTGCCGGCCGGTCCGGCGCTGGTCGTGGCCACGCCCGGCGCCGAACCGGTGGCCCAGGACGGCTACGGCGCCGCGCTGCTGCTGGACTCGTGGGCGCTGCTCGGCCGGGCCGATCTGCGGGCGGGGGAGGAGACGCTGCGCCGCTGGATGAACGCCGCGGCGCTGGTGCGCCCGGCGCCGGCCGGCGGGCAGGTCGTCGTCGCCGCCGACGCCGCCCACCCGGTCGTGCAGGCGCTGGTGCGCTGGGACCCGGCGTGGCTGGCCGAACGCGAGCTCGCCGACCGCCGCGAGCTGGGCTTCCCCCCGGTGACCCGCATGGCATCGCTGTCCGCCTCGCCCGCGGCCCTCGCCGAGTTCCTCGCGGCGCTGCGGCTGCCCGAGGACGCCGACCTGCTGGGGCCCGTCCCCGAACGTCCCCGGCCCGGGCAGGAGGGCGAGCGGGAGCGCTACCTGGTGCGGGTGCCCCGCAGCTCCGGGGCGGCGCTGGCCTCCGCGCTGGCCGAGGTGCAGGGCGTCCGCAGCGCGAAGAAGGTGCCCGAGCACGTCCGCGTCCACCTGGACCCGCTCGACCTGGTGTGAGGTGCTGGGGACCGTCCGGGAGGAGTCCGGCGGCCCTACGACGTCGCCGTGCCCACCTTCCCGACGACGGCGCTGCACGTGGCCGCCGCCGTCCGGACGCGCTGGCCGAGGACCGTGCCGGGCTCCCGCCTACGATCGTCGGGTGAGCGTCACCCCCATCCGGTTGTTCGGCGACCCGGTCCTGCACCGGCCGGCCGCGCCGGTCGTCGACTTCGACGCCGAGCTCCGGCAGCTCGTCACCGACCTGACCGAGACCATGCAGGCGGCCGGGGGCGCCGGGCTCGCGGCGCCGCAGATCGGCGTCGGGCTGCGTGTGTTCACCTGGTACGTCGACGGCGAGGTGGGTCACCTGGTCAACCCCGACGTCGCTGCCGTGGGCGAGGAGGTGCAGGACGGCCCCGAGGGCTGCCTGTCCATCCCCGACCTGCGCTACGACTGCCGCCGGCACCTGCACGTGGTCGCCTCCGGCTGGAACATGCACGGCGACCCGGTGCGCGTCGAGGGCTCGGAGCTGCTGGCCCGGGCCATCCAGCACGAGACCGACCACCTCGACGGCGTCCTGTTCGTCGACCGGCTGTCCGAGGTCGACCGCGCCGCCGCGCTCGCCGAGATCCAGGCCGCCGAGTGGGCCGGCTACGGCAGCTATCTCCCCGTCGTGAAGGTGAGTCCGCACTGAAGCTCCTGTTCGCCGGCACCCCGGCACCCGCCGTCCCGTCCCTGGAGGCGCTGCTCGCCTCCGACCACGAGGTCGTCGCCGTCCTCACCCGCCCGGACGCCCGCTCGGGGCGGGGCCGCAAGGTCAGCCGCTCGCCGGTCGCCGAGCGGGCCGATGCCGCCGGCGTCCCGGTGCTCCAGCCACGGACCCCCCGGGACCCGGAGTTCCTCGAGCAGCTCGTGGAGCTCGGCGTCGACTGCGTGCCCGTCGTCGCCTACGGCGCCCTCGTGCCCCAGGCGGCGCTCGACGTGCCGCGGCACGGCTGGATCAACCTGCACTTCTCGCTGCTCCCCGCGTGGCGGGGCGCCGCGCCGGTGCAGCACGCGATCATGGCCGGCGACGAGGTGACCGGGGCATCGACGTTCCTCCTGGAGGCGGGGCTGGACACCGGCCCGGTGTACGGCACCCTCACCGAGACGATCAGGCCGCGGGACACCGCCGGTGACCTGCTCGAGCGCCTGGCGGTCAGCGGCGCGGAGCTGCTCCTGGCGACCCTCGACGGCATCGCCGCCGGAGCACTGGAGGCCCGTCCGCAGCCGGCCGAGGGCGTCAGCCTGGCCCCGAAGGTCGAGACCGCGGACGCCCGGGTCGACTGGGCGCTGCCCGCGCACGTGGTGGACCGGCGGATCCGGGGGGTGACGCCGGCGCCCGGCGCCTGGACGACGTGGCGCGGCGAGCGGCTGCGGCTCGGGCCCGTCACGCCGCTGCCCGACGGAGCCGCACTGGATCCCGGCGAGGTGCATGCCGAGGGCCGGGAGGTGCTCGTGGGCACCGGGAGCGGCCCGGTGCGGCTGGGCGACGTGCAGCCGGCGGGCAAGCGGATGTTCCCGGCGGCCGACTGGGCCCGCGGCGCCCGGCCGGCCCCCGGCGAGCGGCTGGGCGGCGAGTGACTCGCCCGGCCCGCGGCGGCGGTCAGGGACGACGGCGGCACCCGGCCACCCGCCGCCCGGTGCTGGACGGCGCCCGGCTGACCGCCTACGACGTCCTGGACGCCGTCTCCTCGCGGAAGGCGTTCGCCAACCTGCTGCTGCCGCAGCTGCTGCGCGAGCGGAAGCTCGACCCGCGGGACGCCGGCTTCGCCACCCAGCTGGCCTACGGGACGCTGCGCGCGCAGGGGACGCTCGATGCGATCCTCTCCGGCCTCGTCTCCCGCCCGCTGGGCGAGCTGGACCCCCGGGTGCTGGACCTGCTCCGGCTGGGCGCCTACCAGCTGGTCGACCTCCGGGTGCCCTCGCACGCGGCCGTGGACACCACCGTCGACCTCACCCGGGCCATCGTGGGCGCGGGCGCCTCCGGGCTGGTCAACGCCGTGCTGCGGAAGGTCGCCGCGGGCGGTGACCGGGCCGCGTGGCTGGCGAGGCTGGCCCCCGAGGGCGACGAGCGGCTGGCGCTGACGACCGACCACCCGCGGTGGATCGTCGACGCCTGGCGGAACGCGCTCGCCGACGAGGCGGAGCTGGAGCAGGCGCTGCTGGCCGACGACGCCGCCCCGGAGGTGCACCTGGTCGCCCGGCGCATGGCGCGGGAGGACCTCGCCGAGGAGTCCGGCGGCGAGCCGGGGCCGTGGTCGCCGTACGCGGTACGGCTGGGCGGGGGAGACCCCGGCCGCCTGGCGTCGGTGCGCTCGGGCCGCGCCGCGGTGCAGGACGAGGGCAGCCAGCTGGCCGCGCTGCTGCTCACCCGGGCGCCGATCGAGGGGCCGGAGAGCGCCTGGCTGGACATGTGCGCCGGGCCGGGCGGCAAGGCCGGGCTGCTCGCCGTCACCCGGCCGGAGGGCGTGCGGCTCACCGCGGCCGACCGCGCCCCGCACCGGGCCGAGCTGGTGCGCCAGGCGCTCACCGGCGAGGACGACGTCGAGGTGGTGGCCGTCGACGGCCGCGAACCACCGTGGGCGCCCGGGAGCTTCGACCGGGTGCTGCTGGACGCGCCCTGCACCGGGCTCGGCGCGCTGCGGCGCCGTCCGGAGGTCCGCTGGCGGCGGACGGCGGAGGACGTCCCCCCGTTGGTGGAGCTGCAGACCGAACTGCTCGCCGCCGCGCTCGCCTCGGTGCGCCCGGGCGGCGTGCTGGCCTACGTCACGTGCTCGCCGCACACCGAGGAGACGGTGGCCGTCGTCGACACCGCCGCCGCCCGGGACGACGTCGAGGTGCTGCCGGTCGCGCCGCTGTTCCCCGAGGTCCCCGGCATCGCACGCGGCGACTACGCGCAGCTGTGGCCGCACCGGCACGGCACGGACGCCATGTTCATGGCGCTGCTCCGCCGGACGCGCTGACGCCGGTGGCGCTAGGTTCCGGCGCGTGCCCTGGTTGCCGGAGACCTTCACCCACCCCCTGCGTGCCGAGCTGCCCACGGGAGAGCACCTGCGCCCGATGGGGGCGGCGGACACCGAGATCGACCACCCGGCGGTCATGGGATCGCGGGAGCGGCTGTGGTCGATCTACGGCGAGGCGTGGGGCTGGCCCCCGGCGCACATGACGGTCGAGGCCGATCGCGAGGACCTCGCGCACCACGAGCGCGAGATCGCCGCGCACGAGAGCTTTCTCCACGGGGTCTTCCCCGAGGACGAGGCCGAGCTGCTCGGCTGTGTCTACATCGACCCGCCCACCAAGACCGGCGACGTCGGGGCCGAGGTGTCGTGGTGGGTCGTCGACCGGCTCGTGGGCAGCGACGTCGAGCGCGCGCTGGACGAGTTCGTGCCCCGGTGGCTGGCCGAGGAGTGGCCGCTGCCCGCCCCTGCCCGCCTCGTCGGCCGGGACCTCACCTGGGCGGAGTGGAACGCGCTCCCTGCCCGCGACTGACGGCGGCCGGCGCCCGCGGCGGGGCCTCAGAAGGGTGGTGGGTCCTCCGCCGGTGGTGGCGGTGGTGGTTCCGGTGGTGCGGTGAGGACGCGGTAGCCGGGTGGTCGGGTGGTGCGGGTGACCCCGGTGGGGGTGATGACGGTGAGCACGCCGTCGTCGCTGAGGGTGTGGGTCCAGCCGGGGGCGAAGGTCTTGAGCCGGTGGTGGTGGCGGCACAGGCAGCACAAGTTGTCGCAGGCGGTGGCGCCGCGGTCAGCGTGCGGGATGACGTGGTCGAGGTCGGCCCAGCCGGCGGGCACGGTGCAGCCGGGGTGCCGGCAGGTGCGGTCCCGCGTTGCGAGGAAGCGTTGCTGGGCGGCCGAGGGCCGGTAGCGGTCGGTCGGTCCCGGTGGGCCGAGCAACGAGCAGTCGCAGGACCGGTCGGGGTGGTCGGTGCAGCCGCGGGTGGCCAGCCGCTCCACTTCGCGGCGGCCGGTGACCGCCCGCAGTCTTCCGGTGGCGTCGGTGAGCGCGATGGTCAGGCTTCCGCCGGGTGGGGCCTGCACGCCTGCGGCATCGAGGGCGGCGAGTAGTTCGCGCAGGTGGGCGGCGGTGATCGGCTCCCCGTCCACCTCCCCGACCGGGGACGCGGCGCCGGGTGGGGTGAAGGCGGCCGGGGCCGGGGCGCCGGCGGCGAGGAACCCGGCCGGGGTCAGCGCGGACAGCGGGGCCACCACGGTCAGGTGCGCGGTCACCGATGGCTGCTGCTGCCAGGGGCGCAGCAGCAGATCGGTGAGGGCTCCGGTGCGCAGCATG
>NZ_JBJHAB010000016.1:0-94296 GCF_054050815.1 Blastococcus sp. SYSU DS0552
CCCCCCCCCCCCCCCCCCCCCCCCCCCCCCCCCCCCCCCCCCCCCCCCCCCCCCCCCCCCCCCCCCCCCCCCCCCCCCCCCCCCCCCCCCCCCCCGGGGCCGTGCTGCGCCGAGATCACGTGATCTCGGCAGTGGGACGGTGCGTCAGGGCGTGACGTCCTCGGCCTCGGTCAGCCAGTCGGCCAGCTCCTGCATGTACTCGGCCTGAGCGGCGTAGTCCATGCCGATGTACTTCCACGGGTAGGCCTGGTCGGCCTGGAGGGCCGGCAGCCGGGCGGCGGTCGGCTGGGTGGCCATCTCCTCGGGGGTCATCCCCCCGCGCAGCGAGTACAGGAGCACGTCGCTGGGGTAGTCGGGCACCTGCTCCCAGCCCACCGGCTTCCAGAAGTAGCCCTCCTCGCCCAGGTCGACGAAGTCGACGCCGAGGTCGGAGTAGAGGCGCAGGGCCGGGTCGTCCTCGGCCTTGCCCATCCACCAGCCCTCCGAGGGGGTGGCGTAGACCGGCAGGACGCTGAGGCCCTTCTCGCCGGCCTCGGTGAGCGCCGCCGCGGCCTCCTCGTACTCGGCGCGGGCCGACTCGATGGTGCCGGAGTCCGCGCCCAGGCTCTCGGCGAGGTCGGCCACCTCCTCCATGACGTCGGCGGCCGACCCGCGGTAGGCGATGGCGACGACGGGGGCGATCTGCTCGAGCTGCTCGAGCTGCTCGGGCGACTCGATGCCGTACGGCGGCGACGACGGGTCCAGCGTCCCCGCCGAGTCCACCGGGTAGACCGAGGTGATGATCAGGTCGGGGTCGGCCGCGGCCAGCTGCTCGAGGTCGATCTGCCCGTAGGTCTCGCCCACGATCTCGACGTCGGAGAGGTCGCGCCCCTCGAACGCGACGTCGTCGGCCGCGGAGGTCTGGCCGAAGGTGGCCACCGGCTCGACGCCGTAGTTCCACAGCGAGGCCATGACGTCGTTGAGGCCGGCGATCCGGGTCGGCGTCTCGTCCAGCTCGACGGTGTTGTCCAGGGCGTCGGTGTACTCCCAGGCCTCGCCGGAGGCGGTCGGCTCCGTACCGGCGCCCGCGTCGGTGTCCGTGTCCTCGGACCCGCAGGCGCTGAGGCCGACGGCCGTGCCCAGGGCCAGGAAGCCGCCGAGCAGGCGGCGAGAGGTGCGGTGCAAGGGGACTCCCTCGGGTGCGGGGATGCATGATCATCCCGATCGAGGGAAGGTTAGCCTGCCCTAAGTCCCGGAGGGAAGGCGGGTCACCGCAGGCGGCGCACCGGCACGACCATCGGCGTCCCCGTCACCGGGTCGGGGAGCACCCGGGCCTCGAGGTCGAACACCTCGGCGAGGAGGTGCTCGGTGAGCACCTCGTGCGGGGTGCCCGAGGCGACGAGCGCACCGTCCTTCATCGCCACCAGCCGCTGGGCGTACCGGGCGGCGAGGTTGAGGTCGTGCAGCACGACCACGACCGTCCGGCCCCGCTCGGCGTGCAGCCGGCCCACCAGGTCCAGGACGTCGATCTGGTGGGAGAGGTCGAGGTAGGTGGTGGGCTCGTCGAGCAGCAGCAGGTCGGTGCCCTGCGCCAGCGCCATCGAGATCCAGGCCCGCTGCCGCTGGCCGCCGGAGAGCGCGTCGACCGGGCGGTCGGCGAGCTCGGCCATGCCCGTCCAGGACAGCGCCTCGGCCACCAGGGCCTCGTCGTCGCGCGACCACTGGCGCAGCCACGTCTGGTGCGGGTGCCGCCCGCGGGCCACCAGGTCGCCGACGCTGAGCCCCTCGGGGGCCACCGGCGTCTGCGGCAGGAGGCCGAGCACCTTCGCCACCTCGCGGGTCGGCGTGCGGGCGATCGACCGGCCGTCCAGCAGCACCTGGCCCGACGCCGGGCGCAGCAGCCGGCCGAGCGCGCGCAGCAGCGTGGACTTGCCACAGCCGTTCGGACCCACGATCGCGGTGAAGGAGCCCTCGGTCAGCGCGAGGTCGAGCCCGTCCACGACGACCTGGTCGTCGTAGGCCAGCCGGAGCTCCTCCGCCGCCAGCCGCACGGGTGCCGGTGGGGCGGCGGGCTCCGTCCGGTGCAGCACCTCGGTACCCGGGTGGATCGTCATGCTGTCGCTCGCCGCCTTCCACGGACCAGGAGCCAGAGCAGGTAGGGAGCGCCGATCGCGGCGGTGAGGATGCCGACCGGCAGGGCCTGGGGGAGCATCGTCCGGGTCACCAGGTCGGCGGCCACGACCAGCAGCGCACCGAGCAGCCCCGAGGTCAGCAGCGGCGGGCGCGAGCCGCGGGTCAGCCGCACCGCGATCTGCGGCACGACCAGGGCCACGAACGTGATCGGCCCGGCGGCCGAGACCGCGAAGCCGACGAGGCCCACCGCGAGCAGCACGACCGCGGTCTGCGCCCCGGCCAGCCGCACGCCGAGCCCGCGCGCGGTGTCGTCGCCGAACTGCATGACCCCCAGCGCCCGGCCGGCGGCGAGCGCCGGCGGGAGCAGCACGGCGACGGCGACGGCGAGGGGCAGCGCGTCGTTCCAGGTGCGGGCGTTGAGCGAGCCGGTGATCCACACGTACGCCGACGCGGCGTCGTAGATCTCGGCGCGGGTGAGCAGCCAGTCGACCAGCGCGGCGCCGACCGACCACAGCGCGATGCCGATGAGGACCAGCCGGTACCCGTCGATCCCCGCCCGCCAGGCCAGCACGAACAGCAGCACGCCGGTGACCAGGCCGCCCAGCAGCGCGGCCAGGGGGACGCCGAGACCGCCCAGCACCTCGCCGGTGGAGGTGCCGCTGGTCAGCACGATGGCCGCCACCGCCCCCACCGAGGCGCCGCTGGTGATGCCCAGGGTGTCGGGGGAGGCGAGCGGGTTGCGGGCGAAGGTCTGGAAGAGCGCGCCGGAGACCCCGAGGGCCAGCCCGACCAGCGCGCCGACGACGACCCGCGGGGCGCGCAGCTGCAGGACGATGAACTCCTGCGTCTGCTCCCCCAGGCCGACCAGCGTCCGCAGCACCTCGCCGACGCCGATCGGGTAGTCGCCGCGCCCCATGCTCAGGGCCGAGACCAGCACCAGCGCGGCCAGCGCGGCCACCGGCACGACGACGTCGCGCCAGCGGACGATCGCCGAGACCGGGCCCACGCGCACGGGCGTGCCGCTGCGCAGCGGGGGGCGGGCGGTCGGCGCGGGCCGCGGGCGGGCCGGGGCGGTGGCGGTCACAGGGTGACCGTCCGGCGACGTCGCACGAGCGCGACGAAGAACGGCGCCCCGATGAGCGCCAGGACGATGCCGACCTGCAGCTCCCCCGGGCGGGCCACGACGCGGCCGATCACGTCGGCGGCCAGCAGCAGCGCGGCGCCCAGGAGGCCGGAGCAGGGGATCAGCCACCGGTGGTCGGGGCCGGTGAGCGCGCGGACGACGTGCGGCACGACCAGGCCGACGAAGGCGATCGGCCCGCAGGCGGCGGTCGCGGCGCCGGCCAGCAGGGTGATGGCGGCCAGGCCGATCGTCCGCGCCTGCCAGACGCGCTGGCCCAGGCCGCGGGCGACGTCCTCACCGAGCCCGAGCAGGTTCAGCGCCGGGGCGTTGGCCAGGGCGAGCACCACCCCGGCCGCGATGAACGGGCCCACCTGCCAGGCGATGTCGGCCCCGCGGCCGGCCAGCGAGCCGACCACCCAGAACCGGAAGCTGTCCAGGGTCTGCTCGTCGGTGACGACGACGGCGCGCACCAGGGCGAAGAACAGCGCCGACAGCGCGGCCCCCGCGAGCGCCAGGGTGACCGGTGTGGCCCCGCCGCGCCCGGCCGAGCCGATCGCGTAGACCAGGACCGTGCCGACCAGGGCGCCGGCGAAGGCGAACCAGACGTAGCCACCGGGCGTCCGGATGCCCAGCGCGGCGATGGCCAGCACGACGGCGAGGCTGGCGCCGGCGGTCACGCCGAGCAGCCCGGGGTCGCCCAGCGGGTTGCGGGTGTGCCCCTGCATCAGGGCCCCGGCCACGCCCAGCGCCGCACCGACCATGAGCCCCAGCACCGTGCGGGGGACCCGCAGCTGCCGGACGATCACCGCCTCCTCGGAACCCAGCGCCGAGTCGAGCAGCGACCGCCACACGTCGGCGAGGCCGATGGAGCGCGTGCCGACCGCGATGCTGGCCAGCGCGGCGGCGACGACCAGCACCAGCAGCAGGGCCAGCGTGCCCAGCCGTCGGCCGCGCGCCGGCGGTGCCGGAGGTCGTGCCGAGTCCCGGGCCGGGACGTCGACCGTGGTGGCCACGAGCAGCTCCCGGGACGGACGGCGTGGTCAGATAAGGCTTACCTTAGCTCGCCCGGTCGATCCCGCCACTCCCGCATGGGGCCGCGACAGCTCAGCGCTTCTGCCGGCGGCTCCCGCCGTGCCAGTCCTCCTGCCGGCCGATCTCGCCGGGCTGCACGCCGAAGGCCGGCAGCTGGGGGCGCTCGCGCAGGCTGCGCTTCAGCTCGGCGAAGCCGGGGAAGGAGGCGAGCCCCACGACGTGGTCCCACAGCGCGACGGCCTCGTCCTCGGCGGGCAGCCGGCTGATGACCGGCCCGAAGAACGCCACACCCTCGGGGGGGCGGAAGTGCAGGATCGGCGTCCCGACGTCCTTGCCGGCGAGCCCGAGCGCCTCGTCGGTCTCCGCCTGGATCTGCGCGTCCCAGCTGTCGTCGTCCACGGCCTCGGCGAGCGCCGTGGGCAGCCCCGCCTCGGCGAGCGCCGGCTCGGCGAACTCCCGGGTGCCGCGCCGCGCCTCGTCGCCCGGGTTCGCGGGCTGCTCGAAGACGCGTGCGCCGAGCGCCGCGTAGAGCGGGCCGACGGCCTCGGGGCCGTGCTCGGCGCGGGTGCGGGCGGCGACCCGCAGCAGGCGCAGACCCGACGTGTGCCCGGCCTCGTACTCGGGCGGGAAGTGGCTGGCGTAGTCGACGTGGGCGTTGAGCAGCCGCAGCGAGATGAACCGCCACTCGACGGCGTACTCCCGCTGCGCGCTCACCTGCCGGACCCACTTGCTCGTCATCCAGGCGAACGGGCAGACCGGGTCGAACCAGAAGCGGAGATCGGCCATGGCGCGAACCTAGGCCCTCCCGCCCGACCGCGCCGCCCCAGTGCTGGGGCCGCGACCCCAGCACCGTGCGGCCGGGGTCGCGACCACGAGCCTGGGGTGAGGGGCCGGCGTCAGACCGGCAGGACCGACTCGATCGCGGCCCGGACCTCGGGGGCGTCGGGCTCGGTGCGCGGCCGGAAGCGGGCCACCACCTCGCCCTGGCCGCTGAGCACCCACTTCTCGAAGTTCCAGGCGACGTCACCGTTCTGCCCGTCCACGTCGGGCACGGCGGTGAGCTGCCGGAAGAGCGGGTGCGCGCCCGGGCCGTTCACCTCGGCCTTCTCCGTCAGCGGGAAGGTGACGCCGTAGGTGGCCGAGCAGAACTGCTCGATCTCTTCGGCGGTGCCGGGCTCCTGCCCCATGAACTGGTTGCAGGGCACGCCCACGACGGTGAAGCCGCGGTCGCGGTACTCCTCATGCAGCGCCTCCAGGGCGGTGTACTGCGGGGTCAGGCCGCAGCGGCTGGCCACGTTGACGACCAGCGCCGGGCCGCCGGCGGTCAGCTCCCGCAGTGTCGTGGCGGCGCCCTGCAGCGTGGTCACGGGCGTGTCGAGGAGGTCGCTCATGCCCGGCCGCAGCGCCGCCGGCCGAGGGTTCATTCCAGGCCGGCCCCCACCGCGGCGCCTAGGGTGGTGGGCGTCCGGCACGAGGAGGTCCCGTGGAGTGGCTGCTGATCACGGCGGCGGTGCTGGTGGTGGTCGCCGCGACCCTCTACCTCCGGCGCGGGCCGCGGCAGGAGGAGTGGCGCGACGAGCTGCCCGACGGCCGCCTCGACCGCGACCGGACGGACGGCCCGGACGCGCGCGGCGCGGTCAACAAGCACAGCTGGATGCTCGGCGGTGGAGGGTCCGGGGGCTGAGCCCGGCGGTTCAGCCCAGACCGCTGGCGTCGTCCGGGACGTCGACGGCGTAGCGGCGCAACGCCTCCAGCGGCACGACCTCCAGGGCGCGGGCGTTGGTGGCGGCCAGGACGACCCCCGCCGCCGCACCCGCCTGGTAGGCCTGCAGCCAGCGGGTGGCGACCACGCACCAGCGATCGCCCGGCCGCAGACCGGGGAAGCCGTATTCCGGGCGCGGGGTGCTGAGGTCGTTGCCCAGCTCCCGCTGCACCGCCAGGAACTCGGTGGAGACGACGGTGCAGACCGTGTGCCGGCCGAGGTCGTCGGGGCCGCTGCGGCAGTGCCCGTCGCGGTAGAAGCCGGTGACCGGGTCCGTGCCGCAGGGCTCCAGCGGCCCACCGAGGACGTTCCGCTCGCCGGCGGGGTCGGGCAGCACGGGCCCTCCTCGGGTGGACGTGGTCGGCGGGCGTCCAGGATGGCATGGTGCGGGCGTGAGCGAGATCCCCGAGATCCTCTGGCGGCCCACCGCCGCGTCGATCGCCGGCACCCGGAGCGCCGCCTTCGCCGGCTGGGTGGCGCAGCGCCGCGGCCTCTCCTTCGGTGACCCGGTCGACTACGACACCCTGTGGCGGTGGTCGATCGAGCACCTCGACCAGTTCTGGGGTGACCTCGCCCGCTGGACCGGCGTGCTCGACGTCCCCGATGACCAGGTGCTCACCTCCCGCGAGATGCCGGGCGCGGTCTGGTTCCCGGGGACGGCGGTCAACTACGCCGAGCAGGTGTTCCGCCAGGCCGCCGACGACCGGCCCGCGCTGATCGCCGTCGCGGAGGACACCGAGCCCGTCGAGATCCCGTGGGCCGAACTCCGTGGCCAGGTGGGGGCCTTCGCCGCCACGCTGCGCCGCCTCGGCGTCCGTCCCGGTGACCGGGTCGCCGGCTACCTGCCCAACGTCCCCGAGACGATCGTCGCCTTCCTCGGCGCGGCCGCGGTCGGGGCCGTCTGGTCGTCCTGCGCGCCCGACTTCGGCACCCGCGCCGTCCTCGACCGGTTCGCCCAGATCGAGCCCACCGTGCTGGTCGCCGTCGACGGGTACCGGTTCAACGGGCGAGCGCACGACCGGCGTGAGGTGGTGGCGCAGCTGCGCGAGGCGCTGCCCACGGTGCGGACGACGATCGCCGTCCCCCGGCTCTTCCCCGACGAGGTGCCCGACGGCGCCCTGCCCTGGGCCGACGCCGTCGCCGACCGGCAGGACCCGGCGTTCGAGCCGACGCCGTTCGACGCGCCGCTGTGGATCGTCTACTCGTCGGGCACGACCGGGCTCCCCAAGGGGATCGTGCACGGCCACGGCGGGGTGGTCCTGGAGCACCTCAAGTGGGGGCTGCTGCACCAGGACCTGGCGCCGGGCGCCCGCTTCTACTGGTACACCTCCACCGCCTGGATGATGTGGAACGTCGTCGCCTCCTCGCTGCTGTCGGGCGCCACGGCGGTGCTCCACGACGGGGCGCCCGCCTACCCGACCGTGGACGCGCAGTTCGCCCTCGCCGCGAAGGTCGGGATCACCCTGCTGGGCACCAGCCCCGGGTACCTGGGCGCCTGCCAGAAGGCCGGCGTCCGCCCCGGCGACGACCACGACCTCTCCGCGCTGCGCGTGCTCGGCTGCACCGGCTCCCCCCTGCCCGAGGCCTCCTACCGCTGGGTCTACGACGCCGTCGGCACGGACCTGCAACTGGTCTCCGCGTCCGGTGGCACCGACGTCGCCACCGGTTTCATCGGGAGCTCACCGCTGCTCCCGGTCACGGTGGGCGAGCTGCAGCGGCCCATGCTGGGTGTGGCCGTGGAGTCGTGGAACGAGCAGGGCGAGCCGGTGGTCGGCGAGCTGGGGGAGCTGGTGGTCACCGAGCCGATGCCCTCGATGCCGCTGTACTTCTGGAACGACCCGGACGGCGCGCGGTACCGGGCGGCGTACTTCGAGCCGTGGCCCGGGGTGTGGCGGCACGGCGACTGGCTGGAGATCACCGAGCGCGGCACCTGCATCATCACCGGCCGGTCGGACTCCACGCTCAACCGCGGCGGGGTGCGCATGGGCACCGCGGACATCTACGCCGCCGTCGAGGCCTTCCCCGAGGTCGTCGACTGCGTCGTGCTCGGGGTCGAGTTGCCCGAGGGCGGCTACTGGATGCCGCTGTTCGTGCAGCTCGCCCCGGGGGAGGAGCTGACCGACGAGCTCGTGGGGCGGCTCCGGGAGGAGATCCGGACGACGGCCAGCCCGCGCCACGTGCCCGACGAGGTCATCGCCGTCCCCGGCGTGCCGCACACCCGCACCGGCAAGCGGCTGGAGGTGCCGCTCAAGCGGCTGTTCCAGGGCGTGGACCCGGCGAAGGCCGTGAACACCGGCACCGTCGACGACGCCGCGCTGGTCGAGCACTTCATCCGGCTGGCGAGGGACCGCACGCGCTAGCCGCACCGACCGCCCGGCGGTCAGCGGGCGGTGCGCGCCAGCGTGGCGAAGAAGGCCTGGATGTCGCCGGCGAGGACGTCCGGCCGTTCGAGCGCCGCGTAGTGCCCCCCGCCCTCGAACTCGCTCCAGTGGACGATGGCGTCGTTGTCCCGCTCGGCGAAGGCGCGGATGCTCTTGAAGTCGTCGGAGAAGACCGCGACGCCGACGGGCGAGTGGTTGACGGCCGGCTCGCGCTGCGCGTGGGCCTCCTCGTAGTGGTACCGGCCGACGCTCGCCGAGGTGTTCGTGAGCCACTCGAGGGTGACCTCGGTGAGGATCTGCTCGGTGGTGACGAGGCTCGTGCCGTTGCCGAAGGACTGGAAGAGCTCGTTCCACGCGAGCTGCCCGACGGGGGAGTCCGACAACGCGGCGGCGACGGTCTGCGGGCGCGAGGCGTTGAGCGCGTTGTAGCCGCCGACCGACTGGAACCACTGCAGGTGCTCCAGCGCCGCGTGGTCCTTCGGCTCGAGCTTCTCGAACTCGGCCGGGTCGCCCGAGGGGAACGAGAACAGCTGCAGGACGTGGGCGCCGAGGAAGCCCGCCGGCTCGAGCAGGCCGAGTTCGCGGGCGACCATCGCCCCGGTGTCGCTGCCGTGCGCGCCGTAGCTGTCGTAGCCGAGCCGTCGCATGAGGGAGTCGTAGGTGCGGGCCACGCGGGCCGTGGTCCAGCCGCGGTCCGTGACCGGGGTGCTGAAGGCGAACCCCGGCATCGAGGGCACCACCACGGAGAAGGCGTCCTCGGCCGCACCGCCGTGGGCGACCGGATCGGTCAGCGAGCGGATGAGCTCGAGGAAGTCGACGAAGGAGCCCGGGTAGCTGTGCAGCAGCAGCAACGGGGTGGCGCCGGCCTCCACCGACGGAACGTGCAGGAAGTGGATCGTCTGCCCGTCGATCTCGGTGAGGAAGTGCGGGAACTCGTTCATCCGCGCCTCCGCCGCGCGCCAGTCGTACGCGGTGCGCCACTGCTCGACGACGTCGACCAGGTAGCTGTTCGGGACGCCGTAGGTCCAGTCGTCGCCCGGGGCGGGTGCCGGGAAGCGGGTGCGCCCCAGCCGGGCGAGGAGGTCGTCGAGGTCGGCCTGCGGGATCTCGACCCGGAACGGCCGGATGCCGGCGGAGGAGGTGGTCGGAGTGTCCGTCGTGGAGGTCATGGGACGAACCTAGGAGGCCAACAGGAACACCTTGTTCCTGTTGGTGCGAGGATTCTCCGGTGCTCGAGACGTCGGCCCGCCTGCTGGCCCTGCTCGCCCTGCTGCAGGCCCGGCCGGCCTGGTCGGGGCCGGAGCTCGCGGACCGTCTGGGGGTGACGACGCGGACCGTCCGCAACGACGTGGAGCGACTGCGCACCCTCGGCTATCCCGTGGAGGCCACCCGCGGCTCGCTGGGGAGCTACCGGCTCGGGGCCGGCGCATCGCTCCCGCCGCTGCTGCTCGACGACGACGAGGCCGTCGCCCTCGCGCTCGGCCTGCGGGCTGCGTCGGCGAGCGCGATCGAGCGCGTCGCGGAGACCAGCGCGCGGGCACTGGCGAAGCTCGAGCAGGTGCTGCCCGCACGCCTGCGCCGCCAGGTCAGCAGCCTGACGGCGGCCACCACCCAGATCGCCGACGACGCGGGCACACCCGAGGAGGATCCGCCGGTCGACCCGACCGTGCTCACCGCGGTGGCGGCGGCGATCCGGGACGTGGAGTGGCTGCGCTTCGAGCACGACGGCGTCCGCGTGCTCGTCGAGCCGTACCGGCTCGTCAGCTGGGAGCGCCGGTGGTACCTGCTGGGTCGCGAGCCGGAGAGCGGCCGCTGGCGGGTGTTCCGGGTCGACCGCCTGGCCCTCGGCCCCCGCACCGGCCGGCGGTTCACCCCGGAGCCCCTGCCCACCGAGGACCTGCGCGCCTACGTCATGCGGGCGGTGGCCTCGGAGGGGTGGGCCGTCCACGCCCGGATCACCGTGCTGGCGCCGGCCGCCGAGGTGCGTGCCCGGATCAACCCGGCCGTCGGCGTCGTCGAGCCGGTCGACTCACGCACCAGCACGCTCGTGACGGGGGCGGACAGCTTCGAGACGATGGCCGTGTACATCTCGCTGCTGGGCCTGGACTTCCGGGTGCTCGAGCCGCCGGAGCTCGTCGAGCGGCTGCGCGTTCTCGCGGCCCGCTACGCCGCCGCCACGACGCGGCCCACCCGTGAGGCTGCTCACCTCGCGGGTGACGACGGCGTGCCGGGGGAACAGGCAGCCGCCAAGGTGGAGTGATCACCGCCCTCGACGAGGAGGACGAGCCATGACCAGCACCGACGAGATCCGCGAGCCGCAGCCGCCGGTGCTGCTGCCGCCGTGGCACACCCCGGAGCGGGAGGCGCTGCAGGAGCAGGCGCGCCGGTTCGCGATGGAGGAGGTGCTGCCGGTCGCGAACGAGCTCGACCCGCAGAAGGGCGAGATCCCGGCGTCCCTGCTGGCGCGGCTGGCCGAGCTGGGCTACTTCGGCATCACCGTGCCCGCGGAGCAGGGCGGGCTGGGCCTCGGCGTCTTCGAGTACTGCATGGTCAGCGAGGAGCTGGCCCGCGCCTGGATGTCGACGGCGAGCATCCTGGCCCGCTCCCAGGGTCTGGGGACGGCGGTCCTCGACGCCGACCGGCGGCACGAGCTGCTGGGCCGCAGCGCCCGGGGGGAGTGGATCGGCGCGATCGCGCTCTCGGAGCCCGACGCCGGCTCCGACCTCGCCGGCGTCTCCACCCGGGCGGTGCTCGACGGCGACGAGTGGGTCGTCACCGGCCGCAAGCGCTGGTGCGGCAACGCCAAGGCCGCCGACTTCATCCAGGTCCTGGTGCGCGAGCGCGACCCGGAGCCGGGGGAGTCCCGCTCGGCCGGGCTGATCAACCTGCTGCTGGAGAAGGAGCGCGGGGAGTTCCCCGAGGGCCTGTCCGGCTCCCCGATCGACAAGATCGGCTACCACGGCTTCCTCACCTGGGACCTCACCTTCGACGGCGTCCGGATCCCCCGGGAGAACGTGATCGACCAGGCGAAAGCCGCCCAGGAGGAGAGCGCCGAGGAGGGGGACGCCGCGAAGCAGGCGGGATTCGCCGAGGCGCAGAAGTTCCTCAACACCGCCCGCGTGCACACCGCGGCCCGGGCCGTGGGGCTGGCGCGCGCGGCGCTGGAGGACTGCATCCGCTACCTGCAGGAGCGCGAGCAGTTCGGTCACCCGATCGGCGACTTCCAGGCGCTGCGCTTCGCCGTCGCGGAGATGGCGGCGCAGATCGAGCAGTCGCGCGCCTTCTACCGCCAGGTCGCCCACCTGCTCGACCTGGGGCTGCCGGTGCACAAGGAGGCGTCGATGGTGAAGCTGGAGGCCACCGAGATGTCGGTGCGGGTGACCAACCAGGCCATGCAGCTGCACGGCGGGAACGGCTACACCACCGAGCGGCAGGTGGAGCGGCACTGGCGGGACGCCCGGCTGACCACGATCTTCGAGGGCACCAGCGAGATCCAGAAGCGGATCATCAGCGACCGGCTGCTCCCCCGCTCGCCGTTGAGCTGAGAGGCAAAGGAAGCTCTACCTGCAGGATTCGCGCCCGGTACGCATGCATAGCCTCCTTTGCCCGGGGCGCGTCGCGGGTGCGCGACGGGGTAGGGGCGAGCGGTGACGATGACCGCGCACCGCGCCGGCTCCGGGCCGCCGCTCGTCCTGGTGCACGGTCTCGGGGGGTCCTGGCGCACCTGGCAGCCCGTGCTCCCAGGGCTGAGCGCGCACCGCACCGTCGTCGCCGTCGACCTGCCGGGGTTCGCCGGTGGCAGCCGACCGCTGCCCGAGCCCTCCATGGACACCCTCACCGACGCCCTCGAGCAGTGGCTGCGCGCCGAGGGGCTGGCCGAGGCGTCGCTGGTCGGGAGCTCGCTGGGCGCCCGGACGGTGCTCGAGCTCAGCCGGCGGGGGACGGGTGCGGACAACGTCGCCCTCGATCCGGGCGGGTTCTGGACCGGCCGGGAGGCGGCGGTCTTCCGCGCCAGCATCGCCGCGTCGGTGGCCCTCCTCCGCCGTATCCGGCCCGCCCTGCCGGTGCTCCTGGGCAGCCCGGCCGGCCGGACGGCGCTGCTGGCGCAGTTCTCCGCGCGCCCCTGGGCCCTGGACGCCGACGTCGTCCGCACCGAGCTCGAGGGCTACGTCGACTCGCCGTCCTTCAACGTGGTGCTCGACGACCTGGCCTGCGGAACCCGGCAGCAGGGCGCCCCGGCCGGGACGCTCCCGGGCCGCCTGACCATCGGCTGGGGTCGCCGGGACCGGGTCACCCTGGCCCGCCAGGCGGCCCGGGCCGCCGCGGCGTTCCCCGACGCGGAGCTGCACTGGTTCGCGCGGTCCGGCCACTTCCCGCTGTGGGACCAGCCCGAGGAGACCGTCCGGCTGGTGCTCGACCGCACCTCGGGCTGAGTCGCCGGCCGGGGCCGCGGTGTCCCGGGGCCCCGACGGGCGCAACGCTCAGGCGGGCAGGCGGATCGGCATCAGCATGCTGAGGTCGCCGGACCGGCCCGGTGCCCACATGACCAGCGGCGCGATCGGCCCGTCGAGGTCGAGCACCAGCTGGCCGGCGTCCTCGGCGTCCAGGGCCTGGAGCAGGAACTCGCGGTTCACGCCCACCTCGACGTCGCCGAGGCTCAGCACGGTGGCGGCGTGCTCGGCGCCGTCCTCCGGGCTGCGCACCGTCCGGATCGGGGCGGCGGCCAGCTGCTCGCGGAACCGCGCGACGTCGACCTCGACCCGGGAGCTGCCCGACGCCCGCACGATCCGGCGGTAGTCGGGGAAGTCGGCGTCCACGCGGCGCCCGCGCACCGACCTGTCGCCGGCCGCGAGGACGACGTCCGCGCCGTCCACCGAGACGGTCAGGGGGCCGTCGTCGGGCGTCAGGGTCAGCAGCGCCTCGTCGACCAGCGCCACGGGGAGGACGGCGCTGACGGCCTGGCCCTCCACGGCGGCGTCGGCCAGGGTTCGCACGGCCAGGCGGTAGCGGTCGGTGGCCACCAGGCGGACGTCGTCGGCGTCGGCGTCGAGGAGCACGCCGGTGAGCGCCGGTAGTTCGGGGTCGCGGCCGACGGCGAAGCGCACGCCCCGCAGGGCGTCGAGGAAGGTCGCGGTCGTGCTGCGGATGCTGGTCATGAGGCTCTCCTGGGCCAGTAGGGATCGGGCGTGGAAGAGCTCGCGGCGGGCGTCGGCCAGCCCGTCCTCCAGGCGCCGCAGGTGCGCCTCGAGGACGACAACGGCGACGGCCGGGTCGTCCCGGTGCTCGACCACCCGGCGGATCTCGGCGAGCGGCATGTCCACCCGCCGCAGCCGGGCGACGAGCCGGGCGACGACGACCTGCTCGTCGCTGTACCAGCGGTAGCCGCTCCACGGGTCCACGCGGGCCGGCACGAGCACGCCGGCGCCGTCGTAGAACCGCAGGGCGCTCACCGTCAGGCCCGAGTCGCGCGCCATCCGGCCGATCCCCCGCATGCGTTCCTCCACGCCCCGGACCCTCGGGCCTCGACCGGGTCGAGGGTCAAGCATCGCCCGCCGGGCGGACGGACTCCAGCGACCGGCGGACGGCCCCGGCGATGTTTCCGGCGTCCAGCAGGTCGTCGTCGGTGGTGGCCCGGGCGCGGCGCAGCTCGGTGGTGAACTCGGCAAGCGCGGCATCGGCCCGGCGGACGGCCTCGGGGTCGGCCGTCGCGCCGCCGACCGAGCGGAGCACGTCCGCCAGGGCGGCCAGGGCCCGGGACGCCGCAGGTCGCAGCCGCGGCCCCAGCGGGACCGTCTCCCGGTCGGCGAGCTCGGTCTCGGCGATCAACTGGGTGAGGTCCTCGACGAGCAGCGTCAGGCGCTCCAGCGCCCGGGCCTGCCGGTACTGACGGTCGGCCGCCTCCCGGTACCGGGTCGCGCGGCGGTTGCCCCGGCGGGCCTCGTCGGTCTGGCGGACGGCGTCGCGCATGTGGGCCAGCAGCGGGTCGAGCGTGCGGATCCGGCCGCGCCACTCGTCCTGCGTAGGTGGGTGGTCCTGCCGCAACCCGTCGACCAGGTCGTCCAGCTGCCCGGCGAGGGCGTCCCGCAGGGTCGCGAGCGACTGTTCCGCCGGTGCCAGGGGAAGCGGCGGGAAGGCGGCGGTCACGGCGAGGCCGACGAGCGCCCCCATGAAGGTGAGCCCGAGGTAGCCGAGCACGTACGCCGTCGTGTTCTCGTTGCCGAAGAGCAGGATGAACAACGCGGCCGTGGACAGCCAGCTGCTGGCGCTGCCCAGCCACTCCCACCCGGAGAGCACGACGCTGACGGCGATGACGACGGCGAGGGTGACCAGCCGCTGGCCGATCAGCACGTCGCCGACCAGGGCGACCCCGGCACCCAGCGCGATGGCGGCGACCGTCTGCACCGACGAACGGACCGAGCCGGCCAGGGTGGACGCGGTGGTGGCGATGACCGCGCCGAGCGGGGCGTAGTACGGGTAGTCCGAGAGGGGGCCGGGGACCAGGAGGGCCAGCCACCAGGCGAGCGTGGCCGCGACGGCGGCTCGCACCGCCAGGCCGATCCGGGGGTGCCGGGCCCAGGTGCGGCGCGCCGACCCCCACCAGGAGCGGCGGTGCCCGGACCCGTCGCCGGAGCGCGAGCTGGAGTGCTGCATCACCGTCCCGTCCGTCGCCGGGAGGTCGTCCTCCCGGACCTGGCATTGCACCACGGCGGGCGGGGACGCGCTGCCGCGGCCGAGCTCGTGGTCAGCCCGTGGGCGCGGCCTCGTCGGCGTGCGCGACGTGGGCCAGCTCGCGCCAGATGAGCGCGAGGATCACCGCCGAGCCGACGAAGGCGAACCAGAACGGCCCGGTGATGCCCCACACCTTGGCGATGACGCCGCCGAGCGCCTGGCCGGCGACGATCCCGCCGAACACGCCGATGTAGTAGAGGCTGCCCACCCGGCCCTGCAGCTCCGTGGGCACCGCCCGCATGCGGATGGTCCGTGACGTCGTCCCCCAGACGAAGAGGTGCGCGCCGAAGACGAACAGGATCGTCGCCGCGACCCACGGGACCGTGGTCAGCGCCAGGCCCAGGTGCGTGAGGGTCTCGATGACCAGCCCGACGCGCATGAGCAGGGCGAGGTCGGCGCGCCGGGCCAGCCAGTCGTAGGACGCGGTGCCGAGCAGGCCCCCCACCGCCGTCACCGTGGTCAGCAGCCCGAACCCGATCGCGCCGAGCCCGAGCCGGTCGGTCGCGTAGAGCACCAGCACCGACCACGCGGCGCCGTAGGTGACGTTGAAGGTGACGATCGTGATCGTCAGCGTGCGCACCGGGCCATTGCCCCACGTCCAGCGCAGCCCCTCGACGATCTCCCGGCCGACGTGCCGCCCGCCCGGCGCGCGGGGGAGCGGGGGCAGCGCCATGCGCACGAGCAGCAGCGCGCCGAGCGCCACGCACAGCCCCTGCACCAGGAACGGCCAGGCCGAGCCCGCCGCGAACAGCACCGCGCCCAGGGCAGGGCCGGCCATCTGGTTCATGGTCAGCGCACCGGCCATCATCCGGGCGTTGCCGACGCCGAGGTCGGCGCGGTCGACGACCATCGGCAGCAGCGTCCCGGAGGTCGTGTCGGCGAAGACCTCGGCGGTGCCCAGCAGGAACATCGCGGCGAGGACCACCGCGATGCCCGCTCGGCCGGTGACGAGGGCGAGCGTCAGCACGCCGAGGACGACGGCGCGCGCCACGTCGACGGCGATCACCAGCAGGCGGCGGTCCACCCGGTCGGCGAGCACCCCGGCGTAGAGGCCGAACAGCAGCCAGGGCAGCCGCTGCAGCAGGGCGGCGAGCGCGACGAGGAAGGGGTCGCTGGTCTGGGACGCCACCAGCAGCGGCCCGGCGGCCAGCGCGATGCCGTCGCCGAGGTTGGTCACCCAGGTGGAGCCGACCAGCCAGCGGAACGGCGTCCCCATGCGCGCCGGGAGCACTGCTTCGACGACCCGGCCCACGAGGTGAGGAGCTTAGGCGGGTGGGGTGGGGCGGGATCCCGCCCCGTCAGCGGGCTGCAGCCTGCTCGGCGTTGTGCTCCAGGACGGCGTCGATCCAGAAGCGCAGGTCCTCGTCCGCGGCGAGGGCGGCCCCGTCGACGGCGATCCACCCCTCGCCCATCGACCGGCCGGCGCCCATCTCGGCCCGGCGGGCCCCGGCCACCTCGAGGCAATCGGCATCGCGGCCGCGGGAGACGCGCACCAGCAGGTCGCCGCCGCCGGCCGAGACGCAGGCCACCATCTTCTCGTCGACCATGAACGCGAGGCCGCCGAACATCTTCACCTCGCGGACGGCCTTCTCCGCGGGGAGGGCGTCGCGGACGCGGTCTGCCAGTGCGACGTCGTAGGCCATGCGCGGTCCTCTCCTCCGGGACGCCGGCAGCCTAGGGCCTGCGGTCATCGCTCGGACGGTCTGCGCTCCTCCCCGTCCCGGCGCCCGGACGGTTGCCCCAGCCGGACGCGCAGGACCGGTACGCCGTCGCCGTCGAGGTGGTCGAGCGCGGCCGGGCGGCCGGTCATCGCGAGCAGGAGCGCATCGGCGTTCCCGCGGACGGCGGGGCCGGTGCCGTGCGCCCAGTCGAGGTCGTCCGCCTCGAACCGCAGCCCGTCCAGCGTGCCCTTGCGGACGAAGCCACCGTCGGCCACCAAGGTCAGGGACGTCCGCAGGCGCTCCTCGGGGACGTCGCGCGCGATGCTCAGCGGCCAGCGGATGTCCAGGCCGTGCACGAGGAGGTCGGTGAGGGGCGCCTCGGGGCCTGCCCCGGGCGGGGTGAACCGCGAGCCGGCCTTCCGGTGCAGCACCTCGACGAGCTCGCCGAAGGGCCGGCGCGCCGGCTCGCGGGTCACCCGGACGTTCGCCCGGTCGAAGTTCCCCCGGCACGCGAGCATCGCCAGCACGAACTTCGGGGTGCTCACCTCCAGGGGCACGACCAGGTGCGCGACCACGTCGTGCACGGTCCACGTGCTGCAGAGGCTCGGCGTCGCCTGCTGCTCACCGGTCAGCCCCGACAGGAGGGCGGCCAGCTCGCGGCGATCTCCGCGAACGTGTCCACGCCGTCATCGTACCAGCGGTGCGCCTGGCCCGGGGCCGGTTGCTGCCCGGGCCGCACGTCGGCCGCGACAGGAGCCACAGCGCCAGCAGGACCTCGCCGAGGAAGGTGAACTGCGCGACGGTCGGCCAGGACCCCGCCGAGAGCACCGCCCCGGCGCTGTCGAACGCGTAGCCCAGGCCGGCCACGACCAGGAGCACGCCCAGCCCCCGCGGTGCGGCGCCCCACCGGTGGGCCAGCACCCCGACGAGCACCAGGTGGACGCCGAACAGCAGCAGGCCGGTGTTCCAGATGGCGTCGAACCGGTCGATCTCCGCTGCGCCGAGGACGGCATCGGTGGCGAGCAGGTTCGCCGCGGCCGCCAGGTGGCCGATCGCGACGAGGAACACGGCGGTGTACACCAGCCGGCAGACCGCGGCCAGCAGGGACAGCCGGGCGTCGACCGGCGCGAACACCTGGTGGAGCGCCCAGGCGACGACGACGTCGAGGACGGCCACCCCGATCAGGCACAGGATGCCGGCGCGGAACAGACCTTCGGCGGCGAGGACGTCGGTGGCGGTCCGCCCCGGATCGCCGGGCGTCACCAGACCCTCCACGGCGGCGCCGTAGCCGACGGCCGCCAGCGCCGCCATCAGCAGGAGTGCGGTGCCGGCGACGAGGTCCGCGCGGCGGTCCAGCTCCCGCCGCGCGACGTGCAGCTGCGCCGTCGTCACCGGCCGGCCTCCGATACCCGGAGGAAGTCGACGACGCCGAAGAGCCGGTGCATCCGCTGCTCACCGGGCGGGAAGAACCGGTTCCCCTCGTCTGCCGGAACCAGGCGCGGCCGCTGCACCGGCACCGACCGGCCCTCGTGCTCGACGGTGGCGCTGCCGGCCGCCAGCACGTTGGCCACCCAGTCGGCGCCCGGGCCGTAGGGCAGGGCGAACAGGAAGCCGTCGTCGGTCGGCACCGCGACGGCCGGCGTCCGGTAGGCGGCACCGCTCACCCGGCCGCGGTGGTGCACTACCGACGCGTACGCACCGGGCTGCCCGGCCGTCTCCAGCTGGCGGGGGTTCGTGACGTCGCGGTTGAACCTGCGGACGGCGCGTTGGACGGGCCCCCACTTCGCGCGGAAGGACTCCACGAACAGCGCGGTCAGCAGCAGGAGCAGCGCTGCGCCGATCCGGATGGCACCCATGGCATCTCCCTTACGGTGTAAGGATCCCTTACGTCGTAAGGTAGCGAGCCGGCGCGGACGTGTCCAGGCCGTCGGCCACCGACCTCAGCTGTGGCCGACGCGCCGGTCGAGCCCGTCGAGGAGGAGATCCAGGGCGAACTCGAACTCGGCCTGGTCGTCGCACCAGCCGAGGACCCCCTCGGCCTCGTGGACGGTGTCGGCGAGCATGCCGGCCAGGTGCGGGTACCGGTCGGCCAGCTGCTCGAGCATCGCCATCGCCTCCTGCCCACCGGTCTCCGGATTCGCCGGGGTGAACAGCTCGCGGGTGAAGCCCAGGGCCCGGGAACCGAGCGCGTGCATGGCGTGGTGGGCCAGGTCGTAGGAGAAGCCGCCCGCCCGCAGGATGCCGAGCAGCCCGTCGTAGTAGCCGACGATCTCGGCGTTCATGGCGGTCCGCGTCTCGATGACCGGCGGCGCCCAGGGATGCCGCAGCAGTACCTGGCGGGCCGTGAGGACGCGGGCCCGCAGCGCCGCCCGCCAGTCCTCCGCCGGGTCCGGGCCCACGCCGTCCACGGCGGCGACGATCTCGCCGATCACCACCTCGACGACGCCGTCGAGGACGGCCTCCTTGTTGGCGACGTGGTGGTACAGCGACATGGCCTCGACCCCGAGCTCCTGGGCCAGCCGCCGCATGGTCAGCGCGGCGAGGCCCTCGCGGTCGGCGAGGTCGACGGCAGCCTGCAGCACCCGCCGGCGGGTCAGCGCCGAGCGGGCGGGAGCGTCGGTACGGGGTGCCATGGACCACCTGTCCGCGGGGGATCGACCCGTACACCGTAAGGAGCGCCGGGCGGTTGGTGGCTCACGGCAGGCGCAGGACGCGGGCCTCCCAGGGGCGCAGCTCGGCGGGGTCGTCGTCGGCCATGTTGCCCAGCACCAGCTCGGCGGCCGGCGCCTCGGGCAGCAACTCGGCCAACCGGTACGGCGTCCGCGACAGGTTGCAGACGACGAGCAGCTCGACGCCACCCAGCGAGCGGGTGAACGCGTACACCTCGTCGTGGTCGGGCAGCAGCATGGTGAAGTCGCCCAGGGCGACGACGTCGTCGGTGTGGCGCAGCGCGATGAGCCGCCGGTAGTGGGCGAGCACCGAGGTGTCGTCGTCCCGCTGTGCCGCCACGTTCCACTCCACGTGGTCGGGGTTCACCGCCAGCCACGGCGTCCCGGTGGTGAAGCCGGCGTGCGGCGAGGCGTCCCACTGCACCGGCGTGCGGGCGTTGTCCCGGCTCATGCACCGCAGCGCGGCCAGCACCTCCGCCGGGTCGTGGCCGGCGGAGACGGCGTGCACGTGGTGGTTGAGCGACTCGACGTCGGCGAACTCCTCCAGCGAGGTGAACGGGTAGTTCGCCATCCCGATCTCCTGGCCCTGGTAGACGTACGGCGTCCCCCGGTGCAGGTGCAGCAGGGTGGCGAGGCAGGTCGCCGAGTCGCGGCGGTACTGCGGTGAGTCGTCGCCGAACCGGGACACCGCCCGCGGCTGGTCGTGGTTGTCCCAGTAGAGGGAGTTCCACCCCACCTCGGCCAGGCCGGCCTGCCAGCGGCCGAACGAGGCCTTGAGGTCGCGCATCCGCAGCGGGTGGACGTCCCACTTCGACGTCCCGTGGTCCAGCCCCACGTGCTCGAACTGGAAGACCATGTCCACCTCGCCGCGGGCCGGGTCGGTGAACAGCCGGGCCTGCTCGACGGTCACGCCGGGCATCTCGCCGACGGTCAGCAGCTTCTCGGAGCGCCCGGCGAATACCTCCCGGTGCATCTCCTGCAGGAACTCGTGGATCCGCGGCCCGCACAGGTAGGACGCCGAGCCGTCACCCAGCGACGAGCCGGGCAGCGGCGGCCCGTCGTGCAGCTCGCCGGCCGGTCCGACGTCCTTGCTGATCATGTTGATGACGTCCATGCGGAAGCCGTCGACCCCGCGGTCGAGCCACCACCGCATCATCTCGTACACCGCCTGCCGCACCTCCGGGTTCTCCCAGTTGAGGTCGGGCTGCCGGCGGTCGAACAGGTGCAGGTAGTACTCGTCGCTGGCCTCGTCGAGCTCCCACGTCGGGCCGGAGAAGAACGACTGCCAGTTCGTCGGCTCCGCGCCCGGCGCGCCGGGCGCCATGCCGTGCCGCGCCGGCCGCCACCAGTACCAGTCACGCTTGGGCGAGTCCTTCGACGAGCGGGACTCGATGAACCACGGGTGCTGGTCGCTGGTGTGGTTGACCACCAGGTCCATCACCAGCTTCATGCCGCGGGCGTGGAGTGCCTGGATCAGCTCGTCGAGCTGCTCCAAGGTGCCGAAGAGCGGATCGATGTCCTGGTAGTCGCTGATGTCGTAGCCGTTGTCGGCCTGCGGCGAGGGGTAGACCGGCGAGAGCCACAGGACGTCGACGCCGAGGTCGGCCAGGTGGTCGACGTGCAGCAGGATCCCGCCGAGGTCGCCGATGCCGTCGCCGTCGGAGTCGGCGAACGAGCGCGGGTAGACCTGGTAGACGACGGCACGGGTCCACCACGGGGGCTGCTCGACGGGCATGTGCCCAGCCCAGCACGCCGGGCGGCCCGCCGCACGGTCAGGGCGCCGGGAACCCGTGGTGCACGGCCTCCACGTTGTTGCCGTCGGGATCCCGGAAGAAGACGCCGTAGTAGCCCGGGTGGTACTCGGGCCACTCCCGCGGCTCGTGCAGGATCTCCGCGCCCGCCGCCCGCGCCGCGGCGAACACCTCGTCGACGGCTGCGCGCGAGGGTGCCGCCAGCGCCAGGTGCACCGGGCGGTGGCCGGTGTCCTCGGCGGGGCTCGTCCACAGCTGCGGCTGCCCGTCGGGCCCGGCCAGGCCGATCACCGGCCCGTGCGGGGTGTCGATGCGCATCGCCTCGCGGACGCCGCAGGTCGCGAAGACGCGCTGGTAGAAGGAGGCCGCCGCCTCGGCGTCGGCGCACTGCAGGCCCAGATGGTCGATCATGCCCGCCGACCGTAGCGGCGCGGGCGCCCCTCGGGCACCGGTCCGTCGCGCCGGCCGGAAACCGGGTGGGGATCCGTCGCACCCGTCGTCCAGGATGGGCCCCGACCCCGGGAGGTGACCTGTGACGCTGCCGCGCGCCCTGGCGCCGCTCCGGCACACCTCCTACCGGTTGCTGGCGGCTGCGATGGCGCTGTCGCTGCTCACCCAGGGGCTGTGGTCGATCGCCATGGTCTGGCAGGTCCTCGGCCTCGACGGTGGCCCGGGGGCGTTGTCCCTGGTCGCTGCGCTCAGCTCCGGCGGCATGCTGGTGACGACGCTGCTCGGCGGGGCGCTGGCCGACCGGGTACCCCAGCGGCGGCTGCTGCTGGTCGTCGCGCTGCTGCAGGGCGGCGCGGTCTCCGTGGCGGCCGCGCTGTCGCTCACCGGCGTGCTCGAGCTGTGGCAGCTCGCGCTGGTCTCGCTCGTCGACGGCGTCGCCCTGGGGATGTTCTACCCCGCCTACTCGGCGCTGGTGCCCGCCCTCGTACCCGCGGAGGACCTGCTCGCGGTCAACGGGTTGGAGGGCGCGGTCCGCCCCGTGCTGGGCCAGGCGGCCGGGCCCGCGGCGGCCGGCTTCCTCGTCGCCGCGTGGTCCCCGGGCGCGGCGCTGGCGGTCACCGCCGCGACCGCCTTCCTCGCCGCCGCCTTCCTGTGGGCCCTGCCCAGCACCGCGGTGCGCCGCCGACCGGCCGAGGACGGCGACCCGCGGCCCGGCCTGCTCGCCGACGTCCGCGAGGGCGTGCGCTACATGGTCGCCACCCCGTGGCTGCTCGCGACGCTGCTGTTCGCCGCTTTCATGCTGCTGGCCTTCATCGGCCCGTTCGAGGTGCTCGTCCCGTTCGCCATCGCCGACGCCGGCGGCGGGGCCCGCCAGCACGCCTGGGTGCTGGTCGCCTTCGGCTTCGGCGGGGCGCTGGGCTCGCTCCTGGTCGCCTCGTGGCGGCTGCCGCGCCGCTACCTCACGGTGATGACCCTGCTGTGGGGCCTGGGGTGCATCCCGCTGGTCGCGTTCGGCTTCACCACCGACCTCGTCGTCATGCTCGCCGCGGCGGCCGTGGTCGGCGGCACCTCGCAGGCCGGCATGGTCATCTGGGGCACGCTGCTGCAGCGCCGGGTCCCGGGCGAGCTGCTGGGGCGGGTCTCCAGCCTCGACTTCTTCGTCTCGCTGAGCCTCATGCCGCTGTCCATGGCGCTCGCGGCGCCGCTGGCCGAGCTGGTCGGGCGCTCCGGCGCCTTCCTGGTGGCGGGTCTCGCCCCGCCGGTGTTCGCCGTCATCGCGATCTGGGCCGCGCGCCTCCCCGCCGACGAGATCGCCCACCCCCTCGACGTCGGCGCCCCGGCGGCCGTGGAGGAGCCGCCCGGCCCGGCCGCTGCTTGGATGGGGGACGACGACGCCGGGACAGCCCCGGCGCGGGAGGGAGAACCGTGGCCGAGCTGACCCGACCGGACGTCGAGCCGCCCACCGGGCCGGCGCCCGACGACCTGGTGATCGAGGACCTCGTCGTCGGCGACGGCCCCGAGGCCAAGGCCGGCGACCTGGTGAGCTGCCACTACGTCGGCGTCACCCACGAGGGTGGCGAGCAGTTCGACGCCTCCTGGGACCGGGGCGACCCGCTGGAGTTCCGCGTGGGCGTCGGCATGGTCATCCAGGGCTGGGACGAGGGCATCGTCGGCATGAAGGTCGGCGGCCGCCGCCGGCTCACCATCCCGCCGCACAAGGCCTACGGCGACCGCGGCGCCGGCGGCGTGATCAAGCCCGGCGCCACGCTGGTCTTCGTCGTCGACCTCGTCGGCATCCGCTCCTTCACCGGCGGCTGATCTCGCGGCCGACGCGGCCACGGAATGGTTGAAGAGGCAACGACGTTGGTCCGGGCATGCAGGTAGAGGTCTGGTCCGACGTCGTGTGCCCGTGGTGCTACATCGGCAAGCGCCGGCTGGAGTCCGCGCTGGAGAAGTTCCCGCACCGCGACCAGGTCGAGGTCGTGTGGCGCTCCTTCCAGCTCGACCCGAGCGTCCCCGAGGGGGAGACGCACCCCACGCTGCCGGCCCTGGCGCGCAAGTACGGCACGACCGTCGAGCAGATGCGCGAGAACATGGCGCAGGTCGAGCAGGTCGCCGCCGGTGAGGGGCTGGAGTACCACCTCGCCGACGCCGTCAGCGGCAACACCCTGCTGGCCCACGAGCTGCTGCACCTGGCCGCCGAGCACGGCAAGCGCAACGAGCTCAAGGAGCTCCTGCTGCACGCCTACTTCGAGGAGGGCCGGCCGGTCTTCGACGTCGACTCGCTCGTCCCGTTCGGGGTGCAGGTCGGGCTGGACGAGGCCGAGATCCGGGAGGCGCTGACCGACCGCCGCTACCTGGCCGCGGTCCGGCAGGAGGGCGCCACCGCGCAGGCGCTGGGGGCCACGGGCGTGCCGTTCTTCGTCGTCGACCGGAAGTACGGGGCCGCGGGCGCCCAGCCGGCCGAGCTGCTGCTGCAGGTGCTGGAGCGGGCCTGGGCCGACGCCCACCCGCTGGTCACCGTTCCGGCCGCCGAGGGCTGCACCGACGACGGCTGCGCCGTTCAGCCCAGTAGCTGACCGACCGCGCGCAGCGCCTGCTCGGCTCCGGTGTCCAGCTCACGGACGACGTCGGTGGCCGAGCGCTCGGCGGTGACCAGGCCGACGGCCTCCCCGGCGTAGACCGGCGCGGTCGCCGGGTCCCCGGTGCGCCGGCCGTCCACCACGGACTGCCGGGCCTCGGCGTCGTGCACCAGTTCCCCCTCGCGGCCGTGCCAGACCCGGGAGAAGTCGTTGACCAGCGCCCGCCCGGGCCAGCGCTCCGGCCAGGCGAGCCCCTCCGCGACGTCGAAGGCGCGGGTCAGCACCGTCTCCTCGCCGGTCGCCTGCCGCACCCGCGCCCGCGCGGCGGCGGAGTTCAGCCCCTCGGTGCACGACAGCAGCGCCGTCCCGATCCACACGCCCGCCGCGCCGGCGGCAAGGGCGGCGGCCATCCCGCGGTCGGTCGCGATGCCGCCGGCGGCGACGACCGGGCGATCGGTGAGGGGGAGTACCTCCTGCAGCAGCGGGAGCAGGCCGCGGTGCCCGGTGTGCCCGCCGGCCTCGGTGCCCTGCGCGATCAGGACGTCCACGCCGGCGTCGAGCGCGCCCCGCGCGTCGGCGACGGTGTTGACCTGGGCGCAGACGGCGATCCCGGCATCGTGCAGCGCCGGCACGTAGGGGGCCGGGTCGCCGAAGGAGACTGACACCAGGGCCGGCCGCGCGGCGACCGTCGCCTCGAGCAGGTCGGGCCGGTCGGCGAGCGTCCACGCCATCAGCCCGACGCCGAAGGGCAGCCCGTCGGCGCGCGGGATCGCGCACTGCTCGGCGAGGAAGTCGGCGCTGTGCTTCGCGCCGATCCCGATCATCCCGAGCCCGCCGGCGCGGGACACCGCGGCAGCGAGCCCCCCACCGGCCACGCCGGCCATCGGGGCCCCGATGACCGGCGTGGTGAGGGAGAAGCGGCGGGTCAATGCGGTCGTGAGCACCTGCCCATCGTCTCGCTGACCCACAGCGGAGTCACTGGGTGGCGGGGCCGCCCTGCTCGGTGCCCTGCAGGCGGCCGAGGAACTCGTGGCAGCGCTTCGCGCGCTGGGAGTCCTGCTCCATGACCTCGCGGAAGAACGCCGCGACGTCGTCCAGGCCGGCGTTCTCGGCGTCCCGGACGTACTGGCCGTAGTCGTGCCCGGCCTTGAGCGAGTGGTACTGGACGGAGACGAGGTCGTAGAAGACGTCCTCGAAGCCGGTCTCACCGGTGGCCATCGGTCCTCCTCGGTTCAGGTGTGTGGGACGAGGCCGCCCTACCCCGGAAGAACCGGTTCGTCACACGGTCAGGCCGGCGGGGTCTCACCGAACGCGCCGCCGGTGACGTCGCTGCCGCCCGCCTCGTCCTCCAGGTTCTGGCTGGTGGGCAGCTCGTCCTCGCCGCTCGACGTGGCGTCGTCCCCGGCTGAGGCGAGGTCGGCGCCCTCGCCGTAGGCGCCCGGGTCGGCCTGCAGGGTCCGGGGGTCGTTGAGCGGATCGGGGTTGTCGGGATCGGTGACGGTCATGGACGCCTCCTTTCCCGGGGCGCCGTGCGCCAACCCCTCGACGGATACGTAACACATGTGTTACGCATCCGGCGTGGAGGCGCTCCAGGCACTGGCGGACCCGACGCGGCGCGAGCTGATCGCGCTGCTGGCCGGCGGGGAGCGGACGGCGGGCGAGCTGGCGGCGCCGTTCCCGGTCAGCCGCCCCGCGATCAGCCGGCACCTGCGCGTCCTCCGCGAGAGCGGGCTGGTCCGGGTGCGGGCCGAGGGGCGGGAGCGCCGCTACGCGCTCGACCCGAAGCCGCTGCGCGAGCTCGACGAGTGGCTGGAGCCCTACCGCGACCTGTGGGCGCACCGACTGGACGCCCTGGACACCGAGATCGCCCGCGGCCGGCGGGCGCGCAGGGACGGAGGACCGACATGACCCCACGAGGCAGCGACCTGGAGACCCGGCGCGGCGTCGTCACCACCGAGCCGGACGGCCGGCAGCGGCTGGAGTTCCGCCGCAGCTGGCCCGACCCGATCGAGGACGTCTGGGCAGCGCTCACCGAGCCCGACCGCCTGGCCCGCTGGATCGGCACCTACGAGGGCGAGCGCGGCCCCGGTGGCACGGGCACCTTCACGATGACGCACGAGGACGAACCGGTCGGGGAGCCGATGGCGATCGTCGAGTGCGACCCGCCGCGCCGGCTGGTCGTGCAGTGGACCCAGGAGCAGGACGGCCTCGGCGTCTGGCGCATCGACCTGGACCTGTTCGTGGAGGGCGAGCGGACCGTCCTGCGCTTCGTGCAGTTCTTCGCCGCCGGCCTCGACGTCACCGACTTCGCGATGGGCTGGCACTGGTACCTCGACAAGCTCGATGCCGAACTCGGCGGCCGCCCGGCGCCGGGCGACTGGGCGGCCTTCCTCGCCGAGACCGGTCCGGGCTACGGGCGACCCGCCGGGGCCTGATCGGTCACCTGGACCGGGTCCGGGCCGGTCCACGGGCCGAGCCGGCCCAGCAGGCGCTCCCGCGAGGCGAGCCGGGGGCCTGCCTGCACCGGGTAGGCGTCGTAGCCGGCGGTGAGGTCCCGGGCGGCGTGCACGGCGAAGTTCGGGTCGTCCTGCGCCTCGCGCGCCACCGCGACCAGGTCGGCGGCCCCGCCGGCGACGATCGCCTCGGCCTGCCGGGCGTCGACGACCAGCCCCACGGCCATGGTCGGGATGTCGGCCTGCTCACGGATCGCCGCGGCGTAGGGCACCTGGTAGCCGTAGCCGATCGGGTGCTCCCAGCCCCCGCCGATGCCGCCGCCGGAGACGTCGACGGCGTCCACCCCGCGGGTGCGCAGCTCCCGGGCGAAGGCGACCGTGTCCTCGATCGTGAGCCCGTCGCCGGAGCCGTCGACGGCGGAGACCCGCACCAGCAGCGGCTTGCCGGCGGGCCAGGCGGCGCGCACCGCGTCCACCACCTCGAGCGGGAACCGCATCCGCGCCTCGCGGGAGCCCCCGTACGAGTCGTCGCGCCGGTTGGTGAGCGGGGAGAGGAACTGGTGCAGCAGGTAGCCGTGCGCGGCGTGCACCTCCACGACGTCGAACCCGGCGGCGTCGGCCCGTCGGGCGGCGGCGGCGAACGCCTCGCGCACCCCCGCCAGCTCCGCGACGGAGAGCGCGTGCGGCACCGGCCACCCGTCCCCGGCCGGCACGGGGGACGCCGAGACGGTCGGCCACGGGGCCTCGCCCGGGCGGGCGTCGTCCTCGGTCACCGGCCCCGAGCCCTCCCACGGCCGACGGCTGCTGGCCTTGGCGCCGGCGTGCGCCAGCTGGATGCCTGCCGCCGTCCCCTCGGCGTGCAGGAAGTCGACCACCCGGGCCAGCCCGGGTACGTGGTCGTCGGACCACAGGCCGACGTCGCCGTGGCTGATCCGCCCCTCCGGGGTCACCGCGGTGGCCTCCACGACCACCAGCCCGAAGCCGCCCAGGGCGAACCGCCCGAGGTGCACGAGGTGGTAGTCGCCGACCCGGCCGTCGGTCACCGAGTACTGGCACATCGGGGCCACGGCGAGGCGATTGCGGAGCGTAACGTCGCGGAGACGGAGCGGCGAGAGAAGCGCGGGAGAACTCACGAAGTGTGGCGAACACCGCCTCCCACCAGCCTGTTCCGAGCTGAGCGGTAGACGTCCTATACGTAACATTTGTCTCGTTACGGGCGCATGTCTGCGCTTGTACGCTGACCCGATCCGCACGGCCGTCCCGCGGCCGCGGCTCGTAGGGCACCACCGTCGGAGCGGGAGTCCGCCCCGGCGACGCAGAGGATGGAGACGCCGTGACCACCGTGGCCACCCCAGGTCTGGAGAACGCCCCCACGACGCACGCCCGGCTGCTGGCCTGGGTGCGCGAGATGGCGGAGCTGACGACGCCGGACCAGGTGGTCTGGGTCGACGGCACCGACGAGGAGTGGGAGCGGCTCACCCGCAAGCTCGTCGACGCCGGCACCTTCACGCCGCTGGAGAAGAAGCCCAACTCGTTCTGGTGCGCCAGCGACCCCAGCGACGTCGCGCGCGTCGAGGACCGCACCTTCATCTGCTCGGTCGACGAGGCCGACGCGGGGCCCACCAACAACTGGATGGCCCCGGACGAGATGAAGTCGATCATGACCGAGCTGTACCGCGGGTGCATGCGCGGTCGGACGATGTACGTGATCCCCTTCTGCATGGGCCCGGTCGAGGCCGAGAACCCGATGTTCGGCGTCGAGCTCACCGACTCCGAGTACGTCGTCGTCTCCATGCGGGTGATGGCCCGCATCGGCAGTCGCATCCTCGAGGCGATGGGCTCCGACCGGCCGTTCGTGCCGGCGATGCACTCCCTCGGCGCCCCGCTGGAGCCCGGCCAGGCCGACGTGCCGTGGCCGTGCAGCGACACCAAGTACATCGTGCACTTCCCCGAGGAGCGGGCCATCTGGTCCTACGGCTCCGGCTACGGCGGCAACGCGCTGCTGGGCAAGAAGTGCTACTCGCTGCGGATCGCCTCGGTCATGGCCCGCGACGAGGGCTGGCTGGCCGAGCACATGCTGATCCTCAAGCTCACCAACCCGCAGCAGAAGACCTACTACATCGCCGCCGCCTTCCCCTCGGCCTGCGGGAAGACCAACCTGGCGATGCTCGAGCCGACCATCCCCGGCTGGAAGGTCGAGACCCTGGGCGACGACATCGCCTGGATGCGCTTCGGCGAGGACGGGCGCCTCTACGCCCTCAACCCCGAGTTCGGCCTCTTCGGCGTCGCGCCCGGCACCGGCTGGGACACCAACCCCAACGCCATGCGCACGATCGACAAGGGCAACTCGGTCTTCACCAACGTCGCCCTCACCGACGACGGCGACATCTGGTGGGAGGGGATGACCGACGAGCCGCCGGCCCACCTGACCGACTGGAAGGGCCGGGACTGGACGCCGGAGTCCGACGAGCTCTCGTCGCACCCCAACTCGCGGTTCTGCACCCCGATCACCCAGTGCCCGATCCTGGCGCCGGAGTACGACGACCCCAAGGGTGTGCCGATCTCGGCGATCCTCTTCGGTGGCCGCCGCAAGACCACGATCCCGCTGGTCACCGAGGCCCGGGACTGGAACCACGGCGTGTTCATGGGCGCGACGCTCTCCTCGGAGACCACCGCCGCCGCGACCGGCGCCGTCGGCGTCGTCCGCCGCGACCCGTTCGCCATGCTGCCGTTCATCGGCTACAACGCCGGTGACTACTTCGGCCACTGGGTCGAGACCGGCAAGCAGCACGACGCCAGCAAGCTGCCGAAGATCTTCTACGTCAACTGGTTCCGCCGGGACGCCGACGGCGGCTTCCTGTGGCCGGGCTTCGGCGAGAACAGCCGCGTGCTCAAGTGGGTCATCGAGCGCCTCGAGGGCACCGCGGCCGCCGTCGAGACCCCCGTCGGCCACGTGCCGACGGCGGACTCCCTCGACGTCTCCGGCCTGGACATGACCACCGAGCAGGTCGAGCAGGCCCTCGCGGTGAAGCCGGAGGAGTGGCGCGAGGAGATCCCGCAGATCACCGAGTGGTTCGAGAAGTTCGGCGACAAGCTCCCCAGCACCATGTGGGACGAGCTGGAGATCCTCAAGAGCCGCCTGGCGTAAGCCCGGCAGAGGCAGGGCCCGGAACCGCAGCGTCGCGGTTCCGGGCCCTCGCCGTTCCCGCCCAGCGGGCCCAGGCCCCGGTCGTCTGCGTCTGGGGCGTCGTCGCGGCACCGTGTGCCACGGTCGGTTAGCGTGGCGTGGCCCCCTTCCTGCTCCCGGAGGCATCCCCGCCCGTGGCGAATCCGTACCTGCAGGTGCTCCGGACCCCGCATGCCCTGCCCATGGTCCTGTCGGCCTTCATCGGCCGGTTGCCGCTGTCGATGGTGGGGCTGGGCAGCGTCCTGCTCGTGGCGTCGGAGACCGGCTCCTACGGCCTGGGCGGCGCGGTCGCCGCGGTGGGCGCGGTGACGACGGCCATCGCCGGTCCGCTGCTCGGCCGCTGGGCCGACACCCACGGTCAGCGCCGGGTGCTGCTGCCGGTGCTGGTCGTCTTCGTCCTCTCCGGCCTGGTCTTCCTGTTCTCCGTGCGGGAGGCCTGGCCGCTCTGGATCGTCTTCACCTCCGCGGGGCTGGCCGGTGCCTGCATCCCGCCGGTCTCCTCGATGATCCGTGTCCGCTGGACCCATCTGCTGCGCGGGAGCCACCGGCTGCCCACGGCGCTGGCGATGGAGTCCGTCGTCGACGAGTTCGTCTTCATCATCGGCCCGGTGCTGGTCACGTTCCTCTCGACGACGGGCCACGCCACCTCCGGTGTCGTCACGGCGTTCACCCTCGCCACCGTGGGCAGCCTGCTGTTCGCCGCGCAGCGCCGCACCGAGCCCGAACCGCACGGGCACGCCAGCCGGCAGGGGCCCTCGGCGATCCGCACCACCGGCCTGCGCGTGCTCTTCGTGGTCGGCGCGGCGGTGGGGGCGATCCTCGGCACCCTGGAGATCGCGCTGGTGGCGTTCGCCGACGAGCGGGGCGCCATGTCGATGTCCGGCGTCCTCATCGCGGGGCTGGCGCTCGGCTCGATGGCCAGCGGCATCGGCTGGGGCATGGTCCACTGGCGCGTCCCGCTGCGGCGGCGGCTGGTCGTGGCCCTCGCGGTGCTGACGGTGCTCGTCGTCCCGCTCACGCTGATCCAGGACGTGTGGCTGATGGTCCCGTTCGTGATCGTCGCCGGCGTCGCGGTCTCGCCGTCGCTGATCAGCTCCTTCACCCTCGCCGAACTGCTGGTGCCGCGCGCCGCGGTCACCGAGGCGTTCACCTGGATCGGGACCGCGCTGGGCCTGGGCGTGGCCCTCGGTGCGTCGGTGGCGGGCAAGCTCGTCGACGTCGCGGGCGCGAACACGGCGTTCCTGGTGGCCATCGTCGCGGCCGCGGTCGCGGCCGTCGTCGTCGCGCTCTTCCAGCGGCTGCTGCACGTCCCCGCCGAGCACGTCGCCGAGCCCGCGCTCGCCGGCTGACCGGGCCCGCCGTGCCGGAGTACACGCTCCCCGGCGCGCACGTGCGCGACCGGGCGGTGACGGTGCCGCTGCGGTGGGGCGGCGACGACGGCGCGACGATCTCGGTGTTCGTCCGCGAGCTCGTCCACCCCGACAGGCGCGCCGACGACCTGCCCCTCCTGCTCTTCCTGCAGGGCGGCCCGGGCGGCAAGTCGCCGCGACCGACCCGTGGTGGCTGGATCGAGCGCGCGCTCCGCGACTTCCGGGTCGTCCTCCTCGACCAGCGCGGCACCGGGCGCAGCTCGCGCATCACCGGCGCGACGATCGGCCGGTTCCCCGACGCCGGCGCGGCCGCCCGCCACCTGCTGGCGTTCCGGGCGGACTCGATCGTGGCCGATGCCGAGCACGTGCGGGCCACCCTCTACGGCGGCCGGCCGTGGACCACCCTGGGCCAGAGCTACGGCGGCTTCGTCACCCTGACCTATCTCTCGCGCGCGCCCGAGGGCCTCACCCGCTGCCTGGTCACCGGAGGGCTGCCGGGCCTGCGCGCCGACGCCCGCGAGGTCTACCGGCGCACCTATCCCCGCGTCGCCGCGCGCACCCGACGGTTCTACGAGCGGTTCCCCGACGACGTCGCGCAGGTCGCCGCCGTCGCCGACCGGCTGGCCGCCGCACCCGCAGTCCTGCCCGACGGCGACCGGCTCACCGTGCGCCGCCTGCAGACCGTCGGTCAGGCGCTGGGCATGCGGGACGGCGCCACGGAGCTGCACTGGCTGTTCGAGGAGGCGTTCGACGGCGACGGCGAGCTGTCCGACACCTTCCTCGACCAGGTGGCCCGGCGGACCTCCTACCGGGACGACCCGCTCTACGCGGCGCTGCACGAGAGCATCTACGCGCAGGGGCCCGGCCCGGTCGGCTGGGCGGCGCAGCACGAGCGGGGGCCGGAGTTCGACGGCGGCCGCCGCCCGCTGCCCTTCACCGGCGAGATGGTCTACCCGTGGATGTTCGAGGAGATCGCCGCGCTGCGGCCGTTCGCGCCGGCCGTGCACGCGCTGGCCGAGCTGGAGGAGTTCCCCGCCCTCTACGACCCGGCGCGGCTGGCCGCCAACGAGGTGCCGGTCGACGCCGCCGTCTACTTCGACGACATGTACGTCGACGCCGGCCTGTCGCTGGAGACGGCCGGGGCGGTCGGCAACGTGCGCACCTGGGTGACCAACGAGCACGAGCACGACGGCCTGCGCGTGGGCGACGTGCTCGACCGGCTGCTCACCCTGCGGTCCCGGTGACCCGCCCGCGGCCCGCCGCCGGGGGCGGCCGGCGGCTGGGGGTGGCGCCCGAGCGGCTGGGCCGCTGGCTGGACGGCGTCGCCACCCGGCACGGCGCCTTCACCGCGGTCGAGCCGGCCGACGACGGGCTGCGGATCACCTGCGCCGACACGACGAGCGTGGTCCTGCGCGCCCCGTTCGGCTGGGTGCCCGAGCCGCCGCTGCTGGGCAGCTTCACCGCCGCCGCCGGTCGGCCCCGGCGCGCCGCGGTGCTGCTGGTGCGCCGCGGCCGGTGGGCGGTCGGCGTCTTCGACGGCGACCAGCTGGTCGTCTCCAAGGTCGACGCGCGGCAGGTTCAGGGCCGGACGGCGGCCGGCGGCTGGTCGCAGCAGCGGTTCGCCCGCCGCCGCGCCCACCAGACCGACGCCGTCGTCGACCACGCGGTCGAAACCGCCGCCCGGGTCCTGCTGCCGCACGCCGACGGGCTGGCGGCGCTGTTCACCGGGGGCGACCGGGGGCTCGTCGACGACGTGCTCGCCGACCCCCGGCTGCGCCCGCTGGCCGCGCTGCGCCGGGAGCCCGCCCTGGAGGTGGGGGAGCCGACCAAGGCGGTGCTGCTGGAGACACCCAAGCAGTTCCGCGCGTTGCAGGTGGTCATCCGCGAGCCGTCTCCGCCCCTGGGTTGAGCCGGACCGCCGGACGTCTGGCCGCGCCGTGACCCGGCTGGACGTGCGTCGGAGCGGCTGGACCCGGCTGGTGCACGTGCCCGAGCTCATGGGCCGGCTCCCCGGCCGCTGACAGGTGGACTCGTCCGTCCGACTGCTGAGCCGTGCTCAGGGCGTGATGACCAGCCGGATGGGGTCGCCCTGCTTGTGCGCCAGCCGCTCCACGCCCTCAGCGGCGTCGGCGAGGGACAGCGTGCCGGAGATCGACCGCGACAGGTCCAGCCGGTGGTGGCGGATCAGGTTCACCAGCTCGACGACGTGACCGGGCTCGGAGCCGTAGTGGCCGAGGATCCGCTGGCCGAAGTAGCTGAACTGGGTGCCGTTGCGGATGGACAGCGGCTGGTCGGTGAGGCCCACCAGCACCAGGCCGCCGTCGCGCTCGAGGCAGCGCACCGCCTGTTCGCGCACCGCCTCCACCCCGGCGAAGTCGAACGCGTACGCCAGGCCGGGCCCGCCGGTGAGTTCGCGGACGCGGCCGGCGATGTCGTCCTCGGGGGAGAGCGCGAGGTCAGCGCCGAAGTCCAGGGCCCGCTGCCGGGCGGCCGGGACGGGGTCGACGGCGACGATCGGCGCGGCCCCGGCCAGGCGGAGCAGCTGCACCGCGTGCGCGCCCAGCCCGCCGATGCCCCAGACGCCGACGGGCTGGGCCGGCCGCACCTGCGCCGTCCGCACGATCGAGGCCCACGGGGTGGAGACCGCGTCGGGCACGATGCACGCCTGCTCCAGCGGCAGGTCGTCCGGGATGGGTACGACCGTTCCGGCGGTGGCCAGGGCGTACTGCGCCCAGCCGCCGTCGTAGTCGACGCCGCGGGTGTGCACCCAGCCGTCCTTCTCCTCCCCGGCCTGCAGCAGCACCCGCTGGCCCTCGGCCAGTCCGCTCACCCCGTCACCCAGGTCGGCGACGGTGCCGGCCACCTCGTGGCCGAGGGTCACCTCGTCGCCGGCGAGGAACAGCGGGGACAGCTGCCCCTCGATGAGGTGGACGTCGGAGAGGCAGATGCCGGCCGCGGCGACCCGGATGAGCACCTCGCCGGGGCCGGGCGTCGGCTTGGGCACCTCCTTGACCACGAAGTCACGGGTGCGCACGTTCAGCCGGCCGGCCAGCATCGAATCAGGCATGCCCCCATCCAACGCCGTGGGCACCGCGCCGACGAACCGGGCCCGCCCCGCGACCGGAGGAGCCGGTGGGGCGGGCGGGTCCCCGGTGACGGACGGGACGGTTCCGGTGGCCGTACCCCCGCGCGGGTGGTTGTCATCGGTGATCTTCCCTGCTGAGCTGGGCTTTCTGTCGTGGGGAGGGTCATGGAGTCGCGCACGGGGACCGGTCGCACCCTGCTCACGCTGGCGGGCGCCATCCTGCTGGCCGGGGTGCTGCTGGCCGGGTTGCTGCTGCCGTGGGTCGGCGGGCCTGCCCTGGCCGCGCAGAGCTCCTCGGCTCTGCTGGGCGAGCCGCCGGAGGAGTTCTCCGTCGAGGTGCCGGCCCGCAACAGCGTGATGCTCGCGGCCAACGGCGAGGTGATCACCTCGTTCTACCGGGAGAACCGCGACCCGGTGACGTTCGACCGGATCGCCGAGGTGATGCGGCAGGCGCTGGTGGCCGTGGAGGACGCGCGCTTCTACGACCACGGCGGTCTGGACGTGCAGGGCACAGCGCGTGCTCTGGTCACCAACATCGCCGCCGGGGAGGTGGAGGAAGGCGGGTCCACGCTCACCCAGCAGCTGGTGAAGCAGACCCTGCTGCAGTCCGCGCGGACCCCGGCCGACCGCGACGCCGCCATCGAGAAGACCTTCGGCCGCAAGCTGCGCGAGGCCCGGCTGGCGCTGGCGATGGAGTCCACCTACAGCAAGGACGAGCTGCTCACCCGCTACCTGAACATCGTCTACTTCGGGCGCAACGCCTACGGCGTGCAGCCCGCGGCCCAGGCCTTCTTCGGCGTCGACGCCGCCGAGCTGACCCTGCCCCAGGCGGCCCTGTTGGCCGGCCTGGTGCAGAGCCCGTCCGACCACGACCCGTTCACCGACCCCGAGGGCGCGACCGTCCGGCGCAACCAGGTGCTGGCCCGTATGGCCGAGCAGGGCTACATCAGTCCGGAGCAGCAGGCCGAGGCCGAGGCCGCCCCGCTCGACCTGGCTCCCGCTCCCGCGCCGCGCCGCGGCTGCGTCGAGGCGTCCGTGGGCGCCTACGTCTGCGACTTCGTCCAGCGGTACCTGATCGAGGAGCTCGGGCTCACCCAGGACGATCTCGAGCGCAACGGCTACGTCGTCCAGACCACGCTGGACGCCGACCTGCAGCGCGCCGGCGACGCCGCCGTGCTGGCCAACCAGCCGCTGGAGAGCTCGCTGGCGGCCACCTTCACCGCGGTGGAGCCGGGCACCGGCCACCTGCTGGCGATGAGCGTCAACCGCATCTTCGGCCACGACGAGCACGACGAGCGGCAGGAGTCGGTCAACCTCAACGCGCTGCCCAGTCGGGGCGCCGGGTCCACGTACAAGGTGTTCGTGGCGGCCGCCGCGCTGGCCCGCGGCTACTCGACCGAGTACACGCTGACCGCCCCCAACCCGTACTACTCGCGCGTCTACCAGGCCGACGGCGGGCCCTACCGGGTTCGGAACGCCGGGAGCTACCGGGCCTCGCTGGACCTCACGACCGCGCTCTACCAGTCCTCCAACACCTACTTCCTGGCCCTCGAGGACGCCCTCGGCAGCGTCGAGGAGCCGGTGCGCATGGCCGAGCGCATGGGTCTCTACGCCCACGGCCCCCGGGGCCTGGCGCAGCGCACGATCGACGAGAACAACGGCTCGTTCGCCTTCGGGCCCGACGCGACGAGCCCGCTGGGGCTGGCCAGCGCCTACTCGACGCTCGCGGCCTCGGGCACCCGGTGCGACGTCGTCCCGGTCACCGGGCTGCTCGACCGGAACGGGGAGCCCGTCCTGGGTGCGGACGGCGAGCCGCTCGTGGACGGCGACCGCTGCACCCCCGAGGCGATCCCGTCCGGGGTGGCGAACACGCTCAACCAGATGCTGCGCAAGGACGTCGAGCCGGGCTACGGCGGCCAGACCGGCCGGCGGGCGTACGTGCCGGGCCACCAGATCGCGGGGAAGACCGGCACCACCCAGGACAACGTCTCGGTGGCGTTCGTCGGGTACACCCCGGAGATCGCCGCCAGCGTGATGGTGTTCAACCCCAAGGAGGCCGAGGACGTCGGGGGCTTCGGGGGCGGCAAGGGCGCCACCATCTGGCACGACGCCATGGCGCCGGTGCTCGGCGCCCGGGGCAGCAGCGACTTCCCGCCCGCGGATCCCGCGGTGGTGCGGGGCAACACGATCCGGGTGCCGTCCTGCGGTGATCCGTTCGCCTGCCAGGAGGTGCTCGGCGACGCCGGTTTCCTCGACGTCGTGGTGCGGGTGGACAGCGACCTGGCCGACGGGGAGCTCGTGAGCACGAGTCCGCCGGCCGGCGGCCGGGCGGTGCGGGGGCAGGTCGTCTCGATCCTGGTGAGCAACGGCTCCCGCTACGTGCCGCCGCCCCCGCCCCCGCCCGCTCCCGAGCCGGTGCCGGCGCCCCCGCCGTCCACGCCCCCGCCGTCCACGTCCCCGCCGTCCACGCCCCCGCCGTCCACGCCGCCGGTCGTGGCGGAGCCGGACACCGGGACCGGCGGATCCCCGACCCCGGACGAGCCGACGCTAGGCGAGACCGGGACCTGGCTCGACCGGTCCCCCTACCGGTCCCCGCCGCGGCGCTGACCGCCGCTTCAGCCGCTCGTCGAGCTCCTGGGTGGCCAGCCAGCCGAGCAGCACCACCAGGTGCAGGAGGAACAGCCACACGCCGAGCGCCGCGACCCCACCGACGACGTCGATGTCGCCGAACGGCGCGCCCAGGTCCAGCGGCAGCGCCAGGAACAGCACGAAGCCCTGCAGGAAGCCGGACAGGCAGGCGGCGGTGAACAGCGCGCCCACCATCAGCGCCGGCCACCGCACGCGACCTCCCCCGACGACCCGGAACCCCCAGGCCAGCGGCAGGGTGAGGGCGGCCAGTACCGCGTAGTAGCCGAGGGCCACCTGCCCGACGACGGCGGCCACCCCGCCGCGGTCGGCGAGGTCGGCCATCTGCCCGGCCGCCAGCAGCAGCGGGTACAGCAGCACCGGGGTGATCAGCAGCAGCGGCAGAGCGGCCAGCCTGCCGCGCCAGCCGGTCATCCCCTCGTGCCGGGAGCCGAAGCGCAGCAGCGCGCGCCGGAGACCCTCGCCGTAGAAGGACATGGGCAGCAGCGCCAGCAGCGCGCCGAGCGGGTCCAGGCCCGTGCCGGCGTCGACCAGGCGGGTCACGGCGGTCGGTGCGTCGAGCGCGCCGGGCAGCAGCTCGGCCAGCCGCTCGCCGAGGGCGTGCACCCGCTCGGGGGAGGTGAGCCAGGAGGTCAGACCGAACGCCAGCAGCAGCAGCGGCACGACGGCGATGCCGGCGTAGAAGGTGAGCCCCGCGGCGATCAGCATGAGGTCGCGTCCCCGCAGCCGGGCGCGTACGCCCCGGGCCAGGTCGCGCAGCCAGGCGACGGCCCGGGAGAACCAGCCCACGCGTGCGGGTCAGTCGGTGCCGGTGTTGGAGCCGGTCTCCTCGCAGCTGGCGTCGTGCGGGTTGTCCGCCTGCTCACCGCTGGCGTCGCAGTTCGTCTCCCCGCGCTGGATGTCGGTGTTGTCGCCGCAGGCGACCAGCGACCCGGCGAGCGCGAGCAGTAGGAGGGGCTTCCGGATGTCCATCCACCGGTAGTGGTCCCGCGGAGCCGTGCCGAAACGGACCCGGCGGGGCGTCCACCGCCCCTGCGGAGCGAACGCGCAGGTGGCTGGGACGGTTGTGACAGGACGCGCAGGAGAACTACACGAATGTCGTTACGGGCATTGTCACGACCGGGTCACGCCGCCTACGGTGAGTGTGTCCGTCGGGGCTTTCTGTCACTACCGAGTGACCTCCGCCGGGCGCCGTCGAGCGAACCGGGCACCCGCACAGGCGCGGGTGCCGGCAGGCAACGCTGCGGCACGCAGGTGGGACGGACCCCTCCGTCCCGGCGTGCCCGCGCGTGCCCGGCCGGGCCCCCGGCAGGCGGCCGTGGATGAGATCGGAGAGCCGCCGCACCATGGCGACCCCCCTGCGCACGCCCGCTCGCCGCCGCACCGCCGGACGGGTGGGGCTGGCCCTGGCCGGCACCGTCGGCATCCTCCTCGCCACGGTCCCGGCGGCCGCGGATCCCGGCTCCCCCGCAACCTCGGCCGAGGCCGCCCGGCTGGTCGCCGAGCGCGGCCACCAGCTCGAGGTCGTCACCGAGCGGTTCAACGAGGCGCGCGACGCGCTGACGGGCCAGCAGGCGGCCGCGGAGGCCGCTGCCGCACAGCTGGCGCAGGCCACCGCCGACCTGGCCCGCGCCCAGGAGGCGGTCCGCGGCATCGCGCGCAGCGCCTGGACCGGTGAGGGGCTGGGCTCCTTCCAGGCGCTGCTCACCAGCAGCTCGGCCGACGAGTTCGTCACCCGCGTGGCCACGCTGGAGACGATCTCCGGCCACCAGGGTGTCGTCCTCGCCCGCGCCGCCGAGGCCAACGTGGCCGCCGCGCAGGCCCAGGCCACCGCGCACGAGGCCGCGGTCCAGGCGCAGGCCGCCTACGACGCCGTCGCCGGGCAGCAGGCCGACCTGCAGGCGCAGGTCGACGAGTTCCGCGCGCAGTTCGACCAGCTCAGCGCCCAGGAGCGCCAGGCGGTGGCCCAGGCGCACCACGCCGAGGAGCGCGGCACCGAGTCGCAGCGGGCCAGCCGCGACGACCGGGAGCCCGCTGCGCCGGCGCCGTCCGCGCCCGTGGTGGCCGACAGCGAGGCGGCGCAGATCGCCGTGGACACCGCCATGGCCCAGCGTGGGAAGCCCTACGTGTGGGCGGCCACGGGGCCCAGCGCCTTCGACTGCTCGGGGCTCACCTCCTACGCCTACCGGGCGGCCGGCATCTCGCTACCGCGCGCCAGCCGGAACCAGGCAGCCACCGGCCAGTCGGTCTCCCGCGACCAGCTGCGCCCGGGTGACCTCGTGTTCTTCTACAGCCCGGTCAGCCACGTGGGTATCTACATCGGTGACGGCCAGATGGTGCATGCGCCCACGTCGGGCGACGTCGTCAAGGTGGCGAGCATCGACTCGATGGGCGGCTACAGCGGGGCCCGGCGCATCGCCGGCTGATCGTGCCGGGTGACCTGCTGCAGCAGGCCCCACACGAAGACCGCGCGCACCCCGCCGGGGAGGCGCACCTCCGCGCGGGTCGGCACCCCCGGGTCGAGGCCGCGCGCACCCGGCAGCCCGACGACGTCGTCGAGCACGTGCTCCCACACCAGCAGCCGGTGCGGGCGGGCCGCCGGCACCGGTGAGCCCGGCGCGCGGGCGAGCTGCTCGTGGAGCACCGCGCCACCGGGCCCGCTGACCACCTCCCACCACAGGTGCGGCCACAGCGGCAGCGGCCAGCGCCGCACCTGGATGTCGAGGTCGCCGACGCGGCGGTCCTCCAGCTCCTCGGGCGGGCCGAGGACCGCGGAGCGCAGGGCCAGCCCGCGGGGTGCCCGGCGCGAGTGCTGCAGCGCCTGCCAGCGGGTGTGCGCCGCGTGCGCCTCCGCCCGGGTCGCGCCCAGCCGTGGCAGCGCCGCGGCGGTGAGATCGGGGCGGAGATCGGCCATCCGGCGCAGCAGCACCAGGCAGAACTCCCGCCGGGCCAGTCCGCGCACGACGCCGACCCTGCCACCGCGGCCGGTGCCGCGTACGTCACACCCGGCGCGGGGACCCCGCGCCCCGCCCGGTCGTTGACGACCGCAGAGCCCGCCGACCCGAGGACGTCCGTTGAACCCGTGCACCGTCACCACCGCCTTCCGCCTCGTCGCCATCGCCGAGGCGATCACCTGGGTCGGCCTGCTGGCCGGGATGTTCGTCAAGTGGGTGCTGCAGACCTCCGAGGTCGGCGTGCAGGTGTTCGGGCCCATCCACGGCGGGGTCTTCGTCGTCTACGTCCTCGTCGCGCTCGTCACGGCCCGGGTGCTGCGCTGGTCGCTGCCCACCACGGTCCTGGCCCTCGCCGCGTCGGTGCCGCCGCTGGCCACGGTCTGGTTCGAGCGGTGGGCCACCCGCTCCGGTGTGCTGCCCACGCGGGACGCACTGACCGCCTGATCCCGCGCCGGGTGCCGGTCGCTACGGTCGCCGGCATGCCCGAGCCCGTCCTCCCCGGCACCGCCCGACTCCTGCTCGCCCGCACCGCTCGGGTCCAGCGCGACGGCCGGGCCCCCGGCCTGGTCGCGGGCGTCGTCCGCGACGGCGGCCTGGCCTGGTCGGCCGGCCGCGGCGAGGTGCCCGGCCCGCACACCGACGTCCAGTACCGGCTCGGGTCGATCAGCAAGACGGTGACGGCGGTCGTGGTCATGCGGCTGCGCGACGAGGGCCGGCTGGGGCTGGACGACCCGCTGGAGCGGCACCTGCCCGGGACGCCGCTCGGCGACCGCACGGTCGGCCAGCTGCTCTCCCACCTCGCCGGCGCCTCGGCCGAGAGCCCCGGCGGCTGGTGGGAGCGCACCCCGGGTGGCTCCCTCGACGACCTGGGCCTGGCGGAGACCGACGTCGTCCTCGGCGCCGCGCGGCGGTTCCACTACTCCAACCTCGGTTTCGGCCTGCTCGGTGAGCTCGTCACGCGGCTGCGCGGCCGCAGCTGGGACGACGCCGTCACCGCCGAGGTGCTCGCCCCGCTCGGCATGGCCCGCACCACGCCGCGACCGGTCGCGCCGGCCGCCGAGGGCCGTGCGGTGCATCCGTGGGCCGACGTCGTGCTGCCCGAGCCCGAGCACCACGCCGGCGTGATGGCCGCCGCGGGGCAGCTGTGGGCGACGCTGACCGATCTGGGCCGGTTCGCCGCGTTCCTGCTCGGCGACACCGGCGACGTGCTCGACCCGGCAACGCTGGAGGAGATGACGGTGCCCGCCGGCGTGGACTCCTCCGCGCCGGGCTGGTCGGCCTACGGGCTGGGCGTGCAGGTGCTGCGCGTGGACGGGCGGACGCTGGTCGGGCACGGCGGCTCGATGCCCGGCTTCCTCGCCGGGGTGTTCGTCGACCGGGAGGAGCAGGCGGGCGCGGTGTCGCTGGCCAACACCACCAGCGGCCTCGATCCGCTGGTGTTCGGGCTCCTGGCCGACCTGCGTGCCGCCGAGCCGCGCATCGTCGAGCCGTGGGCACCCGCGCCGTCGCCGGTGCCGCTTGAGGACCTCGGCGTCTGGTTCTGGGGCCCTGCCCCCTACGTCCTCCGGTCGGTCGCCGGCGGCCTGCTGCACCTGGGCCCGCTGCCCGGGCGGTCCGGCCGGGCGAGCCGGTTCGCCCCGGCGGCCGACGGCACCTGGCGCGGGCTGGACGGCTACTTCGCCGGGGAGACGCTGCGCATCGCCGCCGACCACCTGGACCTGGACACGTTCGTCTTCACCCGCACGCCCTACGACCCGGCCGCCCCGGTGCCGGGGGGCGTCGACGAGCGCGGCTGGCGCTGACCGGGCAAAGGAAGCTATGCCTACGGTTCTGGTCCTGAATTCGTAGGTAGAGCTTCCTATGCCCGGGGGGATCAGCCGGTCGGGTAGAGGCCCGCCGTGTACTGCTCCCCGTAGTAGCGCTCGATGTCCTCCAGCCGCTCGCCGCGGCGCTCGAGGGCCTGCGCGATCCGGGGCCGGGACGGCACGTCGTGGGCTCCCCAGGTGTCCGGTTCCCAGAGCCCGGAGCGGAGGAACGCCTTGGCGCAGTGGTGGAACACCTGCTCGACCTCGACGACCATGGCCAGCACCGGGCGGTGCCCCTGCACCACCATGCGCCCGAGCAGGACGTCGTCGCGGACGAGGCGGGCCCGTCCGTTGATCCGGAGGGTGTCGCCCCGCCCCGGCAGCAGGTAGACCAGGCCGACGTGCGGGTTGGCCAGGATGTTGCGGAAGCCGTCCGCGCGGCGGTTGCCGGCCCGCTCGGGGATCGCGATGGTCCGGTCGTCGAGGACGAGCGTGAAGCCGGGCGGGTCACCCTTCGGCGAGACGTCGCACGTGCCGTCCGCCGCGCTGGTCGCGACCAGGCAGAAGGGGGAGGCGGCCAGCCACTGCCGGTCGAACTCGTGCAGCGCCGTGCGTTCCTTGGCCACGGCGGCGGGGGCCGGCTCCCCGAGGAGGGCGCGCAGCTCTGCCTCGGTCGTGATCTCCTCCACGACCGGACCCTGTCACGGGCGGTCGAAGGCGTCGATGGTGTTCTTGACGACGAGGCCGTACGCCAGGTGCGGCACCAGGTCGCTGAGCCAGTCCGTCGTCGACCACGTGCGGGGGTCGGTGACGCCGAGCACCGTCATCGGCCCGTTCCCCGCGACCATCGCGCCCAGCCCGGTCAGCAGCGTGCCGACCGGCTTCGACGACAGCAGGCCCGACGCCCGGGCCAGCCCGCCGACCACGCCCACCCCGACGCCGGCCACGATGCCCGTCATCGGGCCGAGTCCCTGGAGGCGGTTCTGCCGGGTCTGGTCGTCGCCGGGAATGAGCACGTGCGCCGTCTCCGCGAGCTTCTCGACGGTCTGCTCGGGGGTGGAGCTGCTGCCGCGGCCGCGCACCACCATGTCCAGGTACGTGACGGCGTTCAGCGCGGTGGTGCCCGCCGCGCCGGCGGCCGCTCCCCGCAGCGCCCAGCCCAGCGTGCTGATGCCGCGCTTGCCCTTGCCCGCCACGCCGAACGGGGTCTTCTTCGTCATGTGCCGCCCGGTACCCGCACGTCCCGGCGGCACACCGGCGGGCCGCCGGTACGGGCGGATCAGCCGGGCGGGGGGCCGGCGGCGCGGCGCAGCAGCGGGCCCACGCGCCGCTCCAGGAACCGGCGCATGGCGAGCGCGGTGTCCACCCGCTGGACGCCGGGGATGGCCAGGACCGCCTCGGTGATCCGCCACAGGTGGTCGGCGTCGGTCGCCACCACGTGCACCAGCAGGTCCGTGGCGCCCGACAGGCCGGTCACCTCGAGGACCTCCGGCAGGGCGGCCAGTGCGTCGCTGACCTCGGCCAGCCCGCGCTGCGCCACCTGCACCGACATGTAGGCGGCCAGCCGGTGGCCCAGCGCCTCCGGGCGGACCCGCTGGTCCAGCGGGCCGAGCACCCCGTTGCTCTCCAGCCGGGCCAGCCGGGCCTGCACCGTGTTCCGGGCCAGGCCCAGCCGTTGCGACAACGCCATGACGCTCGCCCGCGGGTCCTCGGTCAGCGCGAGCAGCAGCCGAGCATCGGTGGCATCGATCTCGGGCACGCTGCGCAGTCTGACAGCTGGACGCCACCCTGGGCGAGCTTTCTGCGCAATCTACTTCACTGCGCCTGCGCAGATCGATGCGCATCAGGGCTGGTCATCGGCGGGCAGGTCGTGCCAGGATGTGTGAGGGCCGCCACATCCGGCGGCTGGAACGTCCAGCACCACCGCGTCGCCGGTGACCCCGGCGGCGGTGGCCGACGGCGAGGAGTGCGACCGGTGACAGCGTTGCCAGAGACCACGGAGATGGTCGACCCCGTCCCGGGGGCCGCCGCGCCCCACCTGCCGCAGCGGTCCGAGCTGGTCCAGCTGCTCACACCGGAGGGCGACCGGGTCGAGCACCCCGGCTACTCCCTGGAGATCACCGACGAGGAGCTGCGGGACCTCTACCGCGATCTCGCCCTGGTGCGCCGGTGGGACGTCGAGGCCACCGCGCTGCAGCGGCAGGGCGAGCTCGGCATCTGGGCCTCGCTGCTCGGTCAGGAGGCCGCGCAGATCGGCGCCGGCCGCGCGCTGGCCGCCACCGACATGGCGTTCCCGACCTACCGCGAGCACGGCGTCGCCTGGACCCGCGGTGTCGACCCGCTGCACGTCATCAGCCTGTTCCGGGGCGTCGACAACGGCGGCTGGGACCCCGTGGCCACCGGCTTCAACCTCTACACCGTGGTCATCGGCGCGCAGACCCTGCACGCCACCGGCTACGCCATGGGCCTGCAGCGCGACGGTGCCGAGAGCGCGGCGCTGGCCTTCCTCGGTGACGGCGCCACCAGCCAGGGGGAGGTCAACGAGGCGATGATCTGGGCGGCCAGCTTCTCCGCCCCCGTCGTCTTCTTCTGCCAGAACAACCAGTACGCCATCAGCGTCCCGCTGGAACGGCAGTCGCGGGTGCCGCTGTACCAGCGCGCGGCCGGCTTCGGCTTCCCCGGCGTCCGGGTCGACGGCAACGACGTCCTCGCCGTCCTGGCCGTGACCCGGCAGGCGCTGCAGGCCGCCCGCGAAGGGCAGGGCCCGACCTTCATCGAGGCGTTCACCTACCGCATGGGCGCGCACACCACCTCCGACGACCCCACCCGCTACCGGCTGGCCAGCGAGCTGGAGGAGTGGAAGCTGCGCGACCCGATCGCGCGGCTGAAGGCGCACCTGTCCCGCTCGGAGAAGGCCGACGCGGCGTTCTTCGACTCCGTCGAGCGCGAGGCCGACGAGCTGGCCGAGCGGATCCGCAGCGGCACCGTCGACATGCCCGATCCCGAGCCGACGGCGATGTTCGACTCCGTCTACGCCGAGCAGACCCCGTGGCTGGCCACCCAGCGCGAGGAGTTCGTCGCGTACCAGGCGAGCTTCGAGGGGAGCGAGCACTGATGGCCACCGAGACGCTCACGATCGGCAAGGCGCTCAACCTCGGCCTGCGCCGCGCCATGGAGGACGACGCCAAGGTCGTGCTCATGGGCGAGGACATCGGCAAGCTCGGCGGGGTCTTCCGCATCACCGACGGCCTGCAGAAGGACTTCGGCGAGGCCCGCGTCGTCGACACGCCGCTCGCCGAGGCCGGGATCCTCGGCACCGCGGTCGGCCTGGCCATGCGCGGCTACCGGCCGGTCTGCGAGATCCAGTTCGACGGCTTCGTCTTCCCCGCCTACAACCAGATCGTCACCCAGGTCGCCAAGATGCACGCCCGCTCGAAGGGCCGGCTGCCGATGCCGATCGTCATCCGCATCCCCTTCGGTGGCGGCATCGGGGCGGTCGAGCACCACAGCGAGAGCCCCGAGGCCTACTTCGCGCACACCGCGGGGCTCAAGGTGGTCGCGGTCAGCAACCCGGTCGACGCCTACTGGGGCATCCAGCAGGCGATCGCCCACCCCGACCCGATCGTCTTCCTCGAGCCCAAGCGGCGGTACTGGGAGAAGGCGGAGGTCGACACCGACGCCGCCCCGGACCCGCTGTTCGCCTCCCGCGTCGTCCGTGGCGGCGACGACGTCACCGTGCTGGCCTACGGCCCGATGGTGAAGACGGCGCTGCAGGCGGCGAAGGCCGTCGAGGAGGAGGGGCGGTCGCTGGAGGTCGTCGACCTGCGCACGGTGTCGCCGCTGGACCTGGAGCCGGTGTTCGAGAGCGTGCGGCGGACCGGTCGCTGCGTCGTCGTGCACGAGGCGCCGGTCACCCTCGGTCTCGGCGCGGAGATCGCCGCGCGGGTGACCGAGGCCTGCTTCCACTCCCTGGAGGCGCCGGTGCTGCGGGTCGGGGGCTTCGACACCCCCTACCCGCCGTCGAAGCTCGAGGAGGAGTACCTCCCCGACCTCGACCGGGTGCTGGACGCCGTCGACCGCGCGATGGAGTTCTGAGATGGCGCAGCGTCAGTTCAAGCTCCCCGACGTCGGTGAGGGGCTCACCGAGGGCGAGATCCTGCAGTGGCTGGTGCAGGTCGGCGACACCATCACGGTCAACCAGCCGCTGTGCGAGGTGGAGACGGCGAAGGCCGCCGTCGAGCTGCCCTCGCCGTGGGCCGGCACCGTTGTCGAGCTGCTCCACGAGGCCGGCACGATGGTCGACGTCGGTGCGCCGATCATCACCATCGACGTCGGCGGGGTGGGTGGGGGAGACGCCGCCGGGAGCGCCCCAGCGGCGGCGCCCGCCGACGAGGGATCGGCGGCCGGCGAGGAGCCGGCCGCCGGGCTGATCGGCGGGGCGGCCCCCGGTGGGCGGACCGCCGTCCTGGTCGGCTACGGGCCCCGCACCACCGAGGCGCGCCGCCGCCCGCGCCGGTCGGGCGCCCCGGCCGCCGCTCGGGCGACCGGGCTGCCCGGCGCGGACTACGGCTCCGGCGGGGCCGACCGTCCCCCGCTGCCCTCCGACGACGGCCCGCCGCTGCTGGCCACCGCCCCCGACATGCGCAGCAAGCCGGTGCGCCACGGCGGGCTGGAGGTCGGCCGGCAGGCCGAGGCCGCGGCGCGACGCGAGGACGCCGCCCCGGCCCAGGGCTCCGCGCCCGGCCGGCGGGGGCCCCGCCCGCTGGCCAAGCCGCCGGTGCGCAAGTACGCCAAGGACCTCGGCGTGGATCTGGCGACCATCTCCGGCTCCGGCGCGGGTGGCTGCATCACCCGGGCCGACGTCGACGCCGCCGTCGCCGCGCGCTCCGACGCCGCCGTCGCCGCGCGCTCCGACGGCGCCGGGGCCGCGCGCTCCGACGGCGCCGGGGCCCCGGCGTCCGTGGCGACCACCGGCGGGGAGCAGCGCATCCCGGTCAAGGGGGTCCGCAAGGCCACCGCGGCCGCGATGGTGGCCAGCGCCTTCACCGCGCCGCACGTCACCGAGTTCCTCACCGTCGACGTCACCCGGATGATGAAGCTGCGCAGCAGGCTGGCCGCACGGCCAGAATTCGCCGAGGTCAAGGTGAGCCCGCTGCTGTTCGTGGCCAAGGCGCTGCTGCTCGCGGCGCGGCGGCACCCGATGGTCAACAGCTCGTGGGACGAGGCGGCGCAGGAGATCGTCGTCCACGGGCAGGTGAACCTCGGCATCGCCGCGGCGACCCCGCGCGGGCTGATCGTGCCCAACATCAAGGACGCCGGGCGGCTGTCCCTGCCCGCGCTGGCCGCGGCCCTCGGCGAGCTCACCGAGACCGCCCGGGCCGGGCGCACGGCACCGGCGGACATGACCGGCGGGACGATGACGATCACCAACGTCGGCGTGTTCGGCGTGGACACCGGTACCCCGATCCTCAACCCGGGGGAGTCGGCGATCCTGGCCTTCGGCGCCGTCCGGGAGATGCCGTGGGTGCACAAGGGGAAGGTGAAGCCCCGCCTGGTCACCCAGCTGGCGCTCTCCTTCGACCACCGGATCATCGACGGCGAACTCGGGTCACGGTTCTTGGCCGACGTCGGCGCGTTGCTGCACGATCCGGGGAGCGCGCTGGCCTACTGACGGCGAGCCGCCCGGTTCGTCGCTCGAGAGGGAGCCCGTCGTGGACCGCCGTGCCCAGGCGCTGGTCGCCCTGCTGCTGTTCGTCGCGCTCACCGGCGTCTCGATCGGGATCGGCGGCTCGCGGCCGCACCTGGACCAGGGCACGGCCCCGTGGCTGCTCCAGGTGCTCGGGTACGTGTGCGCGATCGCCGGCGGGGTCCTCCTGGCGGCCGGAGTCCCGGCCGGCCGGCGGCTCGGGTTTGTCGTGCTCGCCGCGACGGTGGTCATGGTGCTCGTCGACGCGATGACCACGGGTGACGCCGGGGCGAACATCGGCGCGGGGTTCGTCCGGGTGCTCTGCCTCGCGGTCCTCGGGGTGGCGACGGCCCGGTTGGCCGTCGGCGTGGTGGGCGACCGGCGGGCCGCGCACTAGCGTGACCGGGTGATCGATCTCGACCGGCTGCTGGACTTCGCCGCCCGATCCCGGCTGCCGGACGGCTTCGGGTACCTGGGCCCGGACGGTGACCTGCTCGCGGACCGGCCGCAGGAGGGCTGGATCGTCGCGCGGATGACCCACGTCTTCGGGCTGGCCGCCCTGCTGGGGCGGCCAGGGGCGGACGAGCTGGCCGGGCACGGCGTCGAGGCGCTGCGCAGCGGGCCCCTCCACGACCCGGTGCACGGGGGCTGGTGCGCGACGGCCGCCGACGGCACGAAGGCCGCCTACGTGCACGCCTTCGTCCTCCTGGCCGGTGCCACGGCGACCGCGGCCGGGATCGAGGGCGGGCGCGCGCTGCTCGACGACGCCCTCGACGTGTGGCAGGACCGGTTCTGGGACGAGGACGCGGGCCTGGCGGTGGAGGAGTGGGACCGCACCTGGTCGCGGCTGGACCCTTACCGCGGTGCCAACGCCAACATGCACGGCGTCGAGGCGGTGCTCGCCGCCGCCGACGCGGTCGACGACGCGGCCCTGGCCGCCAGGCTGCGCGGGCAGGCGCTGCGCAGTGTCGAGCGCGTGGTGCACGGTTTCGCCCGCGAGCGCGGCTGGCGGCTGCCCGAGCACTTCACGTCCCACTGGGAACCGCTGCCCGAGCACAACGCGGCGCACCCGGCCGACCCGTTCCGCCCCTACGGGGTCACGATCGGGCACCAGTTCGAGTGGGCGCGGCTCGCGGTGCACCTGCGCGCCGCCCTCCCCGACCCGCCGCGCTGGCTGCTCGACGACGCCGTCGCGCTGTTCGACGCCGCGGCGACCCGCGGGTGGGCGGCCGACGGCGCGGACGGCTTCCCGTACACCCTCGACTGGGACGACCGGCCCGTGGTCGGTGCGCGTATGCACTGGGTGCTGTGCGAGGCGGTGGCGGCGGCGGCGGTGCTCGCCCGCGTGACCGGGGAGCCGGCCTACCGGGCGCTGACCGACCGCTGGCGCGCGCACGGCGAGGAGCGGTTCGCCGACCCCACCACCGGCAGCTGGCACCACGAGCTCACGCCGTCGGGGGAGGTCGCCGAGGGCACCTGGGCCGGGCAGCCCGACGCCTACCACCTGGCGCAGATGCTGCTGGTGACGGACCGGCCGGTGCGCGGCAGCATCGCGGCCGCGCTGCGCTGACCTGCTCCTTCCACGTGTCGGTCCGGCGCTCCCGGGGTAGGTGGCGCACGACCGAACAAGCGACACGAGGAGCTGAGAACGTGGCCAGCGTGCAGGAGTCCGTCGACGTCGACGTCCCGATCCGCGTCGCCTACGACCAGTGGACGCAGTTCGAGACTTTCCCGCAGTTCATGGGCGGCGTCGAGAAGATCACGCAGATCGACGACACCCACACCCACTGGGTCACCAACATCGACGGCGTGAAGCGCGAGTTCGATGCGGAGATCACCGAGCAGCACCCCGAGGAGCGCGTGGCCTGGACCAGCACCAGCGGTGAGGCCAAGCACGCCGGTGTGGTGACCTTCCACCGGTTGGACGACGCCAAGACCCGGGTGATGATCCAGATCGACTGGGAGCCCGAGGGGCTGGTCGAGAAGGCCGGTGCCGTCCTCGGCTTCGACGACCGGCAGATCAAGGCCGACGCGAAGAAGTTCAAGGAGTTCATCGAGAGCCGCGGCACCGAGACCGGTGCCTGGCGGGGTGACGTGCAGCGCCCGAGCTGAGCCCCCGCCCCGCCACGACGACGGCGCCCACCCCACTCGGGGTGGGCGCCGTCGTGCGTTCGGGCTCCGACGTGGCGCGACTCACCCGAAAGAATGAGGAACCTTCGGCCATGTCTCACGTTTGCCGACGTTTCGTCGGATTAGAGTGGTGCACGCCTGCGTTACTACGGCTGCAGGCAGATCACTCCGACGAAAGAGGCAGTAACGATGAGCAGCGTGACGACCAGCTGGCGGCAGCGTCGGCAGGTGGCGCGTACCCGGCGGGCGCTGAACAAGGCGCTGGCCCGCAGCAGCAGCCCGGCGATGCGCGACGAGCTCCTGACGATGGCGAACGGCAGCCACTTCCTCGGCCGCTGAGCCCTGGCCGCGCGGCGCGCGCGGCCCCGGAACACCCCGACCCCGGTCTCCCTCGAGACCGGGGTCGCGTGCGTCCGGGGGCTCGTCCCGCAGGGCGCGGTCCGACCTGCGGGTTCCTCACCCGATCCGGTCGGTTCCGCTCAAGCGGGGGTGGTGGCGCGCCGATCACCGGACCGTGGGCACAGGATCACCTGGCAGCGGCGGCGCGACCGCCGTGCCGCCGGCCGAGGCGCGGGAGACCCCGGGCATCACGATGGCCGGGGTGCTCGCCTACGTCCGCCGCGCGGGTGGGGACGACGCCGTCGCCGCGGTGCTCGACCGGGCCGGGCTCGGCGAGGTCGCCGACCAGGTCGCCGACCAGGCCCGCTGGTGGAGCTACGCCACCCGGATCCGGCTGTTCGCCGCGGCGACGGATGTGCTGGGCGACCCCGACACGATGTTCCACGTGGGCACGGCCGCGATGCGCAGCGGCCTGGGACACTCCCTGCTCCTGGTCCTGCGCGCCCTGGGCACGCCCCGCCAGGTGTTCCGCCAGCTGCCGCGGGCGGCGGCCAAGTTCACCACCGTCTCCCGCATGGAGGTCCGCGAGACCACCGCGACGTCGGCGACGGTCGCCCTGCACCTGGCCGACGGCTACACCCACTCGGCGCTGGACTGCGCGTACGCCCGCGGGCTGGCGGTGATGATCCCGGCCATCTTCGGTCTGCCTCCCGGCGTCCTCACGCACACCGAGTGCTGCGTCGACGGCACCGGCACCTGCGTCTACCGCCTCACCTGGGAGCGGCGGTCGCGATTCCGCCGCCGGCGGCCCGACGGGGCCGCGGCCGACCCTGAGCTGACGGCGCTGCGGGGGCAGTTGCGCACGCTGCAGTCCGCGGCCGGGGACCTCGTCGCCAGCGACGACCTCGACACCGTCCTCCACCGCATCGTGGCGCGGGCCGGTGAGGCCGTGCTGGCCCCGGCGCACCTGCTGGTCGTCGGCAACCCGGACGGCGGTCCGCCCCTGGTCCACGGCGCCGGCATCCCCGACGACCAGTTGCCGGAGCTGGCCGCGCGGATCCTGTCCGGGGACGACCTGGGCCGCACCGCCGTGGTCGTCGACGTCGCCTCCGCCCGCCGCCGGCACGGCCGGCTCGCCGCGATCTACCCCTCCGGTGACGGCGAGATGGCCGACGAGCACGCGATGCTCGCCGCCTACGCCGGGCACGCGGCGGCGGCGCTGGACCTGCTCATCGCCCTGGAGGACGCGCGCCGGGAGGCCGACCGGGCGGGCGCCCTGCTGGCGCTGGCCCACGAGCTGGCCGGCGCCGGCGACGCGACGGCGGTCAGCCAGGTCGTCGCGGAGGCCCTGCCGCGCGTCATCGGCTGCAGCAGTGCCTCGGTGATGCTCTGGGATCCGGCGACGGGGCAGCTGCAGGGCCGCAGCTCCGCCCGGAGCCAGCCGCTCCGGCGGGAGCACTTCCTGAGGACGCCGCTGCGGCCGGAGGACACCCCGGAGCTGGTCGGCATGCTCACCGACCGCGAACCCCGGATCCTCAGCCTCGCCACCAGCAGCCCGGTGCTGCGCCGGTTCATGACCGACATCGGCGTCTCCGACGTCGTCGCGGTGCCGCTCCTGGCCGGCGCCACCTTCCTCGGCGTCGCGACGGCGAGCTGGGAGTCCGGGACGGCGCCCGAGGAGCTCGGTGGCGACGTGCTCGCCCGGCTGCGGGGTGTCGGTGACCAGGCGGCCACCGCGCTGCAGAAGGCCCGGCTGCTGGAGACCGTGCGCCACCAGGCCACGCACGACGCGCTGACCGGGCTGCCCAACCGCGTGCTCTTCCTGGAGCGGCTGGAGGCGACGCTCGCCGGGACGGGCCCCGACGGCCAGCTCGGGGTGCTCTTCTGCGACCTCGACCGGTTCAAGGACGTCAACGACTCGCTCGGTCACGCGGCCGGGGACGAGCTCCTGCGGCAGGTGTCGGCACGGCTGCGCGCCGCCGTCCGCCCCGGCGACACGGTGGGTCGGCTCAGCGGCGACGAGTTCGCCATCGTGCTGCCGGCCCTGGCTGACGCCGACCAGGCGCGGACCCTCGCCGACCGCATCACGGCCTGCTTCGAGGAACCGTTCCGCCTCGACGGCACCCCGGTGCGGGTGGGGACCAGCGTCGGGGTCGCCGTGCTCGGCGCGGAGCGGGCGCGCACCGCCGACGCCCTGCTCCGCGAGGCGGACGCGGCGATGTACCGGGAGAAGGAGCGGCGGAGCCGGTCGGCCCGCGCCGTCCGCTGACCGTCAGTCGCGCAGCCGGGCGCGCAGCGCCGCCTGCTCGTCGGCACCGAACCCGTGGGCGTCCAGCCATCCCGCCGGACCGTCGAACCGTTCGTCGAGCAGGGTCAGCAGCCGGTCCATCGTCTCGGCCCGCGGCGTGTGGCTGGCCACGTCGCGCGTGACCATGTCCTCGGCGTACGTGGGCGAGGTGGCCAGCTTCGCCACCAGCGCGTCGATGACCTCCGCGGTCAGCGCGTAGTCGGCCACGATCTCCTCGTGCGGCACCCCGGCGACCGCCAGCGCGAGGGCGCAGACCACGCCGGTGCGGTCCTTGCCGGCTGCGCAGTGCACCACCGACGCGCCGTCCGGGGCGGAGGTGAGCGCGCGCAGCGCCCCGACGACGTTCTCCGACCGCTGGCCGAGGTAGCCCAGGTAGGACCGCACCGCCGGCGGCTCCACCTCGTCGTGGGCCGCGACCTGCCGGGGCAGCAGCGACTCGGCCCACCCGGCCCCGAGCTCCAGCTGCGGCTCCTCCTCCTCCACCGCGAAGACGTCGGTGTAGTGCCCGCGCTCCGGCAGCAGGGTGAAGTGCCGGTGGGTGACCTCGGGGACGCCGCGCAGCGGGCCGCGCCCCTCGAGCACGATCTCCGCGGTGGTCCGCAGGTCGATCACCTGGCGCAGGCCGATCTCGTGCACCAACCGCCGGACGTCGGCGTCGCTGAGGGTCTGCAGGTTGTCGCTGCGCAGGATCCGCCCGGCCGCCGTTCGCCCGCCGTCGGTGGTGGGCAGGCCCCCGAGGTCCCGCATGTTGGTGGTGCCGTCGAGCCGGATCCAGCGGTCGGTGTTCGTGGAGGTCACGCCTGGGACGGTACGTCCTGAGCCCGGCCGGTGGCCTCTGGGCACCGGACCCCGCAAGGGTGGTGCGCTGCCCCACAATGCAACCCGGCGGTATGGGTCCGGTCCACATGGGCACGTGATCAGCTCGTCCCTACGGTGTGGTGCAGACCACTCGTGCACCCGCACACCGAGGAGATCGCCATGTCCCGCACCCGTTCCCGGACCGCTTGCACCGCGGCGGCCGCAGGTGTCCTCGCGCTCACGGCCGCGTGCGGCAGCCCCGGTGCCCCTGGTGGCGGGGCGGGCAGCGGAGGCGGCGCCGGCGAGGACGGGGCCCCGGTCCAGGTGGGCGTGATCACGTCGACGTCCGGGCCGCTCGCCTCGTACGGCGCGCAGTACCTCCAGGGCTTCGAGGCGTGCCTGGACCACCTGACCGACGGCACCGGTGAGGTGGGCGGCCGGCCGGTGGAGGTGATCCAGCGCGACGATGCCGGAGACCCGGCCAAGGCCGTCGCCGAGGCCACCGACCTGATCGGCCAGGGGGTGCAGATCCTGGCCGGCTCGGCGTCCTCCGGCGTCGCGGTCCAGGTCGCGCCGCTGGCGGAGCAGAACGACGTCCTGTTCATCTCCGGCCCGGCGGCGACCGACGCCGTGACCGGGGTCAACGACAACACCTTCCGGTCCGGCCGGCAGACCTACCAGGACGTGCGCACGGCGCAGTCCTTCATCGGCGAGGCGGCCGGCAAGGAGGTGCTCGTCTTCGCCCAGGACAGCGCCTTCGGCCAGGCGAACGTCGCCGCGGTGACCGCCGTCCTGGGCGACGAGGCCGGCGCCACCGTGACGCCGCTGCTCGTCCCGGCCAGCGCGACCGACCTCACCCCCTTCGCCGCGCAGGCCCGGGATGCCGGCGCCGACCTGACCTTCGTCGCCTGGGCCGGGGAGACCGCGCCCGCGATGTGGCAGGCCATGGGCCAGCAGGGCGTGTTCGACGCGACGAACGTCGTCACCGGCCTGGACCTGCGCGCCTCCTACCCCACCTACGGCGAGCAGGCCGCGGACCTCAACTTCCTGTCGCACTTCTTCGCCGAGGCGGTCGACAACGAGATGAGCCAGGCCGTGGCCGAGCGCGTCGAGGCGGCCGGTGGGGAAGTGGACATCTTCACCCCCGACGGCTGCAACGCCGCCCAGATGATCGTGCGCGCGGTCGAGGAGAGCCCCGACGACGTCGCCGGGATGATCTCCGCCCTCGAGGGCTGGAGCTTCGACGGGGTCAAGGGTGAGACGACCATCCGCGCGGAGGACCACGCCCTCCTGCAGCCGATGTTCCAGGCCCGTCTCGAGCAGCAGGGCGGCGAGTTCGTCCCGGTGCTGGTCGACACGCTGGCTCCGGAGGACACCGCTCCTCCGGTCGCCACCTCCTGACGCGGCGAGGGGACCCGGTGTCCACCAGTGCCACCGCGGCACCGGCCGCCCACCCCGCCGGGGGCGCGCCGGTGCTGCAGGTGCGCGGGCTCAGCTGCGCCATCGGCGGGGCGGTGATCGTCGGCGACGTCACCTTCGACGTCGCCCCCGGTGAGTTCGTCGCCGTCATCGGCCCGAACGGCGCGGGCAAGACGTCGCTCTTCAACTTGCTCTCCGGGCTGCTCCCCGTGACCGGCGGCACCGTGACCCTCTCGGGGGCGGACATCACCGGCGCCTCGCCCTCGGCCCGGGCCCGGCGGGGTCTGGGGCGGACGTTCCAGGCGTCATCGGTCTTCGCCGGGCTGAGCGTGCGCGAGAACGTCCGGCTGGCCGCGCAGGCCCGGTTGGGCGGGAGCATGCGCCCCTGGCAGCTGGTGCGGCCGGGCGATGCGGCGCAGGAGATCGCCACGCGCTCGCTGGCGCGGGTCGGGCTGGGCGGCCGCGGCGAGGACCTCGCCGGAGCCCTCTCCCACGGGGACAAGCGCAAGCTCGAGCTGGCCATCCTGCTGGCCACGGACCCCGCTGTCGTCCTGCTCGACGAGCCGATGGCCGGGGTGAGCATCGAGGACGTCGCCGGGCTGACCGAGGTGATCGCCTCGGTGCACCGGGAGGAGGGCAAGACGGTGCTGATGGTCGAGCACCACATGGACGTGCTGCTGGGCCTGGCCGACAGGGTCGCGGTCATGCACCACGGCAAGCTCCTGGCGCTGGACACCCCGGAGCGCGTGACCAGCGACCCGGCCGTGCAGCAGGCCTACCTGGGCGAGTCGCTGTGAGCGGGCAGGCGCCGCCGCTGCTCCGTATGTCCGGCGTCCACGTCCGGCTGTCGGGCAGCCACATCCTGCAGGGTGTGGACCTCACCGTCCGCCGCGGCGGGGTGACGGCCCTGCTCGGGCGCAACGGTGCGGGCAAGACAACGACGGTGAAGGCGGTGCTCGGGCTGGTCCCGTCCTCGGGGACCATCGAGTTCACCGGCGGGAACGGCCGGACCGAACGGATCGACGGGCGGCGGACGCACGAGATCGTCCGCCGCGGGATCGGTTACGCCCCCGAGGACCGGGAGGTCTTCGCCGGCCTGACGGTGGCGGAGAACCTGACGCTGGCCGAGCGACGCGACTCCGACCACCACCACGACCGGGTCTACGAGCTCTTCCCCGAGCTCCGGAAGCGCAGCCGGCAGCTCGCCGGGACGCTCTCCGGCGGTCAGCAGCAGATGGTCGCCATCGCGCGTCTGCTGCTCAACGACAACCAGCTGCTGCTCATCGACGAGCCGACCAAGGGACTGGCGCCGTTGCTGGTGGCCGAGGTCGCCGACGTGCTGGCCCGCGCGGCCGAGGAGGTGACGATCCTGCTCGTCGAGCAGAACCTGACCGTCGTCCAGCGGATGGCGCGCGACGCCGTCGTCGTCGACCAGGGGCGGGTGGCCTGGTCGGGGCCGGCCGCCGACCTGCTGGGCGATGCCGACCGGACCCGCGAGCTGCTCGGCGTGGCCGCCAGCGGGGGAGGGCACCGGTGACCACCTTCGTCCTGCTGGCCATCACGGGGCTGGGCCTGGCAGCGCTCTACTTCCTGGTCGCCTCCGGGCTCTCGCTGATCTTCGGCCTCATGGACGTGCTGAACTTCGCCCACGGCGCGTTCCTCACGATCGGCGCCTACGGGACGTGGTGGGCGGCCGGCAACCTGCCCGGTGCCGGCTCCACGGGCTGGGGTTTCGTCCTCGCCGTGGTCTTCGGGGTCGGGGTCGGCACCCTGGTCGCGGCCCTGATCGAGCTGCTGCTCATCCGGCCGCTGTACCAGCGGCACATCGAGCAGGTCCTCGTCACCGTGGGTCTCAGCCTCGCGCTGGTGGCCCTCGTGCGGGCGGTCTGGGGCTCCGACCCCCGGCCGTTCCCGCGCCCGGAGTGGGCGCAGGGCACCACATCGGTCCTGGGCGCCAACGTGCCCAACGACCGGTTCCTGCTCATCGCCAGCGCGGTGGTGGTCCTGGTGTCCGTGCTCGCGTTCCTCCGCTTCACCCGCGTCGGTCTGATCATCCGGGCCGGGGTGGAGAACCGGACCATGGTGACGGCGCTGGGCATCGACGTCCGCAAGGCGTTCACCCTCGTCTTCGCGATCGGAGGGGCCTTCGCGGCCCTCGCCGGGGCGCTCGGCGGCATCTACCTGGGGTCCATCTCCCCCGGGCAGGGCACCTCCCTGCTGATCTTCGCCTTCATCGTGGTGGTCATCGGCGGCATGAGCTCGATCACCGGCACGGCCGCCGCCGCGGTGCTGGTCGGCCTGGTGCAGCAGTTCGCGAACTACTACGCCGCGAGCGGGGTGGGTGACCTGTCGGTGGTGCTGCTGCTGGCGGTGGTCCTCCTGGCCCGTCCCAGCGGCCTGACGGCGAGGTTGGCGTGAAGGACGGGGCCGTGAACCGGAAGAACGCGCGGCGGCTCGCGCCGCTGGTGGTGCTGGTAGTCCTGGCGCTGCTGCCCTACTCGACCCTGGACCTGCCGGGGATCTTCGACGGGGTCCTCAACAGCCCCGGCACGCTGCAGCTGCTGGCGCTGTGCCTGGTGTTCGGCGGGGTCGCGCTCTCGTTCGACCTGCTCTTCGGCTTCACCGGGCTGCTCTCGTTCGGGCACGCCCTCTACTTCGCGGCCGGCACGTACGGGGCCAACCTGCTGCTGACCGAGCTCGGCTGGGGGCTGGGTGCGGCGGTCGCGGCGACGACCGTGCTCGGCATCGTGCTCCCGCTGGTGATCGGCAGCGTGGCGCTGCGGGTCTCCGGCATCGCCTTCTCCATGGTCACCCTGGCGACCGCGCAGGTCGGGTCGATCATCGTGCTGCAGGACCCGGGTGGGCTCACCGGCGGCGAGGAGGGGCTGGCGGTCGACCGCACCCCGATCCCCGACGCGTTCGTCGGCGTCTTCAACACCGTGAACAAGTACTGGCTGGCGCTGGCCTACCTGGTGCTGGTGTACGCGGTGGTCACCTGGGTGACCCGATCCCGGGCCGGGCGGGTCTGGCAGGCGATCAGGGAGAACGAGCGCCGAGTGGAGGTGCTGGGCCTGCGGCCGTACCGCTTCAAGCTGCTGGTGTTCGTGCTGGCCGGGCTGCTGGCCACTCTCGGCGGCATCGTGCACCTGCTGCTGCTGGGCGGTTCCACGCCCCGGGTGACCACCGCCGACTTCACCATCGGTCTGCTGGTCATGGTGGTGCTCGGCGGCGCCGGCAGCCGGTGGGGCGCGGTGCTCGGCGGCGTGCTCTACACCTACTTGGACAGCCGGCTGACCGCCCTGGCCGCCTCCCCGGCGGTCCAGGACCTCCCCGCCTGGCTGCGGGTGCCGTTGTCCGAACCCCTGTTCATCCTCGGGACCCTCTTCGTCCTCGTCGTCCTCTTCGTGCCCGGCGGCATCGCCGGGCTGGTGGACCGGCTGGGCGCGCGACGCCGCGGCCGCCGCCGCGAGGCCGAGGACCCGCCGCCCGGCCGGGCGGTGGAGCGGCTGCGGGACGAGATCGGTGCCGGGGTCGGCGGGAGCCGACCCCACGACGGGGTCTGATCGAGGACCGACTCTCCCGACGCCTCGGACCAGGAACCCCCTGCCCGACGGGCGGGTGCTCCGCTACGCCAGCAACCGGTCGCAGACGTCGATCAGCCGCTGCCGCAGGACGGCTCCCCGGGCGGCGAACCCGCGCTGCCCGGCCACGTACTCGGCCTTCCCCTGTGGCGTCTCGATCGGGACGGGCGGATAGCCGTGGTCGCGCAGGTCGTACGGCGAGGCCCGCATGTCCAGCTCCCGGATCGCAACGGCCAGCTCGAAGCAGTCGACGACCAGTTCGCCCGGGGTGGCGGGGCTGAGCTTGTAGGCCCACTTGTAGAGATCCATGCCGGCGTGCAGGCAGCCCGGTTGCTCGAGCTGCGGCTGGTTCTCGCGGGTGGGCTGCAGCCGGTTGCGCGGCACGGCCGGTGGGGTGAAGAACCGGAAGGCGTCGTAGTGGCTGCACCGCACCGGGTGCGCCTCGACGACGGCGTCGGTGCCCTCCTGGCCGAGGCGGAGGGGGATCGGGTGCCGGGTCCCGCTGTCCCGGTAGACCATCGCCCACTCGTGCAGGCCGAAGCACCCGGTGAAGGTCGGGCGGGCGGCGGTCGCCACGAGCAGCCGCCGGACGAAGCGCACGGTGTCGCCGCGGTCGGCCAGGAAGGCAGCGACATCGAGCCGCACGGTCGCGCCGTCGGTCACGTACCAGCGCCGACCCCCGTGCGGCGCGGGGGCGGCGAGCGCGACGTCCGGGCCGGGGTGCCAGCGGCGGAGCCGGCCGGGCGTCTCGGAGTAGTAGGTGAACAGGAAGTCCAGCACGGGGTGGGTATCGCCCCGGAGGCGGCGGTCGCGGTGGGGGACAGCCCACCGGTCCACGCGTTCCTCGTGCGAAGCGGCCCGCGCCTGCCACTCCTCGACCGGCAGGACCGGCAGCTGGGCGAGGGTCGGCTGCACCTGCCCAGGGTAGGGCTCGGTCAGCCGGGGCCGACGTGGGTCAGCCGGTGCAGGCGGAGGGCCAGCTGGACCTCCAGAGCGCGGGCCGGGGAGGACCACTCGCGACCGAGCAGCCGGCCGATCCGGTCCAGGCGCTGGGTGACGGTGTTGACGTGCACCTGCAGGCTCTCCGCCGCCCGTGCTGGTGAGCCGCCCGCCGCGAAGAACGCCTCCAGGGTTCCTTCCAGGTCCGTGCCGCGCTTCGCGTCGTACTCGAGCACGGGGGCCAGCGTCGCCCGCACGAAGGCGGGCACGTCGCGCCCCTCACCGACCAGCAGGCCGAAGAAGCCCAGCTCGTCCGCGCTCGCGGAGTCCCCCGCGCGGCCGAGCGCCACCAGGGTCGCCGCGCAGCGCGCCGCCTCCGCGTGCGCCGCGGCCACGGCACCAGGGCCGACGGCCGGTCCGGCGGCGCCGACGGTGACCGCGCCGGCACCGGCGGCCCCGAGCTCCCGATGGACGACGGCGGCCGCGGGACCGGGATCCTGGCCGGGCAGGCAGAGGACGACGCAGCCACCGTGCAGGCCGGCGAGCCCGCCCCGGGTCGCCGCCAGGTGGGCCGCGGTGGCCAGGGCCCGCGGCCGGCACCGCGCCTCGACCCGGGCGACGACGACGGCGTGCGCGCGGTCCAGATCCGCACCCAGCCTGCGGGCGCGCTCCCGCAGCCCGTCGGGATCACGGAGACCGGGGTTCAGGAGCTCCTCGAGCAGCTCCCCGCGCACCCGGTTCTCCGCCTCGCCCGCCGTCCGGCGGATGAGCAGCAGCAGGGCGGTGACGAGCGCGGCGCGCTCCAGGATGCGCTGGTCGGAGTCGGCCAGCTCCTCCTCGCGGTGCAGCACCAGCCCGCCCAGCAGCTCGCTGTCCACCGTCACGGCTGCGGTCCACCAGGTGCCGTCCTGCACCGTCCGTCCGGTGGCGCGGGCCAGGGTGAGCGCTCCGGCGGGGTCGGGCGGTAGCGCGGTCGCCGAATCGGCACCGGGTGAGGCGGCCCGGCCTTCCTCGTCGAGCACGGTGATGCTGCCCCCGAGGGCCTCCGTCACCGCCGCGGCGACGTCCTCCACCCCGCCGCCGCGCAGGACCACGTCGATGAAGCGGTCGTGGGCGCCGGCCGCCCGCTCCACCGACGCTGTGTGGGCGCGCAGCCGCCGGGTGGCCGCGGACAGCTCGTCCAGCGCCGCCCGGGTCTCCTCGAGGAGCCGGGCGTTGTCCAGGGCGATCGCGGCATGGGCGGCCAGCGACCCCAGGAGGGACACCTGCGACCGGTCGAAGGTGCGCTCGGCGCGGTCGGCGGCGAACAGGACGCCGACGACCTGGGCGCCGCGGACGAGAGGCACCCCGAGGATCGCGACGAGCCCCTCGTCGTGGACGCCGTCGTTGATCTCGGTGGTGTGCCGGAACCGCGGGTCGGTGAAGTAGCTCGACGTCGCGTACGGCGCGGCGGTCTGGGCGACGAGCCCACCCAGCCCGACCCCCATGGGCAACCGCAGGCCCTGGAACCGGGCCGAGACCGAGCCGTCGGTGACCCGCATGTAGGTGTCCCCACGCAGGGGGTCGTTCAGGGTCAGGTAGGAGACGTCGCTGCCCAGCAGCTGCCGGGCGCGCCGGACGATGGCGGTCAGCACGGAGTCGACGCCGCGCAGCGCCGCGAGGTCGTTAGCGGTGTCGAAGAGGGCGGTGAGCTCGGACTCCCGGCGGCGCCGGGCGGCGAAGGCCTCGCGCACCTCGAGCGCCAGCAGCTTGAGCCGCTCGAGCCCGGCCAGCTCGTCGGCGTCCGCCCCAGCCGCCCGTGCCCGGACCAGGGGGCGTTCGTACTCGATCGCCGCGGCATCGCCGAGCAGCAGCTCGAAGTACTCGGCGGCCCACCCCGCGGCCGGACGCGGGGCGCCACCGGTGGGAGGCGGGGCCGCGGGTTGGGACACGACCGGCATTCTGGCCGGTCGGGCGCTCACCGCGCGCTCCACCCGCCGTCCATCACGAGGGAGGTGCCGGTGACCGAGGCCGCGGCGGGCGAGCACAGCCAGGCGACCGCGTCGGCCACCTCCGCGGGCTCGATGAGCCGCTTCACCGCGGCCGGTGCCAGCATCACCTGCTCCACGACCTGGTCCTCGGACAGGCCGTGCGCCTGCGCCTGCGCGGCGATCTGCCCCTCCACCAGCGGGCTCCGCACGTAGGCGGGGTTCACGCAGTTCGACGTGATGCCCCGGGCGGCGCCCTCCAGCGCGATGACCTTGGACAGCCCCTCGAGGCCGTGCTTCGCCGTCACGTAGGCGGCCTTGTAGGGGGAGGCGCGCAACCCGTGGACCGAGCTGATGTTGACGACGCGGCCCCAGCCGCGGTCGTACATGTGCGGGAGGGCACCGCGGACGAGCCGGAAGGGCGCCTCCAGCATGAGCCGCAGGATGTGGGAGAACCGGTCGACCGGGAACTCGTGGACCGGTGCGACGTGCTGCAGACCGGCGTTGTTGACCAGGATGTCCACGGCCAGGTCGAGGCGGTCCACGGCAGCGAGGTCGGACAGGTCGGCCGTGACCGCCGTGCCGCCCACGTCTCCGGCCACGGCCCGGGCGCCCTCGGCGTCGCGGTCGACGACCACGACGTCGGCGCCGTCGGCGGCCAGCCGGACGGCGCAGGCCCGGCCGATCCCCGATGCGCCGCCGGTGATGAGTGCCCGCCGCCCGACCAGGGGACCGTTGACCGCCATGGTGGGAACGCTAGGCCCACGGTGCGACATGCCCCACGGTTGTGGCGCACACAGCAGGCGCCCACCTGGTGGTGCGAGGGCACACTCGCGGCAGGGTCCGCGCCCCGGCTGGAGACTTCCTCAGTCCGACTCGTTGCCCGGGCGGGCGACCGAGTCGTCGCGCTGCGCGTCCTCGTCCGTGGTCAGCTGCACGTCGTCGTCCTGCCGGGCGGGCGTGGAGGCGTCGTCGGCGGTGTCGGGGGACTCCCGGTACCCGGTCGGCTGGGATTCGCTCATCGGCCGTCGTCTCCTGATCGTTCGGTGGGGCCGGGAACCTCGCCGGAGGCGCCGGCCCGGGTGGCGCGGGCGACGTCGCCGTCCGCGCGGGCCGGCAGGTCGTCACCCTGGGCGGCGTCCCGCTCCAGGGCCTGCTCGCGCGTGAGGGGGACGTCGTCGACCGAGGACGTCAGGTCGCTGTTGGCGCCGGTGCCCGACGCGGTCGGTACGTCCTGCTGGATGCGGTCGCTGCCCTGGGGATCGGTCATGCCGGCCTCCTGTCCGTCGGCTGTCCTCCCGCCCATGCCCGGCATCGCCCCCGCGAAACGGCCGAGGCCGCCTCCCGGTGGGGGAGGCGGCCTCGGCTGCGGTGCGGAGCCGGTGTGGACCGGTCGTGGGGCCCAGAGGGTCCCCGACCGGGACATGGGCAACGGCTCCACGTAGACGGGAACGGCTCCTGGCCGCGGTGCCGTCCGGAGGACGGCAGAGTGCTCAGAAGCAGTTCTCGTCGACCTCCATGAGGGCGTTGTCGGTGTTCTCGACGATGGCCCGCTCGGCGGTCAGCTTCGGCAGCACCTGGCCGGCGAAGAACCGGGTGGCGGCCAGCTTGCCCTCGTAGAAGTGGCGGTCCTTCTCGCTGACCTCGCCGGCCAGGGCGGCGAGCGCCACCTCGGACTGGCGGATCAGCAGCCACGCGGTGACCAGGTCGCCCGTGGCCAGCAGCAGCCGGGAGGTGTTCTGCGCGACCTTGTACAGGGAGGTCATGTCCTCCTGCGCGGCGGTCAGGTGGCCGAACATCGCGGTGAGCATGCCCTGGACGTCGGAGAGCGCGGTGCCCAGCAGCGCCCGCTCCTCCTTGAGCCGGCCGTTGCCGACCTCGCCGTCCACCGTCGCCTGGATCTGCCCGGCGAGCCAGGTCAGCGCGACCCCGCCGTCCTTGACGATCTTGCGGAAGAAGAAGTCCTGGCCCTGGATCGCCGTGGTGCCCTCGTAGAGGGTGTCGATCTTGGAGTCGCGGATGTACTGCTCGATCGGGTAGTCCTGCAGGTAGCCGGAGCCGCCGAGGGTCTGCAGCGACTCCTGGGTCAGCAGCTGGGTGGCGCGCTCGGAGCCGAAGCCCTTCACGATCGGCAGCAGCAGGTCGTTGACCCGCTCCGCCAGCTTCGCCTGCTCGCTGTCGGCCTCGCCCGCCGCCGCGGCCTCGGTGACCTGGTCGCGGAAGCTCGCCGCGTACAGGTACAGGGCCCGCATGCCCTCGGCGTAGGACTTCTGCAGCATCAGGGAGCGGCGCACGTCCGGGTGGTGGGTGATCGTGACCCGCGGGGCGTCCTTGGACGTGGCGGTGAGGTCCGCGCCCTGGACCCGGGTCTTCGCGTAGTCCAGCGCCACCTGGTAGCCGGCCGAGAGGGTGGCGATGGCCTTGGCGCCCACGAACATGCGGGCGTGCTCGATGACCTTGAACATCTGCGCGATGCCGTCGTGCACCTCGCCGACCAGCCAGCCCTGCGCCGGGACCGGTCCGTCGCCGAAGGTGAGCTCGCAGGTGGTGGAGACCTTGAGCCCCATCTTCTTCTCGACGTTGGTGACGTAGGCGCCGTTGCGCTCGCCGAGCGCCCCGGTCTCGAGATCGACGTGGAACTTGGGGACGACGAACAGCGACAGCCCCTTGGTGCCGGCCCTCGCGCCCTCGGGGCGAGCCAGGACCAGGTGGATGATGTTGTCGGACAGGTCGTGCTCGGCCGACGTGATGAACCGCTTCACGCCGTGGATGTGCCACGAGCCGTCGGGCTGCTGCACGGCCTTCGTCGTGCCGGCGCCGACGTCGGAGCCCGCGTCGGGCTCGGTGAGCACCATGGTGGCGCCCCACTTGTGCTCGAGCATGAGCTCGGCCAGGCGCTTCTGGTCCGGCGTGCCCAGCTCGTCGAGGATCGCGGCGAACGCGGCGCCCGAGCCGTACATGAAGACCGCCGGGTTGGCGCCGAGGATCATCTCGAAGGCGGCCCAGGTGAGGACGTGCGGAGCGCCGAAGCCGCCGAGGTGCTCGGGCAGGTCGAGGCGGTACCACTCGCCGTCCTCGACGGCCTGGACCGACTTCTTGAACGACTCGGGCAGCGCCACCGAGTTCGTGGCGGGGTCGAACACCGGCGGGTTGCGGTCGGCGTCGACGAAGGAGGCCGCCACGGGTCCCTCCGCCAGCCGGCGCACCTCGCCGAGGATCCCGCGGGCGGTGTCGGCGTCCATCTGCTCGAACGGGCCGGTGCCGAAGCGGTCCTTGGTGTCCAGGAACTCGAACAGGTTGAACTCGAGGTCCCGCAGGTTGGCGGTGTAGTGCGTCATGGCGCTCAGGCTCCCGTGCTCCGGCCGGCGTACGGCGTCGTGCTACTCACGAGTAACAAACGCTATTACTCGCGAGTAGCAACGGCAAGCACCAGGTGCCCGGACACGTTCCGGGCACCGCGTCTGACCCGGAAGGGTCAGCGCTTGCGGCGCCGGGCGCGGAGCACCGCGCCGGCCAGCCACACCAGCAGGCCGCCCAGCGCCGCCGCGACGAGCAGGGCCACCACCAGGGGGCCCTGGACGTCGGTGAAGACGAGGCTGATCTGCACCGACTGGCCGTTGAAGATGACGAACAGCACCAGCACCACGGTGACGAAGATCAGCAGCGCGAGCGCCAACCCCCGCCCGATGGTGCGCCCGGTGTGCCGCTCCCGCGTCGGCGTCGGCGTCGGTTCGGCCCGGCCGGCGGGCTCTGCGGGTCCGGCCGCGCGGTCGCCGGCGGCGGGGGAGCCCAGGCCGACGCTGAGCGGGTCCCGCGCGTCGGCCGGCTCCCGCCCGGGGCCGGTCACCGGGCGTCCGGTTCGGTGTCGGCGGGCGGGTAGGCCGGTCCGGCGATGCCGTCCGCCGGCCCTTCGGTGGCGCCCAGGGAATCGCGGTCCTCGCCGGGCGCCTTCTCCGCGCCGAGCGGCTCGGCCTCGCGGTCGGCACCCGCGTTGTTCGCATCCGGCATGGTCATGGGCCGGTTCTGCCCCTGAGCGGGCGGGTGGAAACCACTCGCCACTGCCCCGCCCGCGCGTGCGCGGCACGGGTGCCCGTTCAGTCCGCCAGCGCGGGACCCGCCTCGTGGGCGGGGTGGCCGGCGGTGCGCTCGCGCTGCTTCATCCGGGCCTCGAACACGTGCCGGTCACCTCCGGCGAGCTCCTCCCGGGCGCGAGCGTCGAACGCGCGGAAGGCGCCCCAGTAGTTCTCGTCGAAGTCCTCGACGATCTGGAAGGTCCACCGGTCGGCGATGACGTTGCGGCCGACGAGGTCGCGGTCGAGGTCCTCGGCGAGGCGGGTCGCGCCGGCCCTGCCGAACAGCTCGACGGACTCCTGCAGCAGCCGGTCGGCCTTGCCGGTCAGCTGGTGGAACGCGTACAGGAAGCCGCGTGCCTGGTCGACGGTCTCCAGGGCCTCGGACAGCTTGCCGAGCGCCTCCACCGTCGTGTCGTCGAGGTCGGGCCGGGTGCGGTCGGTGCTCACCCGCCCATCCTGCGGTCAGGCGCGGGCGACCGCGATCTCGATCAGCCGCTCGGCCAGCTGCCGGCCGTGGGCGGCGGGGCCGTCGGGCCCCAGGAGACCGCCGGAGAGGTACATGCCGTCGATGATCAGGTGGATCTGCGCGGCGAGGTCCTCCCCGTCGCCCGGCACGATCTCGTCGGCCAGCCGCTCCAGGCGGGCGTGCAGCTCGAACTTGTAGTCGGCCGCCGCGCTGCGGGCGGGGTGCTGCGGGTCGTCGTACTCGCTGCTGACGTTGGTGAACGGGCAGCCGCGGAACCCGGTGCGGGTGACGTCGCGCTCGACGGCGTCGACGACCGAGAGCAGTGCCGCGCGGGGATCGCCCTCCAGCCGGTCCAGCTCGGCGTCGATGAAGGCCAGCACGGTGGCTGCCTTGCGGCTGAGGTATGCCCCGACGAGGTCGTCCTTGCTCTTGAAGAGCCGGTAGACCGTCATCTTGCCCAGGCCCGTCTCGCGGACCAGCTCGTCCATGCCCACGCTGCGGGAGCTGCGGCCGGCGAAGAGGCGCTCGGCGGTGTCCAGCACGATCGTCTGCCGCTCCGCGCGGCTGCGGCGAACCGGTGCCGAGGCGTCGTCGGCGGCGGTGAGGGGCAGGGCGGCGGTCACGTCTGCGATGGTGCCCCAGGACGTGACGGAGCAGTTCGCGGCACGCCGACCCTGATCGCTCTGGGTGACGAGGGGCGCCCGGGTTTCCCGTGGCACCGGGGAGCGGTGGTGCCGGTGTGACGCAGTAGCGTCACCGACGGTGAGCGCGGCGGCTCAGTTCCGGCGGGTGCGACGCGGGTTGGCCAGCAGCCGGGCGACGGCCCGCGCCGAGGACTCGGCAGAGTCGGTCCGCGATCGGTCGGCCGACTCGTCGGTGGTCCGGGTGTGCAGCACGTTGTCCTCCATGCGCCGTTGCGTGCCCGTGCCCTCGCTGCGGGAAACCGGCACGCGGCCCACCGGGGTGAGACGTCGCTCACCCCGTGGACCGGTCAGAGCGCCGGTCAGGTGTCGGGGGTGTCGGCGCCCCCGCTCGCGGCGTCGCTGCGGCCCTCGGCCGGCTCCTCGGGGTGCGGCGTCCGGCCGCTGCCCGCCTGCTCGCCGGCCGGGTCGCCCTCGGCGCGCTCGGCGCTGTGCGGCGTGCGCTGGGATTCGCTCATCGCGGGTCCTCCTCGGATCGGGTCGGGGAGCGGTGTGCCCGGTCCGCCGGCGGGGAAACCGCGGGCCCGCCGACCGGGGTGGCCGGGGGCACGCGGAGCAGCAGCTCGCGCACGGCGTCGTGGTCGGGGAGGGCGCCGCGCGCGCCGGGACCGGTGGTGGAGGACGCGGCCGCCGCGACGGCGTGCCGGACGGCGTCGGGGAGGCCGGCGCCGTCGGCCAGCGCCTGCCCGAGGGCGCCGCAGAAGCAGTCACCGGCACCGGTCGTGTCGACCGGTGTCACCGGGGGCGGCGCCTGCAGCAGCGCCGGCCCCTCCGCGGGCACGACGAGGGCGCCACGCGCGCCGAGGGTGACCACGACGGCGCCCGCCGTCACCCGGCGGGCCAGCCCCGCGAGCTCGGCGGGCGAGCGCTCACCGGGTTCGGCACCGGCCAGCTGCACCAGCTCGTGCTCGTTCGGGACGAGCACGTCGACCCGCTCCAGCAGGGCGGCCGGCAGCGGCACCGGGGGAGCCGGGGTCAGCACGACGGTGCCGGTCGCCGTCCGGGCCGCCGCCTCGACCGCCGGCAGCGGCACCTCCAGCTGCAGGAGCACCACGCGGGCCGACCGCACCGACGGCACGTCGACGTCGGCGGGGCTCAGCTCGGCGTTGGCCCCGGGCACGACCACGATCAGGTTCTCTCCGCTGCCCTGCTCCACCGGGATGGTCGCGGTGCCGGTGGGCGTGCCGATCGTGCGCAGCACCCGGCTCACGTTGACCCGGGAGGAGGCGAGCGCGGCCAGCTGCCGGTCGCCGGCCGGGTCGTCGCCCACCCGGCCCACCATGTGCACGCCGCCGCCGAGGATCCCCGCCGCCGCGGCCTGGTTGGCGCCCTTCCCGCCCGGGGCGAGCGCGGCGGCCCGGGCGACGACCGTCTCGCCGCGGCGCGGCAGCCGGTCGACGGAGACCAGCACGTCCTCGTTCAGGCTGCCGACGACGGTGACGGACACGCAGGACCTCCGGAGGGCTGGGCGAGGGGTACCGGACGGCCGTTTCCCGCGGCCGGCGCGACGGTACCGGGAGGACGACGAGCGGAGGAACCATGGCGAGCGACGACCCCGACACGATCCGGCGGGAGTTCGACGAGGCGGTGAACATGACCGCGGCCGAGCTGGAGCGGTGGCTGGCGAGCGAGGAGTCACAGGCCGTGGGGCAGAAGGACGGCGACGGCGAGTCCACCGGCCACGCCTCGGGCCGGCGCATCGTGGACCTGCTGCGCACGAAGAAGGACGACCTGACCGACGACGACCTCGCCCACATGCGGAAGGTCCACGGCTACGTGCAGCGGCACCTGGCCCAGGAGCCGGCGAAGGAGGACGTCGAGACGTCGAAGTGGCGGTACTCGCTGATGAACTGGGGCCACGACCCGCTCAAGAAGGGCTAGCCCTCCGTGCGATCCACCCCGCTGACCCGCAACGACCCCGCCCAGTACGACGAGCTCGCCGACCAGTGGTGGCAGCCCTCCGGAGGCTTCGCCGCGCTGCACTGGCTCGCTGCCTCCCGGGCCGAGCACATCCCACCGGCGAGCGGCCCGGGGGCGCTGCTGGTCGACCTCGCCTGCGGTGGGGGGCTGATGGCCCCGCACGCCGCCCGGCTCGGGTACCGGCACGTGGGGGTGGACCTCGGGCTGGAGGGGCTGCGGACCGCGCGGGCGCACGGGGTGCTGCCGGTGCGCGGCTCGGTGCTCGCCGTCCCCCTGGCCGACGGCTGCGCGGACGTCGTCGTCGCCGGCGAGATCCTCGAGCACGTCGAGGACGACGTCGCGGTGCTGGCCGAGTGCGCCCGCCTGCTGCGGCCCGGGGGCGTCCTGGTGGTCGATGCGCTGGCCGCGACGCGGATCGGCCGGTTCCTCATGGTGACCGTGGCCGAGCGGCTCCCCGGCGGCCCGCCGCCCGGCATCCACGACCCGGCGCTCTTCGTCGATCGCGCCCGGCTGCTGACCGCGGCCGACCGGGTGGGGCTCGAGCTGCGCCTGGTCGGCCTGCGGCCGTCGCTGCGCGACGCGGTCGCCTGGCGGCTGGGGCGCCGGGGCTCGGTGCGCATGAAGCCGATCCGCTCCACGGCCGTCGTCTTCGCCGGGTACGGCCGGAAGCGGTGAGCGGGCGACGTGACGGCGGCGCACGTACCGTCGAAACCATGATCCCGAGCAGGTCAGCCGTGGGGCCGCGATCGTGACCGCCGCCGTCCTCACCGGGGCGGGTAGCGCGCTGCCCACCACCCTGGACCAGGAGGCCGCCTGGGACGGGTTCTTCGGCACGCACTACGAGGGGGTGCGCGCCGCCCGCCGGATCTTCCTCGGGGCCGGCGTGCGCCGCCGGCACGCGGTGGCCAACCCCGTGGACGAGGACCTCAGCGGCTGGAGCACCGGGGCGCGGATGGCGCGGTACGTCCAGGAGGCCCTCCCGCTGGGCAAGCAGGCCGTCGCCGGGGCGCTGGACTCCGCCGGGCTGGCGCCCGGTGAGGTCGGGCTCTTCGCCGTCGCCACCTGCACCGGCTACGCGACGCCGGGGCTGGACATCCGCCTGGCCAGCGACCTCGGCATGCCGGCCGGCCTGCAGCGGCTGCTGGTCGGCCACATGGGCTGCTACGCGGCGATCCCTGGCCTGGCGGCCGTCGGCGACTTCGTCACCGCGCGGTCCCGGCCGGCGGTGCTGCTGTGCTGCGAGCTGACCAGCCTGCACGTGCAGCCGGCCCAGGCCGACCTCGAGCAGGTCGTCGCGCACGCGCTGTTCTCCGATGCCGCGGCGGCCGTGGTCGTGGAACCCGGCGCCGGGCGCGGGCGCCGGCTCGCCGGGGTCGTCGCGCGCACCGACGCCTCGACCGCCGACCACATGACCTGGGACGTCACCGACCTGGGCTTCCGCATGGGGCTGTCCCCGCGGGTGCCCGACGTGCTGGCGCGGCACGTGGGGAACGTCGTCGACGAGCTGCTCGCCGGAGCGGGTCTGCGCCCCGAGGACGTCGCGGGCTGGGCCGTGCACCCCGGGGGGCCCCGCATCATCGACGTCGTCCGCGACGAGCTGGGTTTGCGCGAGGAGCAGGTCGCGGCCTCGCGCCGGGTGCTGGCCGAGCACGGCAACTGCTCCTCGGCCACCGTCCTGCTGGTGCTGCAGGAGCTGGCCGACGTCGACGGGCCGGTCGTGGCCATGGCGTTCGGGCCGGGGCTGACCCTCTACGCGGTGCTGTTGCTGCCCGCGTGACCTCTGGCCGCGGAGTCGCGGCGGTCCTACGCTGCCCTCCCCGGGACCGTGGGAGGGAGGCGGCCGTGGGCACGTCGCCGCCGAGCGTGCGGGTGTTCCTCGTCGACGACCACGAGGTGGTCCGCCGCGGCGTGGCCGAGGTCCTCGAGGACGACCCCGCCATCACCGTCGTGGGGGAGGCCGGCTCGCGCGCCGAGGCGCTGGCCCGGGCTCCCGCCGTCCGTCCCGACGTCGCCGTCCTCGACATGCGGCTGCCCGACGGGGACGGCGCCACCCTCTGCCGGGAGCTGCGCGCGCGGCTGCCCGACCTGCGGTGCCTGGTGCTCACCAGCTACGCGGACCGGGCGGCGCGCGACGAGGCGGTGCGCGCCGGCGCGGCCGGGTTCCTGCTCAAGCAGGTGCGCGGCTCGGCGCTGGTGTCGGCGGTGCGCACAGTGGCCGCGGGCGGCGTCCTGACCGAACCCGGACCGCCGCCACGGGCGCGGTCCGGCGGCGACCGGCTCGCGGCGCTGACCGACCAGGAGCGCGCCGTCCTGGGGTTGATCGGCGAGGGGCTCACCAACCGCCAGATCGGCGAGCGCATGGGGCTGGCCGAGAAGACGGTCAAGAACTACACCAGTCACGTGCTGGCCAAGCTGGGTCTCGAGCGCCGGACCCAGGCCGCCATCCTGGCCACCGAGCTGCGCGACCACCGGAGCTGAGCCTGCGCCGGTGCGGGTCAGCCGGGGAGCGGCACGACCCAGCGGATCTCGGTCCCCGAGGTCCCGGTGGCGGTCGTCAGCCGGCCGCCCCGGCGTTCCGCGCGGTCGGCCAGGTTGGCCAGCCCGCTGCGCACGGTGACCGCCGGCAGCCCGTGCCCATCGTCGGTGACCACGACGCGCACCTCGTCGGCCAGGGCCACGGTCACCGTCACGCGGGTGGCCCGGGCGTGGCGGACCACGTTGGTGACCAGCTCGCGGACGACGGCGACCACGTCGCCGGCCAGGCCCGGAGGCAGATCCTCGATCTCGCTGCGCACCCGCAGGTCCGGGCGCAGCCCGTGCCCGTCGGTCACCGACCGCACCACGTCGGCGAGCCGTCGCCGCACGGCCGCGGACGAGGAGTCCTCCGCCCCGTGCAGCTCGAAGATCGACTCCCGGATCCGGGCGATGGTGCCGTCGAGCTCGTCCACGTGCCGCGCGATCCGGCTGGCGACCAGCGGCGCGGACCCCTCCAGCGAGCGGCCGAGCCGGTCCAGCGCCAGGGCGGTCGCGAAGATCCGCTGCACCACGTGGTCGTGCAGGTCACGGGCGATCCGGTCCCGATCGGCCTGCACCTGCAGCCGCTGCTCGCGCTGCTGGCTGCGGACCAGCCGCATCGCCACCGCCGCGTGGGTGACGAACGCCGAGGCCGGCTCCAGCACCGCGGGGTCGAAGGGTGGCCGCTCCCGCAGCCGCAGGGCGACCAGGGTGGTCGGCGGCGACGGTGCCCCCAGCGGGAGGAGGAGCGCCGGCCCGTACCGGCCGGTGAGCTCACCGATCACCGGGGCGTGCGTCGTGCGCGGCACCGGCGTGGCGACGTCGTCCACCAGGAGCGGCGTGCCCGAGCGGTGGGCGTCGCCCAGCCGGGTGCCGGCGAGGGGGATGCGCGCGCCCTCGGTCTCGGTGGCCTCCGGGCCGACGGCGGCGGTCACGACCAGGGTGCCCTCGTCACCGGGCACCGGTGCCAGGATGCCGACGGTGTCGGCGCCGGAGAGCTCGGCGATGCGGGCGGCCGCGGTGCGGAGGACCTCGTCGGCGGGGCGCCCCGACAGCAGCGCCGTCGCGATGTCGGTGCCGGCCTGCGACCAGGCCCGCCGTTGCTCGGCCTGCTCCAGCAGCCGGGCGTTCTCGATGGCCAGGCCCGCCACCGCCGCCATGCCCTCGGAGAGCTCCAGGTCGGCGGCGGTGAACGCGCCCCCGCCGCGCTTCTCGGTGAGGTACAGGTGCCCGAAGACGGAGTCGCGGGCGCGGACCGGGAGGCCCAGGAACGACCGCATCGCGGGGTGCCCCGGGGGGACGCCGACCGAGGCGGGGTGGGTGCGCAGGTCGGCCAGCCGCAGGGGGGTCGGGTCCTCCAGCAGCAGGCCGAGGATGCCGGCGCCCGCGGGCGTGCGGCCGATCCGCTCCTGGGCCCCGGGATCTAGGCCGACCGTGACGAACCGGTCCAGCCCGCGCCCGTCGGGCGTGAGCACGCCCAGCGCGCCGTAGCGGGCGTCGACGTGCCGGGCCGCGACCGCGACGATCTCGTGCAGGGTCGCCTCGAGCCGGCCACCCGAGGCCGCCGCCAGCACCGCGGCGGTGAGGGCCGCGGCGTCGCCGCTCATCGAGCGCACCGGTGGTCGGGCGGGGGCACGGCCTGACCGTAGGAGCGCCGACGGGGGCAGGGGAAGCGCTTGGCCCATCGTGGGGCACGGTCGTGTCCCGCCCCAGGGACGAAAGGCCCGGACCCGTTCCGTGTTCCCCGGCCTGCGCCGGAACGCGCCGAGGCCCCGGTCGGTGCGACCGGGGCCTCGGGAGCTCGTGGAGCGGGTGACGAGAATCGAACTCGCACTGTCAGCTTGGGAAGCTGATGTTCTACCATTGAACTACACCCGCGAACAGCGACGAGCCTACCTGGTCGCCTCCCCGCCGCGACAGCCACCTCCGGTCAGCGGCGCATCTCCGCGAGGAATCCGGTGGCCTCCGACCGCAGCTTCTCCGCCATCTGCGACAGCCCGGTGACGTCCTCGTGGCCGGTGTTCAGCGACGCCGAGCCGTCCACCGCGGCGGCGATGCCGCCGACCAGGCCGTTCATCTCGTCGACGGTGGAGCTGACGCTGCTCATGCCGGCGGCCACGCCCTCCGACGCCTGGCGGATCTGCTCGACCTGGGCGGTGACCCGCTCGGTCGCGCGGCCGGTCTGGTCGGCGAGGTCCTTGACCTCGGAGGCGACGACGGCGAACCCCTTGCCGGCCTCGCCCGCGCGGGCGGCCTCGATCGTGGCGTTGAGCGCGAGGAGGCGGGTCTGGGCGGCCACCGAGTCGATCAGCGCGATGATCTCCTTGATCTCGGCCGACGAGCGGGTGAGCGAGCTGATCGTGTCCTGCGCGGTGCCCACCTCGGCGCTCGCCGCGGTCGCGGCGGCGGTGAGCCCGGACGCCGATGCGCTGAGCTCGGTGGCGGCCGTCGCCACCTGTTCGGACATCGAGAGCACCACCGACTCGAAGTCGTCGGCCAGCCGCAGCCGGCTGGTCTGCGCGTCGGTGACGCGCCCGGCGGTCGCCTGCATCGCGGTGCGGGCGTCGTTGATGTCGCTGGCGGTGCGGCGGAAGGAGCCGAGCAGGCCGGTCGTGAGCAGGCGGCGGTGGAACCGGCCCTCGGCGGCGGAGCTCAGCGCGGCCGACGACTCGCGGACGAAGGCGTCGGAGACGTCGAGCACCCGGTTGAGCGCGTGGTGGAGGGAGACCAGCTCGGGCACCTGCTCGGTGTCGGCGTCGATGCGGCTGCGGGCCTCGAGGTCACCGCGCGAGGCCGCCTCGCACGCCGCCGTCAGCTGCCGGACGAAGCCGCGGTAGAGCGCCAGCTCCGCGGCGTCCGACCGCCGGCCGTGCTCGCCGCGCGTGGTGCGCACGCCCATGTCAGCTCTCCTCGCGGTTGATGATCGACCAGACGAACTCCTCGTAGCTCTGCCCCTGCTCGGCGAGCACCTCGTCGAGGAGCCTGGAGGAGGCCGCGACCGCGCTGCGCGCGTTCGGGTGCCGGCGCTCCTCGGCCAGCAGCCGCTGGTAGAGGGGCAGCACCCGCTGGACGGCGCCCCGGGAGGGCCGCCGGCGGTTGGAGTGGTAGCCGACGACCCTGCAGTGCGCGTCCTTGGAGGGTGTCACGTGCGCCAGCACCCAGTAGTGGCCCCCGTCGATGGCGAGGTTGTTGATGTAGGCGAACACCTCCTGGCCGGCGCCCAGGGTGTCCCACAGCAGCTTGAACACCGCCCGCGGCATCTCCGGGTGGCGGATCAGGTTGTGCGGCTGGCCGATCACGTCGTCGCGGACGTAGCCGCTCACCCGCAGGAAGACGTCGTTGGCGTACGTGATCACGCCCCGCAGGTCGGTCTTGGAGACGATCAGCTCGTCGGCGGAGAAGCTCCGCTCGCGGCCGGTGGGGCGCACGGCGTCACGGGCGCCGCGAGGCGCGGCGGTGGCCGGCCGGGTGTCGAGCACGCAGGTTCCCCTCGGTTTCGTTCGATTGCGTCCCGTTCATCGGCAGTCGGGAGGTCCAACGGGACGTGGGGAGGCGACAGCGCGCCGCGGGCAGCCGGCGCCGTTCGCCCGCACGGCGCGCGGACGCGGTTCCCTAGACTCCGCGCCATGCTGCTGAGCGACCGCGACATCACGGCCGCGATCGCCGGGGGACGCCTCGGCATCGAGCCCTACGACCCGGGGCTGGTGCAGCCGTCCAGCATCGACGTCCGGCTGGACCGGTACTTCCGGGTGTTCAACAACGCCCGCTACACCCACATCGATCCGGCGGAGCAGCAGGACGACCTCACGTCGCTGGTGGAGCCCGAGGGCGACGAGCCGTTCGTGCTCCACCCCGGTGAGTTCGTGCTGGGCTCCACGCTGGAGGTCGTCCGCATCCCCGACGACCTCGCCGCCCGGCTGGAGGGCAAGTCCTCGCTGGGCCGGCTGGGCCTGCTCACCCACTCGACCGCGGGCTTCGTCGACCCGGGGTTCTCCGGGCACATCACCCTGGAGCTGTCGAACGTCGCGAACCTGCCGATCACGCTGTGGCCGGGCATGAAGATCGGCCAGCTGTGCCTGTTCCGGCTGACCAGCGCGGCCGAGCACCCCTACGGCTCGGCGGTCTACGGCTCCCGGTACCAGGACCAGCGGGGGCCCACGCCGTCGCGCTCGTTCCGCAACTTCACCCGCGCGGAGACCCGGCGTCCCTAGCCTCGGCGGGCGGGGCGTCGTCGACGTCGGCCGCTGCCGGGACCTCGACGCCGGCGCTCTCCAGCACCTCGGTGCAGCGGCCCGCGGGTGACCAGCCGGGGACGGTGCGCTCCACCTCGTCGTCGACGAACACCTGCCGCGTGGCGATCCACCCGGCGACGGCGAGCACGGCGACGCCGGTGAGGGCGATGACGAACATGCCGTCGTAGCTGCCGGTCACCCCGCGGAGCACGCCCACGAGCAGCGGGCCGGCCCCGGCGATCACGTAGCCGATGCTCTGGCTGACGGTGGAGAGCGCGGAGACGGTCTCGGGCGTGCGCGCGCGCAGGCCGATGAGGGTGAGCACCATCGAGAAGGTGCCCATGCCGACGGCGATGAGGACCATCCACAGCCACGGGGCGACGGTCGGCGCCGTCCAGAGGCCCACCCAGCCGGTCACGTAGCAGGCGATGAACAGCAGCAGCAGCGGGCGCTGCAGACGCGGCCGGACGGTCAGCGACGGGATGACGGCGCTCAGCGGCAGCCCGACGACGGAGTTCAGGCCCAGGAGGAGACCGGCGGTCGCCGCGCTCAGCCCCGAATCACGCAGGTACTGCGCCGACCAGCCGATGACGACGTAGGCCTGGAGCGCCTGCACGCCGAAGAAGGCGGTGATCGCCATCGCCGTAGGGCTGTGCACGAGGGCCCGCATCCGGACGGCGGTGTGGCCCTCGCGCGACACGTCGGGCGCGGCCGGCAGAGCCAGCCACACCCCCGCCGCGACGAGCGCCGGCAGCGCCCAGACGACGAGTGCCCAGCGCCAGCCCTCCCCCTCGGCGACGTCGGCGATCGGCTGCGAGGCCACCGCCGCGAGGGTCGCGCCCAGCCCCATCGCGGTGCTGTAGGCGCCGATCAGCGGGCCCGTCCGCCCCGGGAAGTGGCGCTTGACGAGCCCCGGGAGCATGACGTTGCCCAGCGCCCCGCCGGCCATGGCCAGCGCCGTGCCGGCGAGGAAGACCGGGAACGCCTCGGCCAGGCTGCGCAGCCCCAGCCCGACGGTCATCGCCACCAGGGCGCCGGCGAGGACGTGCGCGTCGCGGTAGCGCGCCGACAGCGCGGGGCCGGTGAACCCGATGAGCGCGAAGCAGAGCACCGGCATCGTGGTGATGACCCCGGCCAGGCCGCTGGAGATGCCCAGGCCCCGCTCGAGCTCCTCCAGCACCGGGCCGACGCTGGTGACCGCCGTGCGCAGGTTGAGTGCCGTGAGCACGATGGCCACGGCCATCAGCCCGAGACCGCGACGACGGTCGGTGCCGGTGGTGCTGCGTGCGGGGGCGGTGCGGGTCACCCGGAAAGCGTCCTCCGTGACCGGGTGCACACCGCCCCCGGGTGGGTGCGCGGCGCAACCACCGCGGGGTGCACGGCTCCGGAACGGCGACGGCGCGCACCCCGCGGGATGCGCGCCGTCGCACGGCCCCGTCCGGAGGCTCGCCCCGAGCATGCGAGGGGTGAGGAGGACGGGGTCCTTCTTCTACTTCGGGTCGTGATCCGTCGCGGCGGAGTCGAGGCCCACGACGTCGTCGTCCTTCGTGCCGACGTCGGCGCCCTGCTCGGCACCCTGCGCGCCGACGGCGACCGGCTGCATCGAGCGCAGCAGGATCTGGCTGACGTCGAGCACCTCGACGTGCTCGCCGGCCTCGCCGTTCTGCTTCTTGCTGGTCAGCGCGTCGCTGAGCATCGTGATGCAGAACGGGCACGCGGTGGAGATGACGTCGGGATCGAGCTCGAGGGCCTCCTCGGTGCGCTCCATGTTGATCCGCTTGCCGATCTTCTCCTCCATCCACATGCGGGCACCGCCGGCACCGCAGCAGAAGCCGCGGTCCTTGCAGCGGTGCATCTCCTGCGTGGACAGGCCCTGTACGGAGTCGAGGATCTCCCGCGGGGGCGTGTAGACCTTGTTGTGCCGGCCCAGGAAGCACGGGTCGTGGTAGGTGACCTTGCGGTCGACCGGGGTGACCGGGGTCAGCCGGCCCTCCTCCACCAGCTTGCCGAGCAGCTGGGTGTGGTGCACGACCTCGTACTCGCCGCCGACCTGCGGGTACTCCCGCCCCAGCGAGTTGAAGCAGTGTGGGCAGGTGGCGACGATCTTGCGGGTGCCCGGCACCCGGCCCTCGAAGACGCCGTTGAGGGTCTCGACGTTCTCCATGGCCAGCTGCTGGAAGAGGAACTCGTTGCCCATGCGGCGGGCCGGGTCGCCCGAGCAGGTCTCGCCGTTGCCGAGCACGGCGAACTCGACGCCCGCGGTGTGCAGCAGCTCGGCGACCGCCTTGGTGACCTTCTTGGCGCGGTCGTCGACGGCGCCGGCGCAGCCGACCCAGAACAGGTACTCGACCTCGTGGGGGAGCGGGCCGTCGGCGACGCGGACCTCGAAGTCCAACTCCTTGATCCAGTCCTCGCGGACGTTGCCGCCCATGCCCCACGGGTTCCCGCGCTTCTCGAGGTTGGTCATCATGACCCCGGCCTCGGACGGGAAGTTGGACTCGATCAGCACCTGGTAGCGGCGCATGTCCTGGATGTGGTCGACGTGCTCGATGTCCACCGGGCACTGCTCGACGCAGGCGCCGCAGTTGGTGCAGCTCCACAGGACGTCGGGGTCGATGACCCCGCCCTCCTCGAGGGTGCCGACCAGCGGGCGGTGCGCCTGGGCGTCGTTGGTGCCCTCGATCCGGGCGTAGCCCGACGCCCAGACCTGCTCGTCGCTGGGCTTGAGGAGGTCGTAGTCCGGCGCGGACTCCGACGCCGTCTTCTCGCCCAGGAGGTAGGGGGCCTTCGCGTACAGGTGGTCGCGGAGGTCCATGATCACCATCTTGGGGCTGAGCGGCTTGCCCGTGTTCCACGCCGGGCACTGGCTCTGGCACCGCCCGCACTCGGTGCAGGTGGTGAAGTCCAGCATCCCCTTCCAGGTGAAGTCCTCGACCTTGCCGCGACCGAAGACGTCGTCCTCGCCCGGGTCCTCGAAGTCGATGGGCTTGCCGCCGGAGGTCATGGCCGGCAGCGGGCCGAGCGCGGGGGCGCCGCTGGTGCCCTCCCGCTTGAAGTAGATGTTCGGGAAGGCGCTGAACCGGTGCCAGGCGACGCCCATGTTCAGCGTGCGGCTGAGCACGACCAGCCAGGTCAGCGACACCACGATCTTGATGAACGCGATGATGGAGACCAGGTCCGGGTTGTCCGGGAAGAAGGTCGACAGCGCGCTGGACACCGGGTGCGACCAGGTGGGCGCGTAGTCCAGGCCGGAGGCGATCTTCGCCGCGCGGATGCCCAGGATGCAGAGGCCGACCAGCAGGACGACGGACTCGACGAAGTAGGCGCGGCCCTCGTTGGATCCGGCGAACCGGCTGCTCCGGCCCTTCCGGCGCGGGTGGTCGCGCTGACGGAGGGCGATCAGCACGAGGATCCCGACGACCGTGCCGGTGCCGATGATGTCGACGAAGAGGTTCCACGCGCTCCACGCACCGATGAGGGGCAGGTGGAACGCCGGGTTGAAGACCTCGGCGAACGCCTCGACCAGCGTGAGGAACAGGCCGTAGAAACCGACGAAGACGAACCAGTGGGCGATCCCCTGGGGCGTCCACTTGAGCATCCGGGTGTGCGCCAGCGACTCGACCACCAGCGTCTTCATGCGCGGCCAGAACGGGCCGAAGCGGGTGCCGTCGGGCTGGCCGGTGCGGATGATCCGCACCATCGCCCGGACGGCCCGGTAGGCCATCACGGACGACACGATCAGGAACAGGACGCTGATCGTCCCCAGGACGATCTGCAGCGGGCCCGTCATGTTTTCCCCTCCCGTACGCCTGGCGGCGTCGGTCGTCTCCCGCCGGCCACGCGGGCGACGGGGCTGTGTGTGGTGCGCGCCCCGGTGCACCGGCCGGTGGGCCGGCGCCCGGAACGCATGCGGGCAGGCGCAGCCCGCACTCCAGGGCACGATAGCGGGCGCGCTCAGAGGCTACTCGCCGGTAACCCTGGGCGCGGCGCCGCGGATCGCCCGGCTCGTGTGGGGCGCCCCGCCCAAGGGTGACCCACGACACGTCCGGCCGCCGCCCACGCGGTGCGACCGCTGCTGCGCCAACCCGCTCGCCACCCTGATCTGCCGACCCGGGGCCGTGGTTGTCACCCCAGCCCGTGCCGCTGGGGTGGGTGCCACCGGCCGTGGGCCGTCCCTCTGCCGCCGGCGACTGGCCGCCCCCCTCCGCCCCGTGGTCGCCTCCCGTGCGTCGTGCGCCTGGGCTCGTGGCTACGGGCCTCGGCTGCTCAGCCCGCGCGGACCCGACCTCGCGCACGGGGGGTGGCGGTGAAGCGGCGTCCCGCGGGCGCCGGTGCAGCCAGGAGTTCGCGCAGCCGTGCTTCGACGCGGGGCCAGTCGCGGTCGACGTCCTCGGCGGCCACCCGGATCACGCGGACGCCCAGCGCACGGAGTTCGTCTTCCCGCCGCTTCTCCTCCCAGAGCACCTGCGCCGGTGTCCGACCGCGCCACGGGTCCGTGTACTTCACCTTCCCGTCGAACTCGACCGCGACGGCGGCCGCTCCGAACCAGGCGTCGACCACGCCGACGAGGCGCCCCTCCGTCCGGATCTCCACCTGGAGCTCCGGCGCCGGGAATCCCGCCCCGAGGATGCGCAGGCGGCCCCGCGTCTCCAACGGCGATTCGGCGCGCCCGTCGGCGAGGGCCACCGCGCGGGCGGCGCGGCGGGCGCCCGGCCACCCCTGGAGCGCCGCCGCTCCCTGGGTGAGCTGCTGCACAGTGATGCGTTTCCGGAGCAGTGCGGCGTCCAGTGCGACCACCGCATCGTCGAGCGGCCACCGGCGCACCACGTCGAGCAGGGTGCGAGCGGTGGTGGTCACGCGGAGCGGCCCCTCGGAGGTGACGTCGTCGGGCCCGAGGGGCGCCTGGGTGATGCGGTAGCCCCGTCCCTGCCGGGACAGCCCGGGGTCGGTCAGCCGGATCGGACCCGCGGTGCGGCGCCTCGGGACCGGCAGCTCCCAGAGGTGCGCGGCCGTCTCGTGGCTCAGCGCCACGGTCGGGCGGTCGAGCTCCAGCAGGACGGCGAGGCACTCCAGCCGGTGGCGGGTGCCGTCTGTCGTCGCCGAGCGGACGGCTTCGGCGGTGGCGTAGACGCCGCGACGGAGGCGGACCCAGGTGCCCGACGAGAGGAGGCGGCGGATCTCGGGGTGGTCGTAGCCGGCGCGGCGGGCGTCCCGCGCGGTGAACAGGCCCAACTGGCGCTCGGCGGCGGCGCGGAGGAGGGGGTGCACCGGCGCAGTGTCGAGCGTGCGCGGCGGTCGCGGTGGGTGGGCGGCGGATCTGTGGATCACTGCACGGACCGCCACGGGCTTGTGGGTGTCACCCCAGCGTCGTGCCGCTGAGGGCGCGGCCACGAGGCTGGGGTGACGCGGCGAGGGGACGTGTGGCGCGGGGCCCGGGAACACCGCCGCGCAGCTTGCCGTTACGGTGGACAGGAAAGTTGAGCGCACCACGCGCAATGCGGTCGCGCTCGGCTCCTCGCACGGACCAGTACCACCCCCAGCACACGGAAGAGAGGCCATCTCCCATGGCTCGAGCGGTCGGTATCGACCTCGGCACCACCAACTCCGTCGTCACCGTCCTCGAGGGCGGTGAGCCGACGGTCATCGCCAACTCCGAGGGTTCGCGCACCACCCCCTCGGTCGTGGCCTTCGCCAAGAACGGCGAGGTCCTCGTCGGGCAGTCGGCGAAGAACCAGGCGGTCACCAACGTCGACCGCACCATCCGGTCGGTCAAGCGCCACATGGGTACCGACTGGAAGACCGACGAGATCGACGGCAAGAAGTACACGCCGCAGGAGATCTCCGCGCGCATCCTGCAGAAGCTCAAGCGCGACGCCGAGACCTACCTGGGCGAGCCGGTCACCGACGCGGTCATCACCGTCCCCGCCTACTTCGAGGACGCCCAGCGCCAGGCCACGAAGGAGGCCGGTGAGATCGCCGGGCTCAACGTCCTGCGCATCGTCAACGAGCCCACCGCTGCCGCGCTGGCCTACGGGCTGGACAAGGGCGAGAGCGAGCAGACGATCCTCGTGTTCGACCTCGGTGGCGGCACCTTCGACGTCTCGCTGCTCGAGATCGGCGACGGCGTCATCGAGGTGAAGGCCACCGCCGGTGACAACCACCTCGGTGGTGACGACTGGGACGAGCGCGTGGTCAAGCACCTGGTGCAGACGTTCAACGCCTCCAACGGCATCGACCTGTCCAAGGACAAGCTGGCCATGCAGCGGCTGCGCGAGGCGGCCGAGAAGGCCAAGATCGAGCTGTCGGGCGCGCAGTCGACCAACGTCAACCTGCCCTACATCACCGCCGGCGCCGAAGGCCCGCTGCACCTCGACGTCACCATCACCCGCGCGGAGTTCCAGCGCCTGACGCAGGACCTGCTCGACCGCACCCGGGCGCCGTTCAACCAGGCGATCCGCGACGCCGGCATCTCCGTCGGCGACATCGACCACGTCGTCCTGGTCGGTGGCTCGACCCGCATGCCGGCCGTCACCGACCTGGTGCGCGAGCTGACCGGCGGCAAGGAGCCCAACAAGGGCGTCAACCCCGACGAGGTCGTGGCCATCGGTGCCGCGCTGCAGGCCGGTGTGCTCCGCGGCGAGGTCAAGGACGTCCTGCTGCTCGACGTCACCCCGCTGTCCCTGGGCATCGAGACCAAGGGCGGGATCATGACCAAGCTCATCGAGCGCAACACCACGATCCCGACCAAGCGCAGCGAGATCTTCACGACCGCCGACGACAACCAGCCGTCCGTGCAGATCCAGGTGTTCCAGGGCGAGCGCGAGATGGCGATGTACAACAAGAAGCTCGGCATGTTCGAGCTGACCGGGCTGCCCCCGGCGCCGCGCGGCGTCCCGCAGATCGAGGTCGCCTTCGACATCGACGCCAACGGCATCGTGCACGTGTCCGCCAAGGACCTGGGCACGGGCAAGGAGCAGTCGATGACCATCACCGGCGGCTCGGCCCTCCCCAAGGAGGACATCGAGCGGATGATGAAGGACGCCGAGGCGCACGCCGAGGAGGACAAGCGCCGCCGCGAGGAGGCCGAGACCCGCAACCTCGCCGAGTCGCTGCAGTACCAGACCGAGAAGTTCCTGGCCGAGAACGGCGACAAGATCCCGGCCGAGAAGAAGGACGAGCTCGGCGAGGCGCTCACCGAGCTGCGCTCGGCCCTCGGCGGCTCGGACATCGAGGCCATCAAGTCCGCCCAGGAGAAGGTGGCCCGGGTCTCCCAGGAGGTCGGCGGGGCGCTCTACGCCCAGCAGGCCGAGGCGGCCGGCGGGGCGCCCGGTGCCGAAGGTGAGACCGGTGCCGGTGCCGGTGCCGGTGCGGCGGGTGGCCCGGCCACGGGTGACGACGACGTCGTCGACGCCGAGATCGTCGACGAGGACACCGACCGCCGATGACGGACAGGGAAGAGCAGCCGCGGGTCGTGATCCGCGACAGGCGGCGCATCGACCCCATCACTGGCGCAGTGCGGACGCCGGCCGGCGAGCAGCCGGCCGGCGTCCGGCCCGGTACCGACCTCCCAGGGGAGCAGATGAGCGAGCACGACATGCCGGCCGCCGACGAGGCCGCGGGCGCGCAGCAGGGCACGGCGCCGCAGCAGGACCCGGCGCCGCAGCAGGGGACCGAGCCGCAGGGGGGTGCCGCGCCGCAGTCGGCGGCGGACGGCGACCTGGCGCAGCAGCTGGCCGAGCGCACCGAGGACCTGCAGCGGGTCACCGCCGAGTACGCCAACTACCGGCGGCGGGTGGACCGTGACCGGTCGCTCGTCGTCGACCAGGCCGCGGAGCGGTTCGCGACCCAGCTGTTCCCGATCGTCGACGACATCGAGCGGGCCCGTGACCACGGCGACCTCACCGGCGCCTTCAAGCTGGTCGCCGACCGCATCCTCGGGTTGCTCGACGGCCTCGGGGTCGAGGCGTTCGGCAAGGCCGGCGACGAGTTCGACCCGTCGCTGCACGAGGCCGTCATGCACGAGACCTCCGCCGAGGTGAGCGTCCCGACGGCCACCACCGTGCTGCGGCAGGGCTTCCGCCGGGGCGAGCGGGTGCTGCGGACCGCCATGGTCGCCGTCACCGAGCCGGAGGCGCCGGCGCGCGCCGAGGCCGCGGCGTCCGCCGAGTCCGGGGAGGCCGCCGAGCCCACCGACCAGGCCGCCGGCTGAGCGGCGTCCGACCGAGCGCGAGAGGGGGCGTCCGATGAGCACCCGTGACTTCATCGAGAAGGACTACTACGGCGCGCTCGGCGTTCCCCAGGACGCCGACGCGGCCGCGATCAAGAAGGCCTACCGCAAGCTGGCCACGGAGCTGCACCCGGACAAGAACCCGGGCAACACCGAGGCCGAGGCGCGGTTCAAGGAGGTCTCCGAGGCCTACGACGTGCTCTCCGATCCCAAGCGGCGCGGTGAGTACGACGACGCGCGACGGCTGTTCGGCGCCGGGGGAGCCGGTGCCCGTGCCGGGTTCCCCGGCGGCTTCCCGGGCGCCGGGCCCGGCGGGCAGCCCTTCGACCTCGGCGACCTGTTCGGCGCAGCCGGCGCCGGGGCGGGCGCCCGGGGGGCCGGCGGCCTGGGCGACATCCTGGGCGGGCTGTTCGGTGGGGCCGGTGGCGCGCGTGCGCGCAGCCAGGCCGCGTCCGGGCCCGCGCGAGGTCAGGACGTCGAGACCGAGGCGACGCTCTCCTTCGAGGAGGCCGTGCTCGGCGTCACCGTGCCGCTGCGGATGCAGAGCCCGGGCAGCTGCCCGACCTGCGCCGGCAGCGGCGCCCGCCCCGGCACCTCCCCGCACACCTGCCCGGTGTGCCAGGGCGCTGGTGTGACCAGCCGGAGCCAGGGCGCCTTCGCCTTCTCCGAGCCGTGCCGCAACTGCCGCGGCAGCGGCCAGGTCGTCGAGGACCCGTGCCCCACCTGCGCCGGGAGCGGGGTCACCAGCCAGACCCGCACCATCACCGTGCGGATCCCGGCGGGGGTCAAGGACGGTCAGCGGATCCGGCTGCCCGGCAAGGGTGCACCCGGGCGGCGCGGTGGCCCGGCCGGCGACCTGTTCGTCGTCGTCCACGTCGCGGAGCACCAGTTGTTCGGGCGCAAGGGCGAGGACCTCACCCTGACCGTGCCGATCACCTTCGCCGAGGCGGCGCTGGGCACCACGCTGACGGTGCCGACCCTGGACGGCACCGTGTCCCTCAAGGTGCCCGCCGGCACCGCGAGCGGCCGCACGCTGCGGGTCCGCGGGCGGGGGGTGCCCACCAAGGGCCGCACCGGCGACCTGCTCGTGACCGTCGAGATCGCCGTCCCCGCGCGGCTGACCCCGGCGCAGCGCAAGGCGGTCGAGGCCCTGGCCGAGGAGATGGACGAGGACCCGCGCCCGCAGATCACCGCCGCGGTGCGGCGTGGAGGTGAGGGATGACCAGGCCGTCGGGTGGCCCGCTCGGTGAGGCGGGCCCGGCCGTCGCCGACGACGCCCCGGTGTTCGTGATCTCCGTGGCGGCGCAGCTGGCCGGGATGCACGCGCAGACGCTGCGGCAGTACGACCGGCTGGGGCTGGTCAGCCCCGGCCGGACCTCCGGCGGAGGGCGGCGGTACAGCCCCCGCGACGTCGCACTGCTGCGCGAGGTGCAGCGGCTGTCGCAGGAGGACGGGGTCAACCTGGCCGGCATCAAGCGGATCATCGAGCTGGAGTCCCAGGTCGAGGCGCTGCAGGCCCGGGTGCACGAGCTGCTCGAGGAGCTGCAGCACTCCGAGAACCGGCGGATGGCCGCGGAGGCGGCGATCCCGGCGGCCTACCGGGCCGATCTGGTGCCGCACCGGCGGCAGAGCTCGGCCCTCGTCGTCTGGCGCCCGGGAGGTGCCCGGTGAGCGGGCCGGACGTCGACGCCCACGAGGCCTTCGTCTCGCTGGAGCGGGAGATCGGTCTGCTGCTCCGGCGGTCCCGGGCCATCTCGACCCGGCTGGCGCGCGAGCTGCACCCCGATCTGGACGGCGCCGCGTACGGGCTGCTGGCGCTGTTGCAGGACGCCGGGCCGCTGCGGGCCAGTGACCTGGTCGCGCGGCTGGGGCTGGACAAGAGCACCGTCAGTCGCCAGTTGTCCAGCCTCGTGGAGCTGGGACTGGTCGACCGGGCGGCGGACCCCGACGACGGCCGGGCGCAGGTGCTGAGGCCGTCCGTCGAGGGGGCCGCGCGGCTGGCCGGCATCCGGACGGCCCGCCGGGCCCGCTGGGAGAGCGACCTCGCCGACTGGCCGGCCGAGGACGTCGCGACGCTCGCCATCCTCCTCGAGCGACTGAACCGGATCGGCGAGGCGCGCGAGGCAGAGTCCACGGAGCGCTGACCCGCCCGGGCCGGGCGTGGCCGACGACACAGGAAGCTTCGTTGCAGACCGCAACCATATGATCGTATGGTTGCGGTCTACAAGCGTTTCTCCGTCCTGAGGACGTCCCATGCCCATGCACCCCGACACACGTGACCGCCTCACCGCCGGCGTCGCCCAGCTGATCCGCGCCGGACGGCACCTGAGCTCCCGCGCGGCCGTGCAACTGCACGGCGACCTGCCGTCGTTCGGCTGGCCCCTGCTCGCCCCGCTCGAGCGGCAGGACGACCTCCGCTGCAGCGCGCTCGCCGCCCTCGCCGGGGTCGACGGCTCCGTCGCCAGCCGGCAGCTGGCCGCCCTGGAGCGGGCAGGCTACGTCCACCGCCGCCCCGATCCCCGCGACGGCCGGGCCGCGCTCTTCCGGCTCACCGACCAGGGAGCCCGGGCGCTCGCCACCTCGCGGGCGCTGCGTGCGGAGTGGGCGCTGACCGCCCTGGCCGGCTGGGACGAGGCGGACGCCCGGCGGCTCGCCGATCTGCTCGATCGGCTGGTGGCCGACATCGACGTCGTCGGCGGGCAGCCGCGCACCGATCCCGTGGCGGCGGCCCGATGACCGCCCGGCCCTCGCTCCCGCCCCGTTCTGCGCCAGTTCCGTCCAGGAGTCCCGTGAGCGCCGTCCAGACCTCCGCGCCCGAGGCGCCCGTCGAGCAGCAGGGGAGGATGACGCACCGTCAGGTGCTGGAGGCCCTCTCCGGCATGTTGCTGGCGATGTTCGTGGCGTTCCTGTCCTCGACCGTCGTCTCCAACGCGCTGCCGACGATCATCACCGAGCTGCGGGGCACGCAGAACCAGTACACCTGGGTGATCACGGCGACCCTGCTGGCCTCGACGGCGTCCACGCCGATCTGGGGCAAGCTCGCCGACCTGTTCAGCAAGAAGCTGCTGATCCAGCTGTCGATCGTCATCTTCATCGTCGGCTCGATGCTGGCCGGCCTCGCGCAGTCGGTGGACACGCTCATCGCGTGGCGCGTCCTGCAGGGCCTGGGCCTCGGCGGCCTGCAGGCGCTGGTGCAGATCGCGATGGCCGCGATGATCAGCCCGCGCGAGCGCGGTCGCTACTCCGGTCTGCTGGGTGCCGTCATGGCGGTCGCCACGGTCGGCGGTCCGCTGCTGGGCGGCCTGCTGGTCGACACCAGCTGGCTCGGCTGGCGCTGGTGCTTCTACGTCGGCGTCCCGTTCGCCGCCGTCGCGCTGGTGCTGCTGCAGCGCACCCTGCACCTGCCGGTGACGAAGCGGGCCGTGACGATCGACTACCTCGGTGCCGCCCTCCTCGCCGCTGCGGTCTCGGCCCTGCTCATCTGGGTCACCCTGGCCGGCAGCAGCTTTGCGTGGGCCTCGGTCGAGACGGCGCTGTTCCTCGGCGGGGCGGCGCTGGCAGTGGTGGCGTTCCTCGTGACCGAGCTGCGGGCCGCGGAGCCGATCGTGCCGCTGCGGCTGTTCCGGGACCGCACCACCACGCTCGCCATCATCGCCAGCGTCGCCGTCGGCATGGCGATGTTCGGCTCCACGGTGTTCCTCGGCCAGTACCTGCAGATCTCCCGCGGGTACTCGCCCACCGAGGCCGGGCTGCTCACCATCCCGATGGTCGGCGGCCTGCTGATCTCCTCCACGGTCTCCGGTCTGCTCATCACCCGGTTCGGCCGGTGGAAGTCCTACCTGACGGCCGGTTCGGTCCTGGTCGTCGCCGGCTTCGCGCTGCTCGCGACGATCGATCACGAGACCGACATGGTCCTGCTGAGCTTCTTCCTGTTCGTGCTCGGCGTCGGGATCGGGATGAGCATGCAGAACCTCGTGCTCGCCGTGCAGAACACCGTGGCGGCGACCGACCTGGGGGCGGCGAGCTCCGCGGTCGCCTTCTTCCGCAGCCTCGGCGGCACGATCGGCGTCTCGGTGCTCGGTGCGGTGCTGAGCAACCACGTCGGGAACCTGATCCGGGGCGGCCTGGCCGACATCCCCGGTGCGGCCGAGGCTGCCGCGGCAGGTGGCGGGGACATCGGCCTGGCCGACCTCGCGGATGCGCCGGCGCCGATCCAGGAGCTCATCCGCATCTCCTACGGCGACGCCACCGGCCGGGTCTTCCTGATCTCCGCCGTCGTGGCGGTCGTCGCCGTCCTCGCGGTGCTGTTCATCCGCGAGGTGGCGCTGCGCACCGAGACCGGTGACGAGCGCCAGGCGGCCGAGCGTTCCGACGCCGTGCGCATCGACACCGATGCCATCGAGGGCCGGGACGCCGGGGGCGAGCGCACCGACGAGGTGGCGCACGCCGGATCCGGGGCCGCCACCCGCTGACCTGACCGTCCGACGGCCCGTCTCCCTCGGGGAGGCGGGCCGTCGCCGTTCAGCCGGAGGTCACCCCTCCAGCGAGGCGTCCAGCGTGATCTCGGTACCGGCCAGCGCCTTGCTCACCGGGCAGCCGGCCTTGGCCGCCTGCGCGGCCTTGTCGAAGCCGGCGGCGTCCAGGCCGTCGACCTCGCCGCGCACGGTGAGCTTGACCCCGGTGATCGCCGGGGCTCCGTCCTGCTGGCCGAGCGTGACGTCGGCCGAGACCTCGAGCGACTGCGGGGTGCCGCCGGCCTTGCCGATCTCACTGGAGAGCGCCATGGCGAAGCAGGCGGAGTGCGCCGCCGCGATCAGCTCCTCGGGGCTGGTGGCACCGGCTGCCTCGTCGGCGGTGCGCTTGGGGAACGACACCTCGTAGGTGCCGATCTTGGAGCTGGAGAGCTCCACCTGTCCCGAGCCCTCCTGGAGGGTCCCGTTCCAGGCGGTGCGGGCGGTACGAGTGGGCATGTCGTCCCTTCGGGCCGTGGCCGCCCCTGGCTCGGGCGGCACCGTGGCCGCCCTCCTACCCGCTCGGGCGGAGCCCTACCGTCCGGACTCGGCCTGCTCCGCGGCCGCGCCGTTGACCCGGTCGGTGAGCAACCGGAGCCGGGCCTTCAGGTCGTCGAACTCGCTGGCGTCGAACCCGATCGCGCCGATCATCTCCTCGGAGATGGCCATGGCCTTGTCCTGCAGCGCCCGGCCCGCGTCGGTGAGCGCGATCGAGACCGACCGCTCGTCCTCGACCCGCCGGTGGCGAGTGACCAGCCCCGCGGCCGTCAGGCGCTTGAGCAGCGGCGACAGCGTGCCGCTGTCCAGGGCCAGGCGGGAGCCCAGCTGGCCGACCGTCTGGTTGTCGGACTCCCAGAGGAGCAGCATCACCAGGTACTGGGGGTAGGTCAGACCGATCGCGTCGAGCATCGGGCGGTACCGCGCGGTCACCGCCCGGGACGCGGCGTACAGCGCGAAGCACAGCTGATCGTCGAGTGCGACGCTCGGGGCTGGCAGGGCGGTCATGTCGCCAGTCTAGGGGCTGGCGTCAGCGGACCCGGGACCTTCCGCCCTTGCGCCTCCTCGGATGGGGGACCCGCCGGCCGGTGGGGACCCGCGGGGACGGTCGAACGGGCAGAGTTGAGCGGAACAGACTCAACCCATGGTTCGTTGCAGGAGTCGATGGCGCCGCCCACGGACGGACGGCGTCCCCAGCCACACGAAAGGACGTGCGTCCGAGCATGGAGAGCAAGCTCACGACCCGCTCGCAGGAGGCCGTCGCCGGCGCTCAGCGTCTCGCCGTCGGCCGGGGTCAGGCGGCCCTGGAGCCGCTGCACCTGCTGGTCGCCCTGCTGGAGCAGGCCGACGGCATCGCCGGTCCGCTGCTGACCGCGGTCGGTGCCGACCCGGCCGACGTGCGCAGCAAGGCCGACGCCGCGCTGCGCCGCATGCCGAGCGTCAGCGGCGCGACGGTCTCCGCGCCCGCACCCTCGCGCGAGTTCCTGCGCGTGATCAACGCCGCGTCGGAGCAGGCCGGGGCCCTCGGCGACGAGTACGTCTCCACGGAGCACCTGCTGGTCGGGCTGGCCGGCTCGGAGGGGGAGGCCGGGGCCGTGCTCACCAGCGCCGGTGCCACCCGTGACGCGCTGCTGGCGGCCTTCCGCACGGTGCGCGGCAACCGCAAGGTGACCAGCGCCGACCCCGAGGCCACCTACCAGGCGCTCGAGAAGTTCGCCGTCGACCTGACCGAGCGCGCCCGCGACGGCAAGATCGACCCGGTCATCGGCCGCGACACCGAGATCCGCCGCGTGGTGCAGGTGCTCTCCCGCCGGACCAAGAACAACCCCGTCCTCATCGGCGAGCCGGGTGTCGGCAAGACGGCCATCGTCGAGGGCCTGGCCCAGCGGATCGTCGCCGGTGACGTCCCGGAGAGCCTCAAGGGCAAGCGGCTGATGGCGCTGGACCTGGCGTCCATGGTCGCGGGCGCGAAGTACCGCGGTGAGTTCGAGGAGCGGCTGAAGGCCGTCCTGCAGGAGATCACCGAGGCCGAGGGCGAGATCATCACCTTCATCGACGAGCTGCACACCATCGTCGGTGCCGGCGCGACCGGCGACGGCGCCATGGACGCCGGCAACATGATCAAGCCGATGCTCGCCCGCGGCGAGCTCCGCATGGTCGGCGCCACCACGCTCGACGAGTACCGCGAGCACATCGAGAAGGACCCGGCGCTGGAGCGGCGCTTCCAGCAGGTCTTCGTCGGCGAGCCCAGCGTCGAGGACACCATCGGCATCCTGCGCGGCCTCAAGGAGCGCTACGAGGTGCACCACGGCGTGCGCATCACCGACGGCGCGATCGTCGCGGCCGCCACGCTGTCGGACCGGTACGTCACGTCCCGGTTCCTGCCCGACAAGGCGATCGACCTGGTGGACGAGGCCGCCAGCCGGCTGCGCATGGAGATCGACAGCCGGCCGGTCGAGGTGGACGAGGTCGAGCGCGCCGTCCGGCGGCTGGAGATCGAGGAGATGGCGCTGGCCAAGGAGGACGACCCGTCGTCCCTCGAGCGGCTGGCCGCGCTGCGCGAGGACCTCGCCGACAAGCGCGAGGAGCTGGCCGAGCTGACCGCGCGCTGGCAGCAGGACAAGAGCGCCATCACCCGCATCCAGCAGATCAAGGAGGAGCTGGAGCGGCTGCGGCTGGAGGCCGAGCGCGCGGAGCGCGAGGGTGAGCTCGCCCGGGTGGCCGAGCTGCGCTACGGGCGCCTGCCGCAGCTGGAGAAGGCGCTGACCGAGGCCGAGGCGTCGGTCGAGGAGCAGGCCTCCATGCTGAAGGAAGAGGTCGGCCCCGACGACATCGCCGAGGTCGTCCAGGCCTGGACCGGCATCCCCGCCGGCCGGCTGCTGGAGGGAGAGACCCAGAAGCTGCTGCGCATGGAGGAGGAGCTCGGCGGGCGGGTCGTCGGGCAGCCGGACGCGGTGCGGGCGGTCTCCGACGCCGTCCGGCGGGCGCGCTCCGGCGTCGCCGACCCCGACCGGCCGACCGGCTCGTTCCTGTTCCTCGGCCCCACCGGCGTCGGCAAGACCGAGCTGGCGAAGGCGCTGGCGGGCTTCCTGTTCGACGACGAGCGGGCCATGGTCCGCATCGACATGAGCGAGTACTCCGAGAAGCACTCGGTGGCCCGGCTCGTGGGAGCCCCTCCCGGCTACGTCGGCTACGAGGCCGGCGGTCAGCTCACCGAGGCGGTGCGCCGCCGTCCGTACACCGTCGTCCTGCTCGACGAGGTGGAGAAGGCGCACCCCGACGTCTTCGACGTCCTGCTGCAGGTGCTCGACGACGGGCGGCTGACCGACGGCCAGGGCCGGACCGTGGACTTCCGCAACACGATCCTGATCCTGACGTCGAACCTCGGATCGCAGATCATCGCCGACCAGTCGGTGCCCGAGGAGCGGCGCCGCGACGCCGTGCTGGGCGTCGTGCGGTCGCACTTCAAGCCGGAGTTCCTCAACCGCCTCGACGACGTCGTGGTGTTCCGGGCGCTGGGCAGCGAGGAGCTGACCGGGATCGTCGACATCCAGGTCGGCGTCCTGGCCCGCCGGCTGGCCGCCCGCCGGCTGACCCTGACGGTCACCGATGCCGCGCGCGACTGGCTGGCGCTCAACGGCTTCGACCCGGTCTACGGGGCCCGGCCGCTGCGCCGGCTGGTGCAGTCGGCGATCGGCGACCAGCTGGCCAAGGCGCTGCTGGCCGGGGAGATCCGGGACGGCGACGAGGTCGTCGTCGACTGGCCGGGTGGTGACGTCGAGGGGCTGCGCGTCACCCGCGGCGCGTAACCGCCCGCGGGCGGGCCTGGCCCCCGTCGCCGCGCCCGCCGGGCCCCTGCGGTCCGGCGGGCGCGCCGTCCGATCGGGTGGGACCGCGTGCCCTGCTGGTCCCCGCCCGCGTCGTCGTCGATGATCGCGGCGACGACGGGGACCGGGGAGGCGGAGGCACGATGACGGCGGGGCAGGACGACCAGCACGGCCAGCAGCAGGGGCAGCCCGAGGGGCAGGGCGACCGGCCGCAGCCGGGGTGGGGTCAGCCCTCGGGCCAGCCGCCCTACGGCCAGCCGCCCTACGGGGGTCAGCCTCCGTACGGGGGTCAGCCGCCCTACGGCCAGGGACCGCAGAACCCGTACGCCCAGAACCCGTACGGCTACGCCCCCGCGCCCTCGGCCCCCACGGGCGGAGGGTCCGGCGCGCCGGCACCCCTGGACCGCCCGGTCACGGTGCGCGCCGGGATCGGCGCCTTCCTCGGCTCGCTGGTGCTCAGCGCCGTGGCGTCCGCCGTCATGCTGCTCAACTGGGACGAGGTGGTCGCCTGGACCGTCGGCCGGGCGGGTGCCGATCTCCAGGGGGCCGAGTTCGAGGGTCTGGACCCCGAGACGTTCGCGGAGATGACGGCGCAGCTCACCATCGGCTTCACGCTCCTCGTGCTCCTGCTGCAGCTGCTGTTCCTGTGGTTCGCCTGGCAGGGCCGCAACTGGGCGCGGATCGTGCTGTGGGTCCTCGGTGGTCTCACGCTGCTCACCGGCCCGTTCAACGCCGTTGCCAGCGGGCCGCTGCCGTTCGTCAACACGCTCACGTGGTTCCAGCTCGCCCTCACCGCCGCCGGGGTCGTGCTGCTGGCGGCGAAGCCGTCCAACGACTGGTACCGCTTCCGCAAGTGGCAGCGCGCCACCGGGCAGGGCTGAGCCGGGGCGGCCCTCAGCCGGGACCGGCGTTCACCCAGTCCCGCGTCGTGCGCGCCGCCAGGCTGGTCGCCGCCGCGACCGACAGCACCAGCAGGAGGAGCGCGACGACGGTGGTGCCACCCGCGGTGAACATCGTGGACAGCAGCACCACCGCCAGCACGATCGTCGCGACCAGCCCGGTCCACCGGCCCCACCGGCGGCGGCCCGCCAGCGCCCAGGCCGAGACGCCGTAGCCGACCCCGAGGACGAGCGGGACGGTGGTGTTGACCAGCAGGAACTGCTGCGCCTCGTCCCGGGTGAGCCCGCCCTCGGTCAGTACCTCGACGACGCCCTCACGCCCGAGCCAGGTGATCGTCACGTAGAGCACGAGCAGGGCGGCGAGGGTCGCCAGCAGGGCGATGGCGACCCTCGCCGACGGCGGTGCCTGCCGGGTCGGGTCTCCGTCGGCGGGGCGGGGGCGGGGTTCGCGCGGCACGCGTCCAGCCTGGCAGACGGCCCGGCCGCAGCACCGCGCCCGCGGCCGGCGCACGCGCGATCGTGACCCCGCCCTCGCACGGGAACAGACAGGATCACCACCATGACGCGCACCCCGACCCGCGGCGTTCTGCTCATCGCCGTCTCCAGCCTGGCGATCACGCTGAGCGCCTGCGGCTCCGACGACCCTGCCGGCAGCACCGCCGGCACCACCCCCGCCACCACCAGCTCCGCGCCGGAGACGAGTGCGGCGGCGCCGGCCTTCGACGGGCCGTTCGGCGAGGGCTGCGCAGCGGTGCCCGCCGAGGGCCCGGGCAGCTTCGAGGGCATGAGCGCCGATCCGGTGGCCACCGCGGCCGGCAACACCCCGGCGCTGTCGACCCTCGTGCAGGCCGTGCAGGCCGCGAACCTGGTCGAGACCCTGAACACCACGGAGGACATCACCGTCCTGGCACCGTCGAACCCGGCGTTCGAGGCCCTCCCCCCGGACGCGCTGAACGGGCTGCTCGCCGACACCCCGGCGTTGACCGCGGTGCTCACCCACCACCTCATCCCGGGCCGCCTGGCCCCGGACGAGCTGGCCGGCACGCACGCCACGCTGAGCAACGACGAGGTGACCATCGAGCGCTCCGGCGAAAACTTCACCATCGGCGCCGAGGCGACCATCGTCGGCGAGGAGGCGACGGTGGTGTGCGGCAACGTGCAGACGGCGAACGCGACCGTCTACATCATCGACCAGGTGCTCCAGCCCGCCGGCCTGTGAGGGCCGGTGCGTCGCCCGGACTCCGCCGGGCGAGGCGCTCAGTAGGGTCCGTGCCATGGAGAAGGACCTCGTTCCCCCCCACACCTCGTCCCTCGGCGCGGGCCCCTGGAGCGAGGCCTCGCTGCCCGACCGCGACCGGCTGCTGCAGCTGATCCTCGACCTCGCCGTGGTGCACGGGAAGGTCACGCTCTCCTCCGGGCAGGAGGCCGACTGGTACATCGACATGCGTCGGCTCACGCTGCACCACGAGGGCGCGCCGCTGGTCGGGCGCGTGATGCGGCAGCTCACCGGCGACCTGCGCTACGACGTCGTCGGCGGGCTCACCCTCGGCGCCGACCCGGTCGCCACGGCGATGCTGCACGCCGCCGCGGCGGGCGAGGGCTTCCTCGACGCCTGCGTCGTCCGCAAGGCGGGCAAGGCCCACGGCCTGCAGCGCCGGATCGAGGGGCCGGACGTCGCCGGCCGCGCCGTCCTGGTCGTCGAGGACGTCTCCACCACCGGCGGCAGCCCGCTGACCGCGGCGCAGGCGTTGCAGGAGGCCGGCGCGGAGGTGGTCGCGATCGCGGTGATCGTCGACCGCGGTGGGCGCGCGGCGGTGGAGGAGGCCGGTTTCGAGTACCGGGCCGCCTTCACCCTCGCCGACCTCGACCTCGCCTAGCCCGTCCGGGGGGGGGGGGGGGGGGGGGGGGGGGGGGGGGGGGGGGGGGGGGGGGGGGGGGGGGGGGGGGGGGGGGGGGGGGGGGGGGGGGGGGGGGGGGGGGGGGGGGGGGGGGGGGGGGGGGGCGGGGGGG